>NZ_JBVITR010000051.1:14005-19268 GCF_055574875.1 Streptomyces sp. NPDC034670
GGGGCGGGGGGGGGGGGGAGCCCCCCCCCCCCCCCCCCCCCCCTCCCCCCCCCCCCCCCCCCCCCTTCCCCCCCCCCCCCCGCCCGCCCCCACGGGCGCGTTTCACGACGGGGACCCGCCCTCGCCCTGCGCGGCCCGGAGGTCGGCGAGCAGTTCCGCCTGACCCGCGAGGACGCCGGACAGGATGGTGCGCGCCACCCGCAGCAGCTCCGCCACGTGCGGGCTGGTCAGCGAGTAGTAGACGGTGGAGCCCTCTTTGCGGCCGACCACCAGGTTCGCCCGCCGCAGCACCGCCAACTGCTGCGAGAGGTGCGCCGGTTCGATGCCGACCTCGGGCAGCATCTCCCCCACCGCGTGCTCGCGCTCGCTGAGCAGCTCCAGCACGCGGATGCGGGCGGGGTGCCCGAGGGTCTTGAAGAACTCGGCCTTCAGCTGGTACAGCGGCGTGGTCATCGTGCCGTTCCCTTTCCGGCGCGGCAGTACGGCCCGGACGGCCGGACCCCGGTCCCTCGCCTCACCTGTTCGTCGACGCCCGCCTCGACGGTTTCCGACATTAGCAACTCCGCAGCTCCGCCCCGTCCGGGGCCGGGTCCGGTGACGTCACAGCGGCAGTGTGATCCAGATGCTCTTCCCCCGGCCGTCGGCGTCGCCCCGGACCACCGCGGTGCCGCCCAGGCCGTGGGTCAGCTCGACGACGGTGGCCAGACCGCCCCCGCCCGCGGGCGCGTACAGCCGCGGCCGGTGGGGGTGGCGGTCGTGCACGGCGAGCACCAGGCACTCGGGGCCCGCCGCGTAGACCACGGTCGTCTGCGGCGAGGCCTCGGCGGCGTGCCGGACGCTGTTGGTCACCAGTTCGCTCAGGATGAGCAGCGCCGGGCCCACCGCGGGGTGGTGGGCGGCGATGCCCCACTGCGCCAGGGCCCGTTCGGCGGTCTCGCGGGCGAGGCGGACGGCGGCGGGTTCGGTGGGAAGGGTGAGCACGTGGCGGTGCGGCAGCGTGTCCAGCCGGGGTGTCACGGCCGCCCCCGGGAGGAGGAGCGGCACGACGCGGCCCGCGGGACCGGGCGGCGGGGGCGCGTGCGGGTCACGGTGCCTCCCGGGCGGGCGCGGGGGCCGGAGCCGGGGTCGGGGACGGGGCCAGGACGCCGGTGCGTTCCAGGTGGTCGCGGGCCGCGCCGATCGCCTCGGGGGTCGTGGCGTACTCCCGGCCCTCGTGCCGCAGCAGCTCCAGGGCGCCGACGGAGTCGAGGACCCGGCGGTGGCCGGGGCGTATGCCGGAGACCAGGACGACGACGCCGCGGCGTCTCAGCCTCGCCACCACGTCCTTGAGGACCAGGGCCCCGGTGGCGTCGACGACGCTCACGTGGGACATGCGCAGGACGACCACGCGCACCTCGGCGAGTTCGGTCAGTTCCAGCAGGAAGCGGTGGGCGGCGGCGAAGAACAGCGGGCCGTCGAGGCGGTAGGCGACGATGTGCTCGGCCAGCAGTTCGTGCTCCTCCTCGGTGTGGTCGCCCCGGTCGAGCGGCACCGGGGCGAGCCGGGCCTGCCGGGCGACCGCGCGCAGGGCGAGGACGCCCGCGACGGCCAGACCGATGATCACGGCCTGGACGAGGTCGAGCAGGAGGGTGGCGGCGGCGGTCAGGACGAGGAGCAGCGCGTCGGAGCGGGTGGCGCGGGCCGTCGCGCGCAGCGAGCCGACCTCGACCATGCGGACCGCGGTGGCCAGCAGCACGCCCGCCAGCGCGGCGAGCGGGATCCTGGACACCAGCGGGGCGGCCGCGAAGACGATCACCGCGAGGACGGCGGCGTGCGCGAGCGAGGCCAGCTTGGAGGTGGCGCCGGTGCGGACGTTGACCGCGGTGCGGGCGATCGCCCCGGTCGCGGGGACGCCGCCGAACAGCGGGGCGGCGATGTTGGCCAGGCCCTGCCCGAACAGTTCGCGGTCCGGGTCGTGCCGCTGACCGACGGTCATGCCGTCGGCGACGGAGGCGGACAGCAGCGACTCCAGCGCGGCCAGCGCCGCCACGGCCACGGCGGGCGCGAGCAGGCCGCCCAGGGCCCCGGTGTCGAGGAAGGCCAGCGAGGGGGCCGGCAGGCCGGCGGGCAGGTCCCCGATCGGCCGCGCCCCGTCCAGGCCGGCGGCCTGCGTCACGACGGTGGCCGCGGCCACCGCCAGGATCGAGAACGGGACGGCCGGTCTCCGGCGCGCCCCGAGCAGCATCACGGCGGCCACCGCGAGCGCCAGGACCGGGGAGGTCCAGCCGGGGTCGCGGGCGAACTCCCCCAGCGCCCGCCAGGTCACCACCAGGACCCGCTCGCCCTCGGGCACGGGCACGCCGAGGGCGTTGGGGACCTGCTGCAGCGCGATCACGCACGCGATGCCGAGCGTGAAGCCCTCCACCACCGGCGCGGGCACGTAGCGCATGCTCCCCCCGGCCCGCAGCAGCGCCAGCGCGACCAGGATCACGCCCGCCAGCAGCCCGACGGTGAGCACCCCCGAGGGCCCGTGGTCGGCGACGATGGGCACCAGCACCACCGTCATCGCCCCGGTCGGGCCGGAGACCTGGAGGTGGGAGCCGCCGAACACCGCCGCCAGTGCCCCGGCGACCACGGCGGTGGCCAGCCCCGCCTCGGCGCCGAGCCCGGAGGAGACGCCGAAACCGAGCGCGAGCGGCAGCGCGACGACGGCGACGGTGAGGCCGGCGAGCAGGTCGCGGCGCGGGTTCCGCCGCGCCTGGGCCAGGTCGGCACGGGTGGGCAGCAGCGATGTGATCCGGGACCCGATCCCGGAGGGTGACAGCGGTACGGACACGACCCCTCGACTTCCCGACGGCTCAGGGCGCCCGTCGCCGGGGCGCGGGGACGGGCGAAGCCGCACGGCCCACGACGGGATAACGGGAAAAGCATGTAATGAATTGCAAATTTTTGCAATTCCGCAGGTCAGAGGAGTCCTGGTGCTCCGGCCGAGGGGCGAGGGACAGCCGGCGGCACGACCGCGACCGTCCGTCGGCGATCCGCCGGCGGTCCGTCGGCGGTCCGTCGGCGGTCCGTCGGCGGTCCGTCGGCGGTCCGTCGGCGGTCCGTCGGCGAGCGTGCCGCCGTCAGCCCGTCAGCCCGTCATCCGCCTCCGCCACGACGGTTCGACCAGCCGCCACTCGGCCTCCCACTCCCGGAGGCGGCGCCGCTGCAGCCCGCTCAGGACGAGCCGCGTGCCGAGCAGCCCCAGTCCCGCGGTGGCGGCACCGACCGTGACGCCGGCCATGGCGACCTGGAACCGCGCCTCCGCACCGTCGGGCGGCCGGGAGACCTGCCGCCCCCCGGGATCCGTCCACACGGTGACCTCGGTGCCCGCCTCGGCCCCCGGTCCGGCCTCCGCGCGGCCCGTGTGCCGGGTGCCGTCCGGGGCGGTCCACCGCACCGGGGCCCACACGTCGCCGTCCCCGTCCTCGGACACGGACGCGGGCGTCGCGTGGGCGGCGTCCTCGAGCAGTACGGCCGCGACGGCACGGGCGCGGTCCCGGCGCTCGGCGAGCGACCCGTCCACGGCTCCGGCCGCCGCCAGGGCGGCGGCCACCGCGACCGCCAGGGCGAGGACGAGGGCGGCGAGCAGGGCCCAGGCCTCGACCAGATCGCTGCGGCGCCGCAGCGGGTTCCTCCGCCAGCGCCACAGCCGCACCCTGCGGACCCCCGCCCCGTGCGTCCTCCCCATGGGGCGTCACCTCCTCGCGTTCGCGCCGGACACCGCGGCGGGCCGGGACCGGCCGGTCCGCCGGGGCACGGCGTCCCTCCTCCAGGGTGGACCCTCGCCGCCCTCTCCCGCAGGGGCCGGAGGGGGGCCGTCCGGGCACGGTGCGGCCCGGTCCGCGGGGGCCGGTGGCGGCCCCGTCAGGCCACCGGGTGCACGGGGACGACCTCGTGCCGCGGAACACCGAGGACGACCTTGAGCGCACCGGTCTCGGCGGCGTTGCCGAAGACGTCGTACGCCTCCTGCATGTGGTCGAGCGGGAACGTGTGGGTGACCAGCTGCCCGGTGGGCAGCCGGCCGGTGGCCGCCATCCGCAGCAGGGTGGGCGTGGAGCGGGTGTCCACCAGCCCCGTGGTGATGGTGACGTTCCTGCTCCACAGGTCCTCGAGGTGCAGCACGGCGGGAGCGCCGTGCACGCCGACGTTGGCCAGGCGGCCGCCGGGCCGCACCATGCGGGTGCACATCTCGAAGGTCTCCGGGACGCCCACCGCCTCGACGGCCACGTCCGCGCCGAGTCCGCCGGTGAGGTCCGCGACCAGCTGCTCGGGCGCCTCGCCCGCGTCGGCCACGGCGTCGGCGCCGAACGCCTTGGCCGCCTCCAGCCGGGGCGCGGCCAGGTCCACGGCGATGACGCGCTCGGGGGCGAACAGCCGGGCGGTGGCGATCGCGGCGAGCCCGATCGGCCCGGCGCCGACCACGACGACCGTGTCGCCCGCCCCCACCCGCCCGTTGAGCACGCCCACCTCGTAGGCGGTGGGGAAGATGTCGGCCAGCAGCACGGCGTCCTCGTTCGCGAGGGTGCCGGGCAGCGGGTGCACCGAGAGGTCGGCGTACGGGACGCGGACGTACTCGGCCTGGGTCCCGTCGATCAGGTGCCCGAGGACCCAGCCCCCGCCGTCCAGGCACTGGCCGTACATGCCCTCGCGGCAGTGGCGGCACCGCCCGCAGGCGGAGATGCAGGAGACCAGCACCCGGTCCCCGGGGCGGACGGTGCGGACGTCGCCCCCGGTCTCGACGATCTCGCCGACCGCCTCGTGCCCCAGGACGGTTCCCGGGCGGACCTCGGGCACGTCGCCCTTGAGGATGTGCAGGTCCGTCCCGCAGATGGTGACGGCGTCGACCCGCACGATCGCGTCGGTGGGTTCCGCGACGGCCGGGTCGGGGACCTCCTCCCAGGCGGACCGCCCGGGACCGTGGAAGACGTAGGCCTTCATGCCGGTCCTCACCCCTTCTGCTCCGCGGCGGGCTCCGGCGCCGGGCGCCCGCGCCCGCCTGTGTCCGCGGCGGACCCGGAGGGCCGGGGCCGCCGTCCTGCCTCTTCCAGTCTGGGCGCGGCGGCCGGAATCCGCCGGGCCGCGGGCCCCCGTCCGGGGCCGGGGACGCGGCTCCCGCCGGGCACGCTCCCGCGTGAGGGGTGGGTGGGGCCCGGGGGGGACACCCCCCCCCCCCCCAGCCGTGCGACGGCCCCTTTTCGCAGGTGGGGGGGTCTTCCCCCAGGGGCCCCCCAGGGGCCGG
>NZ_JBVITR010000051.1:19278-27174 GCF_055574875.1 Streptomyces sp. NPDC034670
TCATCCCACTCTACCTGCGCCGTCCCCTGCCCCCCCCCCCCCCCCCCCCCTCCCTCCCCCCCCCCCCCCCCCCCCCCCCCCCCCCCCCCCCCCGCCACCGGCCGCGCGATGCCGCTGTGCAGCAGGTGGCGGGTCTGCCGCACGGCGTCGCCGAGGCGCAGGGCGAGGCCGGACGCCGCCCCGTACAGGTGCCGCACCGGCTCCAGTCGTTCCAGGCGCGGCGCGAGGGCCGACAGGGCGATGGCCAGGGCCACGCCGGACCAGGCGAGGGGCCCCAGCGGGGTGCAGCCGAAGAAGTGGCTGACGCCGGGGGTCTGCACGAGGGCGGCGAGCACCGCGGCGGAGCCCAGGGCCGTCGCCCACACCAGGGGGCTGCGGCGGCGGCCGGAGAGGGTCTGCGCGAGCTGCGCGCCGACCACGCCGCACAGGGCCATCGTGGTGGAGCGGCGTTCGGTGCCGGGGGTGAGGCGGCCGATCAGGTACGCGGTGACCGCGCCGAGGCAGGTGGTCACGCCCCGGCGCCGGATGGTGCGCAGCAGGGGCGCGCCGAGGACGTCGAGGCCCATCGGGCCGGTCGCGGCGTGCTCCGCCGTCGCGGGGTCGTCGCTCGGGGTCACCGCCACCGCCATGGCCGGGAACATGTCGGTGAGCAGGTTGACCAGCAGGAGCTGACGGGTCGACAGCGGCGAGGAGCCCGCCAGCAGGGTGCCCAGCACGCTGAAGCCGACCTCGCCCGCGTTGCCGCCGATGAGGATGCTCACCGCGTCGGCGACGCTGCGCCACAGGGCACGGCCCTCGGCGACGGCGTCCACCAGGACCGACAGGTCGCCGGTGGTGAGGACGATGTCGGCGGCGTTGCGGGCGGCGGCCGAGCCGCGGGCCTCGATGCCGACGCCGACGTCGGCGGCGCGGATGGCGGCGGCGTCGTTGGCGCCGTCGCCGGCCATCGCCACCACCCGGCCCGCCTGCTGCAGGGCCTCCACCACGTGCAGCTTCTGCTCGGGCGCGACCCGGGCGACCACGGCGGCGCCGTGCAGGGCGCGGGTCCGGTCGCGCCGGCCCATGGCGACCAGTTCGTCCCCGGTGACCACCTCGGTCTCCTTCGGCCAGCCCAGTTGCAGGGCGATGGCGCGGGCGGTCTCCGGGTGGTCGCCGGTGAGCATGACGGGCAGGATGCCGGCGCGGCGCAGTTCCGCGAGGAGCTCCTGCGAGGTGTCGCGCGGGACGTCGGCCAGGGCGATCAGGCCGGCGAACTCCAGGTCCGCGAGGTCGGCGTCGAGTTCGGCGGCGGCGTCGGCCGTCCGGCGGGGGCGCCGGGCGACGGCGAGGACGCGCAGCCCCTGCCCGGCGAGGTCGTGGGCCGCCCCGGTCGCGTCGCCGGGGAGGTCCCGGCAGGCGGGGAGCACCGTTTCCGGGGCGCCCTTGACGACGAGGAGCCCGCCGGTGTCCGCTCCGTCGCCGGACTCCCGTCCGACCGCCGCGGCGTAGCCCCGGCTGGCCTCGAAGGGGCGTTCGCCGTCGGCGGTCCAGGTGTCGTCGGGCGGGGCGACGTCGAGGACCGCCTCGTCGGTGGCGTGCGCGACCCGGCGCCCCTCCCCCGTCTCCTCCTGCGGGCAGGCGCGCGCGGCCAGCCGCACGACCGGTACGGCCCGCCCGTCGTCCGGGGCGAGCACGGTGCCGCCGGCGGTGGCCACCCTGACCAGGCGGAGCCGGTTCTCGGTGAGGGTGCCGGTCTTGTCGAAGCAGACGGTGTCGACCCGGCCGAGCGCCTCCAGGGTGCGCGGGGTGCGGACCAGGACGCCGCGCCGGGACAGCCGGCGCGCGGCCGCCATCTGGGCGACGGTCGCGACGAGCGGCAGTCCCTCGGGGACCGCGGCGACGGCCACGGCGACGCCGCCGCTGACCGCCCGCCGGATCGGACTGCCGCGCAGCAGGGCCAGCCCGGTCACCAGCGCGCCGCCGGTGAGGGTCACCGGCAGGGCCTTGCGGGTCAGTTCCTGCAGCCGCGCCTGCACGCCGGCGGGCGGCGGGGTGCGGGCGGCCAGGGCGACGGCCCGGCCCGCCTCGGTGCGGTCGCCGGTGTCCACCACGAGCGCGACCGCCCGGCCGGCCACGACGGTGGTGCCCTCGAAGACCATGCAGGTCCGCCGGGCCACCGGCGCGCCGGGGGTGGGGTCGAGCCCCTTGGTCACGGGCAGCGACTCGCCGGTGAGCGCCGACTCGTCGACCTCCAGTCCGTCCGCCTCCAGCAGCCGCGCGTCCGCCGGTACGACGTCGCCGGCGACGAGACCGATCCGGTCCCCCGGCCGCAGCCGGGCCGCGTCGACGGTGACCGTGTCCCGGCGGGACTCCTGCCGGCGTGCCTTGGGCCGCTGGCGGGCGGCCAGCCGGGCCAGGGCGCGTTCCGCGCGCAACCGCTGCAGGCCGCCCGCCACCGCGTTGAGGTCCATGGCGCCGACGACCAGCAGCGCGTCGACGAGCGAGCCGAGCAGCGCCGAGGCGACCGCGCCGGTGGCCAGGACGGGGGTGAGGGGGTCGTCGAGTTCCCGGCGGACGGCGCCGGCCGCCTCCCAGGTCCAGCGGGCGGGGGCCGCGGCCGGCGTACGGGCGAGCCGTGCCGCCCGCTGCCGCGAGCGGTCGGCGAGCAGGGCGAGTCCGCGGGGTGGTTCGGCGTCGGTGCGGAAGGTCCCGATCAGGTCGCGGGCCTCGTGCGGTTCCAGGGCGTGCCAGGGCACGTGCAGCCGGGGTTCCGGTGGCGTGGCGGTGGCCACGCGCACGGCCGCGGCCACGCCGGCGAGCAGGGCGCCGGCCGCCGCGGCGTTCACGGGGGCGTGCCGGGTGAGCCGCCGCCAGAGGCGGCCGCCGGGGGTGCCGCCGCGGGCCACCATGAGCCCGGACAGGGCGGCGCCCGCCCGGGCCAGGGTCTGCGAGCGGCGGCCCACCCGGCGCGCCGCCGGGATGACGGTCAGCAGGCGCCACACGTCCCCGAGCCCGTTGGGGGCGAGCAGGTCGGCGCCCCAGGCGACGGCCGAGCGCCCGTCGACGAGGGCGACGGCCACGTCGCCGGCGGGCAGTCCGTCCGCCGCGCCGCCGTCCTCGCCCACGGCCACGCGGGCGACGCTCACCACGATGCGCCCGTCGTTCTGCAGGGCCCGGACGACGTCGGCGAACGGCAGGTCGGCCGGGGCGACCTCGTCGGCCATGCGGGTGATGTCCTTCAGGTCGGAGCCGCCCGTGATCACCACGTGCAGTCCCGCCCTGCGGGCCGCGTCGAGCACGGCTTCGGCACAGGGGTCGACCGGATCCTCGAACACGGCGGACGCGCCGTCGGGGGCGGCGCCGTGCCGCGGGCGGCTGCGCAGGGCGTCGGCGTGCAGGACGAGGGAGTCGGCGATCTCCAGTTGCCGCAGCCGCTCCCGGCCGCGCACGAGGACGCCGGCGCGGGCGAGGTGGAGGCCGAGGGCCGCGTTGAAGGCGGCCGGGCCGTACCGCGCGGCCTTGGGCGATCCGGCGAGGACGGCTTCGGCGGCCTCCCGCGTGTCGTGGGTGACGAGCAGGGTGGCGGCGGCGCCCGCGACGCTGCCGGTGCCCGCGTTGGCCGCGTAGGCCTGGGCGGGCGTCACCCGCAGCGGCGGGCGGGTGACGGCGGGGAGGGGGATGCTGGTGCGCCGCTCGTGGCAGAGGTCGTCGTGCAGGGCCTCGAAGGCGGCGGCCCTGGCCACCGCCTCGGCCAGCTGGCCGGTCTGCAGCAGTCCGTCGAGCACCAGGGAGACCGGGGACTGTCCGGCGCCGTGCGCGGCGGCGTTGGCGGCGGTGAGGACCAGCTCCATGCCGCTGCGGCCGAACCGCTGGCGCAGCAGGGCGCGGAAGCGGGGGTTCTCGCGCAGCAGGGTGACGGCGGCGGTGACCCCCTTGGGGCTGCGCGGCAGCCGCAGCGCCCGGCCGGTCAGGGCGCCGGCCGCGCCGGCCGCGTCCAGCAGCAGCGCGGCGGCGGCGACCCGTGCCTCGCGGGGGTCGCCGGGGTGGGCGGCCCCGTCGCCCTCCTCCGGTTCCTCCGGGCCGGTGTCCTCGGCCAGTCCGAGGCGGGAGGCGAGCGCGACGGCCCGCTCGGTGACGCGGTCGCCCGCCGCGTCCGTCACCGCGGTCACCACCAGACGGGACAGCCCTTCGTCCCAGTACGCCGTCAGGACGTCCGGGTGGTCGAGCAGTTCGGCGGCGACCTTGCGGGCGAGCGGCCCGACGGCTCCGCCGGGGGACCGCAGGGCCAGGTGGACGCGGTGCCCGGCCCGCCAGTGCCGGTCGCCGCCCAGGGCGTTGCCGGCGACGTGCCGGATGCGGCGTGTCGTGTCGTGGACGGACGTGAGGCCCCGGGCGGTGGAGCGGGCCGCGCCCGCGGCGGCTCCCGCCACGGTTCCGGCGAGGGGGGCGACGTCGAAGTGGATGAGCATCGGAGGCTGTCCCGTGGTCCCGGCTCAGCCGGCGGGCCGGTCGTCGTGCGGCTGACCGTGGTGCGTGGTGGCCTCGGCGACCTGCTTGAGCGCCGACGCCGTGGCGGTGTCACCCACCTTGGCGGGCTGCTCGTGGACGGGGGGCTCCGCCGGTTCGTGCCGGTGGCGGGAGAGGGACAGCCGGTCGCCGGGGCCCCGGTCGGCGGGCTCCGGCTCCTCTCCGGGCCGGGCGGGGGAACCGGCCGGGGAGCCCTGCCGCCCGCCGTCGTCGGCCGGTGCGCCGCCGACGGAGGACTCCGCGCTCCCCGTACCCTCCATGTCCTCTGCGCCCTCTGCGCCCTCTGCGCCCTCTGCGCCCCTTGTGCCCTCCGCGCTCTCCGTCTTCCCCGCCCCCTCCGTGCGCGGTCCGGGGCGCGGCTGGGTGAGCCAGGCGACGGCCGCGCCGGTCAGCGCCACCGGCCACTCGACGACACCGGCCACGCCGAGCACGCCGGCTCCCGTGTAGACGGCCACCCGGCGCCCGCGCGGGGACACCGCGCCGATCGCGTCCAGGGCACCGCCGGCCACCCGGCCCACCTGCTCCGCGCCCGGCAGGTGCCGCAGCCCCGAGGCGACGGCCCGCAGCGGCTGCGGGAGATCCGGTGAACGGGACGTGTTCTGCTCCATGTCGACCTCCACAGCCGCGTCGCCCAGGGACTCTCTTCGCATTCCCTGTCTTATGCCCCATATTCGACCGTGACCGGTCCCGGCGCTTTTCCTGTACGCCCCGCAGGGGTCCCGGGACTTCCCGGAGCGCTCCCGGGAGGGCTCCGGAGGCGACCCCCGAGGGGGCCGGAGACAACGGCGGCGCGCGCTCCGCACGACACGCACCCCGCCCGTGTCGGAGCGGGCACACCGGGTACTAGTGCGGCGTGCCGGTGCGGCACACGGAGCCGTCCGATCGGTGGGAGGAGTGGTCATGACGGAGAACGGTGAGGACGCCACGCTCGTCGGGCGCCCGGGACCCCCGGATCTCCGCCTGGCCACGGACGCCCCCGGACAGACGCCCCCGGCCGCCGCGACGCCGTACGACGGACGGTCCGGGGAGGAGGGCCCGGACCTGCCCCGCGACCGCAACCAGGCCATCCTGGAGGCGGCCAAGCAGGTCGGCGCGGTGCTGAAGCGGGGCGGCCACCGCTTCGCGCTGGCCGGCAGCGTCGCCGTCTACGCCCACGGCGGCACCGGGAACCTCCAGCACGACGTCGACTTCTGCGTCCGCCCCGAGGACGCCGAGTCCGTGGCCGTCACGCTGCGCGAGGCCGGGCTGACGGTCTACACCCCGCCGGAGGACTGGCTGATCAAGGCCACCTGCTTCGGGCAGGACGTCGACATCATCTTCGAGCTGGCGCACCGGCCCGTCTCCGCGGCGATGCTCGACCGGGCGGAGGAACTCCCGGTGGATTCGGTGCTCATGCCGGTCCTGGCGCCCACCGATCTGCTGTGGAGCCTGATGGCCGCCTTCTCGGAGCACCACTGCGACTTCGGCGCGGTGCTGCCCATCGCCCGCACCCTGCGCGAGAAGGTCGACTGGGAGCGGGTGCGGCGCGACTGCGGCGACGAGCCCATGCCCGCCGCCTTCTTCTTCCTCCTGGAACGCCTGAACGTCATCTGACACGTCCGCGGAAGGAACACCCATGAACGCCCACGACGCCGGACCCGCAGGCGGCCCGTCACCGGCGCGGAGCCCGGAGTACCGCGTCGCCCATCTCCAGGACCGTCTCGCCTCCGGCGAACTCGGCGAGCTCGGCGTGCGGATCGAGGTCCGCGGCGAGACCGTCCTGGTCACCGGGACCGTCCCCTCGGCCCGGTGCCGCGAGGAGGTCCTGAGCACCGTGCGCGAGGAACTCGCCGGGCTCGAGGTGCACTGCGACATCGTGGTCAGCGAGGCCTCGTCGCCCGACCACGCGGAGGAACTCTCATGATCCGGATCGCCGCCGTCGGGGACATCCACATGGCGCCCGAGACCCGGGGCCTGCTGCGTCCCGCCTTCGACACCCTGCCCGAGTGCGCCGACGTCCTGCTGCTGGCCGGGGACCTCACCCGGCACGGCACCCCCGAGGAGGCCCGCGTGGTGGCCGACGAGATCCGGGGCCTCGGCGTCCCGGTGGTCGCCGTGCTCGGCAACCACGACCACCACGACGACCGGCCGGACGAGGTCGCGGCCCTCCTGCGGGACGCCGGCGCGCACGTCCTGGAGGGGGAGGGGACGGTTGTGGACGGCGGGGGCGCGCGGATCGGGGTGGCCGGCACCAAGGGGTTCGGCGGCGGGTTCGCCGGGCGCAGCGCCGGGGAGTTCGGCGAGCCGGTGATGAAGGAGTTCGTCCGGCACTCGCGCCGCTGCGCCGACGGCCTGCGGACCTCCCTGGAGCGGCTGGGGGAGGAGGGCTGCGACGTGCGGATCGCCCTCACCCACTACTCCCCCGTGCCGGAGACCCTGGCCGGCGAACCGCTGGAGATCTACCCGTTCCTCGGCAGCTACCTGCTGGCCGAGGCGATCGACACGGCCGGCGCCGACCTCGCCGTGCACGGGCACGCGCACGCCGGCACGGAGCACGGCATGACCACCGGGGGCGTCCGGGTGCGCAACGTCGCCCAGCCCGTCATCGGGCGCGCCTTCCATGTCTACCACCTGCCGGCCCCGGAGCGTCCCCGCGTCGGCGCCGGCGTGGGGACGGCGACCGGCTGAGCCCGGCCGCCCCGCCGCCCCCTCCGGCGCCGCCGGTACGGACCGGCGGCGCCCGCCGCTGTCGCGGCCCGGTCCGCGTACCGCCTCCCGTGTGAACACCCCGTAGGGCGCGCCGACTTCACATCTGATGTCTGCTTATCATGCAGACTCCGCGTCCCGGGCCGGCGTCGCCACCTCGCAGCCCGGGACGCGGCCCGCGCCCGCCGGCCCGCGCGGGACGGGGGCCGGGACCGCCCGCCCGCCGCGCCGTTCGTCCGCCGCCCCGCCCGCCTCCGTACGAGGGGACACCGGACGGGGCCGTCGGACCGTCTCCGACGGCCCCGTCCGGGCGCGCCTGCGCCCCGCGCGGCCCCGGCGCCCCGCCGCCACGGCCGCCCCCTCCGCCACCGGGACCGGTCCGCCCGGGGCGGCCCGGGCCGCCCCGGCACCCCGGGCCGCCTCCTGTCCTGCCCGGTTACTGCACACGGCGCCCCTTCGCCCACCAAAGCGCGAAAGCGGACCGTCCGCGAACATCACCCCCGGCACCGCGGGCAAGGCCTAGGGCGTGTGCCGAAAGGAGCGTCGTCCGCCCGGAGGGCAGGCCCGGCGACGCCCGGGACGTGCGATCGCGAGGCGGAGGCCCGCCCCGGTACCGGATGTACCGGGGCGGGCCCGGCAACGCGGCGGGTATGTTTGCCCGGCGTTGCCAGGGAGAGGGGACTTTCGCCACACGCCCCAAGGGTG
>NZ_JBVITR010000051.1:27184-57088 GCF_055574875.1 Streptomyces sp. NPDC034670
CCCGGAAACTCCCGCAGGGGACATGGATCCCCCCACGGACATTATGGTCAGAGGGACGCACGAAAAAAAGGAGCGGATGCCCGCACATTCCCTCCCCGGGCAGGCGGGCCTTTCGCCACACGCCCCAGGGGTGCCCGGCGCCTCCCGCCGGCGCGCGGCGGTTCCACCCCGACGGCCCCGGACGCACCCGAACGCACCCGGATGAAGGAGACGCAGCGAATGGCCCACAGACATGCCGGGACGGTGCGCCGATCGGCCGTGACCGTGATCGGCGTCCTCGTCCTCGCCGGCCTCCCGGCCGCGGCCGGCCCCGCGACGGCGGCGGGATCGGCGCCGGACGCCGCGCGGCCCCCCGGCGCCGACCGGCCGTCGCCCCGCCTGCTCGACGCCCTCCGGCGCGACCTGGGGCTGACCCCGGACCAGGCGTCCCGGCGGCTGGCCAACGAGGCGGAGGCCGGCACCCGCGCGGGCCGGCTGCGCATGGCTCTGGGCGACCGGTTCGCCGGGGCCTGGGTGCGCGGGGCCACCTCCGAGGAGCTCACGGTCGCGACCACCGACGCCGAGGACGTGCCGGTCATCGAGGCGCAGGGCGCGAGGGCCGCCGTCGTGCGGCGGACGCTGGCCGACCTCGGGGCGGCCAAGGAGAAGCTGGACGCGGCGGCCGACCGCGTCCGGACCCTCGACACGCCCGTGTGGTACGTCGACGTGCCGGAGAACCGGATCGCGGTGCAGGCGACGAGCCGGGAGGCGGGGACCGCCTTCGTCGAGGCCGCGGGGCTCGGGGGCGAGGACGTCGGGATCCGCACGACGGAGGTCCGGCCGCGCCTGCTGCGGGACCTCACCGGCGGTGACGCCTTCTACGTCAACGACTCCGCGCGCTGCTCCGTCGGCTTCTCCGTCACCGAGGGCGACCGGCCGGGCTTCGTCACCGCCGGGCACTGCGGCCGTCCCGGCGACACGACGACCGGGTACGACCGGACGGCGCAGGGCGTCTTCCAGGCCTCCAGGTTCCCCGGCGAGGACATGGCCTGGGTGGCCGTCAACGACCAGTGGACGGTCACGCCCGGCGTCAGGGCGCAGGACGGCCGGGAGGTGCGGGTCGCCGGCTCGGTGCAGGCGCTCGTCGGGGCGTCGGTGTGCCGTTCCGGTTCCACCACCGGGTGGCACTGCGGGACCATCGAGCAGCACGACGTCAGCGTCAGCTACCCGGAGGGCAGGGTCGACGGGCTGACCCGGACGACGGTGTGCGCCGAGCCGGGCGACTCCGGGGGGCCGTACCTCGCGGGCGTCCAGGCGCAGGGCGTCACCTCCGGCGGCTCCGGCGACTGCACCGGTGGCGGCACGACGTTCTACCAGCCGGTCAACCCGGTCCTCGCGGAGTTCGGGCTCGTGCTGACCACGGCCGCCGCGCAGACGACGGCGCCCGCCCCGCAGGACGGCGCCGCGCGGGAGTGGGCCCCGGGCCGCGTCTACGAGGCCGGGGCCACGGTGACCCGCGACGGCGTGCGCTACCGGTGCCTGCAGACCCACCAGGCCCAGGGCGCGTGGGCGCCTGCCGGCACACCGGCCCTGTGGCAGCGCCTGTGACCTCCTGACCGGGACGGCTCCGGCCCCGCCGCGGTCCGTCCGTCCGGGCGGGGCCGGAGCGCGGCGGGAGGGCCGGGCGCGGCACCTCGAGGAGCGGGCCGGCCGGGATCCCCGCTACCGGAGCGCCGCGGCGTCACGTCCGGCGCGGGACCCGGTCCCGCCGGCCGGCGGCCGCACCCCGGTCAGGACGACCCCGCTGTGCGGACGGGTCGGGACGCGGTTCAGCGGGATCGTGAGGTTCTGCTCCGGCACCGTGTACTCCAGCCGGGCCAGCCGCACCGCGAGCGCCTCCAGCACGCCGAGGGTGACGCCCTCGCCGGGGCAGCGGTGGCCGGCGGCCGGGTCGCCGCCGCCCTGCGGGATCAGCTCGTCGCGTTCGACGGGCCGGTCGAGGAAGCGCCGCGGGCGGAAGGCGTACGGGTCGCCCCACAGCGCCTCGTCGTGGTTCTGCCCGTACACGTCGAGCACCACCAGTCCTCCGGCCGGCAGCCACTCGCCCCGCCACACCAGGTCCCGCGCGGCCAGCCCGCCGAGGAACGGCGCGAACGGGTAGAAGCGGCGCACCTCGTGCGTGAACGCGGCGGTGAACGCCGTGTCGCCGTCCGCCAGGGGCGCGCGGTGCTCCGGCCACCGGTGCAGGGCGTGCGCCGTGAAGGCGACGAACCAGGCGAGGGCGGCCGTCGGGCGGACGACGTTGAGCAGTTCCACCGCGGCCGTCTTCTCGTCGAGCGGTTCGCCGTCCGCGTCGCGGTGCCGGCACACCAGGTCGAACATCGAGTCCGCGGGGGCGGCGCCCCCGCCGGACCGCGCGTCCCGCACCAGTTGGGCCAGCCGGTCCTCCTGGCGGGCGCGGGCGCGCCGGGCCCGCAGGTGGCGCGGTCCGGCGGTGGCGAAACCGTCCACCATCGCGATCATGTCGCGGGCCGCCGCCCCGGCCCCGGAGTCGTCCAGCGGGATCCCGGCCCAGCGGTGGACACCGCGGGTGAGCACCGTGCCGGCCTCGTCGAACAGCACGACGGAGCCGCGCCGGCCCCACTCCGGTACGGCGTCGTCCCAGGCCGCGGTCACCTGCTCGACCAGTCCGGCGAGGCGTTCGGGCTCCGTCAGCGGCAGGAACAGGGCCTTGCGGGCGCGGTGGGCGGCGCCGTCCAGGGTGTGCACCGCCTCGCGGCCGAACAGGGTGGCGAGCACGGGCTCGGGTATCGCGCGGTGCCGGCGCACGTTGCGCTCGTCGTAGAAGAACCGCACCGCGTCCGGTCCGCGCAGCGCGAGGGCGGGGCGGCCCAGGAGCCGGGTGCGCACCACGGGGCCGGCGCTGTCGCGCATCCGGTTGGGCAGCCAGGCGTAGCCCTCGGTCAGCAGCGGCAGGGTACGGTCGATCAAAGGGCGGCTGAGTACGTCCATGGCCGCCGGGTGCCCCGACGGATCACCGGGACACTCCGGGAGCGGACGGGCCGTCCGGACGGGTGTGGCCGAGACCACGTGCCGAACGAGACCCGGGTCACGCCGGGAGGGCGGGACGGGGACTACCGTTTAGGTTAGGTATCCCTTACCTCACTCATCGGGACGGTCCGGCAGTGCAAGCAGATCTCTCTCCGGTCATCGCGGCGACCGCGCAGTGGCTGACCCGTTCCTTCCCCTCCCCCGGCGGGGTGTTCGCCTCCGCCCTGTGCGAGGCGCAGGCACGGCAGGCCGTGACGGTCGCGGCGTGGCTCAGGTATCCGACGGCGATGGACGCGGCCCTGCTGGAGCTGGCCGGTCCGGGGGGCTCGGGGCGGCTCGACTGGGTCACCGGCGCCGACGCGGCCGGCGCCGGCGCGGCGGACGCCTGGCGCACCTGGGTCGACGAGGTCGTGGCCAGCTGGGCCGCCTGTCTGCTCACCGATCCGGGGCTGGCCTCCCGCGCGGTGACCGCGCTCGCCCGGGACGGCGCGCACTCGGACGGCCTGCCGACCGAGTTCCGGCGGTTGCTCGCCCCCGACGAGGCCGACCGGCGCGCGGCGGCGCTGCTGCGCCACCCGGACCTGCTCGCGCCCGTGGCCGGGCTCCACCACTCCGGCCTGCTCGACCGGCTCGACCCGGACCACACCCTCATCGCCTGAGCCCCGGCCGCCCGGTCCGCGCCGGGCGGGAACGCCGGCCCGCGCCCACCGCGCGCCGCGGACGCCCCGTCGCTCCGTCCCACCTGCGAGAACGACGCGCCGACGACCGTCGTCACGCTCCGTCACTCACCGGATCGCAGTACACGGCCGTGCCGCGGCCGTGCCGTCGGCCCACGCTGCTCCCAGGGGTGCACGGCACCCCGGGCCCGGCGCCCCGGCCCGACGCCACGGGCCCCGGCCGCCCCGGTCTCCGACGCCTCCGACGGAGGACTGAGCGACATGACCACTGCCACATCCCGGAACTGGGAGCACGCCGTCGTCACCGGCGGTGCCGGATTCGTCGGCTCCCACCTGTGCGCCGCCCTGCTGGACGCGGGCGCCGCCGTCACCTGCGTGGACGACTTCAGCACCGGCCGGCCGGAGAACATCTCCCCGCTGCTCGAACGGCCCGGGTTCACGCTGGTGCAGGCCGACGTGGCCGAGGAGCTGCCGGTGCGGCGGCCGCCCGACCTCGTGCTGCACTTCGCCTCCCCCGCCTCCCCCGCCGACTACCTGCGGCTGCCGCTGCACACCATGGAGACGGGCAGCCTCGGCACCCGCAACGCCCTGCGGCTCGCCCAGGCCGCCGGGGCCCGCTTCGTCCTGGCCTCGACCTCGGAGGTCTACGGCGACCCCCAGCAGAACCCGCAGGACGAGCGCTACTGGGGAAACGTCAATCCGGTCGGCCCGCGCAGCGTCTACGACGAGGCCAAGCGCTTCGGCGAGGCGCTGACCACCGCCCACGCCGAGACCCACGGCACCGACACCTGCATCGTGCGGCTGTTCAACACCTACGGCCCGCGGATGCGCGGCCACGACGGCCGTGCCGTGCCGACCTTCGTCCGGCAGGCGCTGGCCGGCGAGCCCCTCACCGTGACCGGGGACGGGCAGCAGACCCGGTCGCTGTGCTACGTCGACGACACGGTGGCCGGTGTCCTCGCGGCCGCCGCCCACGGGATGCGCGGCCCCGTCAACATCGGCAACCCCGGCGAGATCACCATGCTGGACCTGGCCCGCCTCGTCGTCGCGCTCACCGGCTCCGCGTCGGAGATCCGCTTCGTCGAACGCCCGGTGGACGACCCGGCGGTGCGCTGCCCGGACATCACGCTGGCGGTGGACAAGCTCGGCTGGGAGCCGCGGGTGGGCACCGAGGAGGGGCTGCGGCGCACGATCGCCTGGTTCCGCGCCGAGGCGGGCTGACCGCGCACCGCCCGGCGGCCGGAGGACGGCCGCGGTCGTGACCCGTGCCGTCCGGCGGACAGCACGGGTCCGAGCGGTTCCCGGCCGGCGAGGCCGGGCGCCGGGCGCTGGGCGGCCGGGTGCGGCTGCTGGAGCTCCCGCCGCACGGCACGCTGCCGGTGAGGACCCGGGTGCCGGCGGGCGGGCGGCCCGTGGTGCGCGCCGGCCGGGGCGGCGGTACGCCCGGCGAACCGGACGAGGCGGTGCGGGAGGCGCTGGCGGGCGCACGGGCCGCCCCCGTCGCGGACCACGGGCGGGTCGTCCCGCCCTGCCGCGACGGCCGCTCCACGACCCTCCCGGCCCGCAGGGCGGCGAAAGCCGCGGCGGTGGCCCCGAAGGCCTCCGGTTCACGATCCGGCCGCGGGCCGGTCCGCCCGGGAGGGACCCCGGCCCGCGGCCGGGGCCGGACAGGGGCCGCGAACCGGAGGGGGAGCGAGCGGAGCGCGCGGCCGCCCCGGCCCCCGAGGGGCCGCCCGGGTCCTCACCCCGTGAGCCGGGCACGGTCCCCCGCGCCCGGAACCACCGCCGCCCCGGCCGGGCGGCCGGGGCGGACGGCCACCCGGTGTGCGGGGGCCCGGTGGGCGGGGGCGAGCGGGGTCGCCCGGGTCAGGCGGCCACCTCCAGCACGGGCCGGCCGGCCGCGTCGCCCTCCCCCGGCCGCGGTTCCGCGGGCGTGGTGGTCCGCCGGGGCCGCAGCAGGTGGCCCGCGCCGATCGCCCCGGCGATGACCAGTCCCCCGCCGACCAGGGCGCCGCGCGGTCCGGCCAGTTCCATGAGGAGGCCGAGGGCGGGCGGGCCGCCCAGGCCCCACACCGTGCCGATGCTGCCCCACACCCCCAGGACGCGTCCGCGCAGGTGGGCGGGCGGATCGGTCTGCAGGACGGCCGTCGCGGCGGTGTCGGAGACGGACTCGACGACGGCCATGGGCAGGACGAGCGCCAGCAGCACGGCCAGCGACGGCGACAGCCCCGCCACCACCTGCAGCAGCGCGCCCGCCGCCGCGAGGGCGCCGACCAGGCGCACGGACGGCCTGCGCAGCCGCGCGCCGAGCACCGCGCCGATGATGCCGCCGACGGCGAGGACGGTGGACACGGTGCCGAACGCCCCGGCGCCGCCCGCGAGCGGCCCGGTGACCAGGACGGCGAGCGTGAGCCCGTAGTTGCGGCCGAAGACCGCGCTGACCCCGGTGATCCCGGCGAGGGCGAGCAGGCGGGGCCGCCGTCCGAAGAAGGCCAGCCCCTCCCGCACGGTCATGTCCCGCCGCGCGCGCTCGCTCTCCCGGGCCACGCGCCGGGCCGCTCCCGGCGCCGGGCGCAGGAACGGGATGACCGCGGTCACGAAGAGGAAGGAGAACCCGTTGGCGAAGTACGCGGCGGCGGTGCCGAGGAATCCGACCGTCGCCCCGGCGAGCGCGGCGCCCGCGAGCCGGCCCGCGTTGAACACCAGCGCGCCCACGCCGATGGCGGAGGGCACGTCCTCGGCCGGGACGAGGTCGTTGCCCAGCAGGGCGCAGGCCGGGTTGTCGACGGTGGCGACGACGCCGGTGACGGCGGCCAGCACCATCAGGGACGTCATGTCGAGCCGGTCCAGCGCCACCAGGAGGGCCGTGGTGAACGCGATGGCGGCGAGCAGCGCCTGGCTGACGGCGGCCGTCCGCTTCCGCGGCCAGCGGTCGACCGCCGCGCCGCCGAGGACGCTCATGAGCAGGGCCGGCGCGGCCTGGACGGACATGGACAGGCCCGTCGCGGCGGCGGACCCCGTGATCTGGAGGACCAGCAGGTTCTGGACCGTGAGCTGCATCCAGGTACCGGCGTTGGACACGAAGTTCGCGACGGACCACCAGCGCATGCTGCGGTGCCTCAGGGACCGCCAGGGCGAGCGTGACGCGGCCCCGGCGGCCGGTTCGGCGGGCGTCGGGGCCGGAGTGGATCGGGCAGGGGTGGGTGAGGAAGACACAGTGCGCTACTCGGGGACGAGTCGGAGGACTCAGCGGGAGGGGTGCGGGAAGCGGAACGCCGGCCGCGCTGCGCGGCGGCTCCCCTCACCGGGACAGGGCGCGGACCATCGTGGCAGAAGGGACCGCCGAGTCGGTTCCGGACGTCCGGGCGTCACCGTGCCGTGCGCGCCAAAGGCCCCGCCGGGCCGGGAACTTGGGAAGCGAGTGGGGTTGCTCACAACGAGCGGACACGGGCGGGGCGAGGGCACGGGAGAGGGGCCCGCCACCGGGGCGGGCCCCTCCTGAGGGTTCCTCTGCGTCGCTGTGCGGCCGGTCCGCGTCAGTCGGCCTTGCCGCGTCCGCTCAGCGCGTCGCGGACCCGGTCGACCATGCCGACCCCCGGGGCCAGCAGCTTGTTCGCCGGGGGCTTGTCCGGGGCGGTGGGGTGCGGCCGGGTCGGGGCCGTCTTCTTCGCCTGCCGGACCTTGGCGCCGAGCCGGTCGAGCTCCTCCGGGGAGCAGGAGGTGCGCAGCATCGGGAACAGGTTCTGCTCCTCGTCGGCGATGTGCTCCCGGATCTCGCTCATCAGCATGCCGACGAGCCGGTCGAACTCGGCGTCGCCCGCGTCGCAGCCCTCCAGATCCTTCATGATCTGCTCGGCCTTGGCGTGGTCCTCGAGCTCCTTGTCCGCGAGGGTGTCGCCGTTGGGCACGTGTTCGCGCACGGCCGGGTAGAGGTACGCCTCCTCGGCGATCGAGTGCCGGACCAGCTCGATGGTGGCCTGGTCGGCGTACAGCTTGCGGTCCTCGTGGCCGGGCGGCAGTTGCTCGATCTTCCCGAAGAGCTCCTCGACCTCCCGGTGATCGGTCACCAGCTCGTCGATGACGTTCCCGCCGTGTCCCATGTCCTTCACCTCCGGTTCGCGGTGGCGCCCGGCCGGGCCCACCCGCCTCCCGGGTCCCCCGGCCCCCGGGAAGCTAACGCGGTCGTACGCGTCAGCGGGGCAGCGCGGACCGGACCCGGCCGACCGCCGCGGCGGGGCGGGCCCCGGCCCGGAAGGAGCGCTGCACGAGGTGGGCGTCGCGTCGCAGGTCCCGGGCGGCGTGCCGGCTGCGCCACAGCAGCGAGGGGGCGCCGCCGGTGTCGCCCGCGGTGATCAGCAGGCCGCCGAGCATGGCCAGGTTCTTGAGGAAGTGGATGCGCTGCTGGACCCGCTGGTCCGGGTCCTCCTCCTCCCAGAAGCGGTGTCCCGCGAGCGTCGTGGGCACGAGGGTGACGGCGAGCGCGAGCGCGGCGGAGCGGGGCATGCGTCCGGTGGCCAGCAGCAGTCCGGCCGCGACCTGGACGGCGCCGTTCAGCCGTACCGACTGTTCGGTACTGTCCGGCAGCACCGGGACGCGGTCGGCGACGGGCCGTACGACGGGCTCGGCGGCCGGGACGACGTACTGGGGGTGGCGGACGGACTCCAGCCCGCCCGCGACGAACATCGAGGCCAGCATCGGGCGGCCGACGATGCGCAGCAGACTCATGGCCTTCTCCTGGGGATGTCGGTGGTCGGGGGCCCCGGGTTCCCCTGCGGACGGGCGTCATTCGGCGGGGCCCGCCCGGTGACGCGCGGCCCGGCCGGCGGGACGGGCCCGCACGGGCCCGGGTGCGGTCAGCCCTGCGCGGACTGCTCCGTCCGGCTCCAGGCGTACTGGAGCCAGTCCGCCGCCGTGACGGCGGTCAGGCCGGCGCACAGCAGGCGGGCCGCCCTCGGCGCGCAGGCGTAGGTGCCGACCAGGCCGGCGGCCACCCAGGTGGAGGTGCAGAAGGGGCAGGTCACCAGGTCGCCCACGACCCGGCGTGCCCCGTCCCCGCGGGACCGGTCCATCACCTCGCCGGCCTCGGCCTCCCGCTCCCGGCGGGTGAACGGCGCCCGGACGAAACTGGTGATCTTGGCTTTGGACAGCAGCCGGGAACCCTTGAAGGTCGCCGTCGCCAGCAGGAAGAGGTCCCAGGGCGGCACGGTCTCGGGCGGCCGCACCCCGCGGCGCCGGGCCACCGCCGTGAACAGGGCGACGCCGGCCGTGAACGTGGTGGCGAGCGCGGCGTAGCCGCCCAGTGGCGTCTCGCCCTCGTCGTAGCCGGACTCCTGCGCCGTCATGGGACCTCCTCGGACTCGGTACGACCGGAGTGCCCCGGCGGGCCACCGCCACACGCGGCGGCGGACGACCTCACCAGAACCGGGTCGTGAGCGCGGGCTGGTGGACCGCCTCGACGGCGTCGCGCAGGCACAGGGCGACGGAGATGAGGGCGCGCAGGGCCGAGGGCCGCACGGTCTGGGCGGTCTCGGTGGCCAGGACCAGCAGGCAGGCCGCCGCCTGTTCCACCACGGGCACCGGGAAGGTGTAGTCGTGCTCGTCGGCCGCGCGGAACGCCTTCAGCGGGACGTCCGCTCCGTCGACGGCGCGC
Organism: Streptomyces sp. NPDC034670; assembly: GCF_055574875.1. Lineage (NCBI taxonomy): Bacteria > Bacillati > Actinomycetota > Actinomycetes > Kitasatosporales > Streptomycetaceae > Streptomyces > Streptomyces sp. NPDC034670. The sequence goes on from NZ_JBVITR010000051.1 coordinate 36,542, forward strand.
CGGGCGGCCTGCTCCAGGTGCGGCACGGCCTGCTCGCACAGGGAGGCGGGCAGGGTGAGGGTGCGCTGGAACGGTGAACTCGTCATGTCGAAGTGCTCCCCGGGGCGGCGCCGTCCGACCGGTGGGCGGCGGGTTTTTCACCGTCCCGCGTGACCGGTCGGCGCGCATGGGGGGCGCGGGGGTGCCGCGTACCCTGGAGCCGTGCCCGCCCCGCCCCCGTCCGTGGAGGAGCCCCGCCCATGACCGTGCGTCCCGGTGCGGCGGCCCGGCCCGGCGACGGACCGGGGGCCGTCGCGGCGCGGTTCACCGGACGGGCCGTCACCGGGGAGCGTGCGCTGTCCGGTTCGCTCACCGAGGTCGCCCTCGACGACGGCCGGGTGGTGGTCGTCAAGCGTGCCGACGGCGCGGACGCGGCGCGGGCCGAGGCGGCGGGGCTGCGCTGGCTGGCCGGGGCGGGGACGGTGCGGGTGCCGGCCGTGCACGGTCACGACGCGCACCGGCTGGTCCTCGACCGGGTGGCCGAGGGGCGGCCCGACCGGCGGGCGGCGGTCCGGTTCGGCCGCGCGCTGGCCCGGATGCACGCCGCCGGCGCGCCCGCGTTCGGGGCGCCGCCGCCGGGCGGTCCGGTGGAGGCGTTCATCGGGCGCGCCCCGATGCGCAACGTCACCGGCGACGACTGGCCCCGCTGGTACGCCGAGCACCGGGTGCTGCCGTATCTGCGCACGGCGGTCGACCGGGGCGCCGTCCGCCCGGACGAGGCGGGGGTCGTCGAGCGGGTCTGCGCGCGGCTGCCGGAGCTCGCCGGGCCCGCCGAGCCGCCCGCGCGGCTGCACGGCGACCTGTGGAACGGCAATGTGCTGTGGGGCGCCGACGGGCACGTCCGGCTGATCGACCCGGCGGCGCACGGCGGGCACCGGGAGACCGACCTCGCGATGCTCCGCCTGTTCGGCTGCCCCCACCTCGACGCGGTGCTGGGCGGTTACCGTGAGGCGGCGCCGCTCGCCGAGGGGTGGGAGGAACGCGTCGGCGTGCACCAGCTGTTCCCGCTGCTGGTGCACGCCGTGCTGTTCGGACGCGGCTACGCCGGGCAGGCGCTCACCGCGGCGCGGTCGGCCCTGGCCGGGTGAGCGCTCAACGGGTCACCACGTGCCGCTCGTCGGGCACGCAGTGGGTCATGGTGAGCCCCTCCACGTCGCGGGGCGGGTTGTCGCCGAGGTTGGCCAGCCGCTTGCGGTCCTCGTCCGTGAGGTCCTGGCTCGCCAGCGGCTCCAGGTGGGCGACGTCCTCCGGCATGATCCCGAGGCCCTCGCCGACCCGGCGGCCGAGGTCGTTCTCCACCAGCAGGAAGTGCCACACCATGCGCTCCTGCACCTCCCGGTCGCACTGGGAGATCTGGTCGATGAAGTTCTTCACCAGGTCGTCGCGCTCCCAGTCCTCCATCAGCAGGTAGCGCTGGCCGGCCTGCAGGTAGTCGTTGGTGCGGGGGATGCGCTTGCGGGTGAGCCGGCCCCGGATCTCCGGGCCCTGGTCGTCGTGCGTCGGGTACTGGGCCTCCCGCAGGCCGCCGGTGATCGACGGCTCGTAGTTGACGTGGGGGTTCTCCCCGCCGTTGTCCTGGTAGTACGCCATCTGGCCGTCACGCTGGTTGGTGCGCACCTCCGCGTTCCTGGCCTGGTTGACCGGGAGCTGGAGGTAGTTCGGACCGACGCGGTGGCGCTGGGTGTCGCTGTAGGAGAAGGTCCGGCCGACGAGCATCTTGTCGTCGGAGAAGTCCAGGCCGTCGACGAGGACGCCGGTGCCGAAGGAGATCTGCTCGCTCTCCGTGAAGAAGTCCTTCGGCATCCGGTTCAGCACCATCCGGCCGACCGGCTTCGGCGGGAAGTCCTGCTCGGGCCAGGTCTTGGTGTCGTCCAGCGGGTCGAAGTCCAGCTCCGGGTGGTCGTGGTCGTCCATCATCTGGACCAGCAGCTCCCACTCCGGGTGATCGCCGCGCTCCACCGCCTCGTACAGGTCCTTGGTGGCGTGGCCGAGGGAATCGGCCTGCACGTTGGCCGCGTCCTCGGCGGTCATGCTGCGCACGCCCTGCTTGGGCATCCAGTGGTACTTGACCAGCTTGGTGTCGCCCTCGGCGTTGACCCACTTGTAGGTGTTCACGCCGAAGCCCTGCATGTGGCGGTAGTCCGCCGGGATGCCGCGCGGGCTGAACAGGTTGACCAGCATGTGCATGCACTCGGGCGTCTGCGACATGAAGTCGAAGATGCGGCGCGGCTGCTGCTCGAAGGTGACCGGGTCGGGCTTGAGGGCGTGGATGACGTCCGGGAACTTGATCGCGTCCCGGATGAAGAAGACACCCAGGTTGTTGCCGACGAGGTCCCAGTTGCCGTCCTCGGTGTAGAACTTCACCGCGAAGCCGCGCGGGTCGCGGGCGGCCTCGGAGGAGTCCCGGCCGCCGATGACGGTGGAGAAGCGGACGGCCAGGTCGGTGCGCTTGCCCTGCTCCTGGAAGAGCTTGGCCCGGGTGTAGCGGGAGATCGGCTCGTCGCCCCACTTCCCGTACGCCTCGAAGTAGCCGTAGGCGGTGACGCCGCGGGCGTGCACCACCCGCTCGGGGATGCGTTCCCGGTCGAAGTGGCTGATCTTCTCCAGGAACTGGTAGTTCTCCAGGGTGGCCGGGCCGCGGGCGCCGACCGTCCGCTGGTTCTGGTTGTCGTAGACCGGATGGCCCTGCCGGTTGGTGAGTACCTTGCGGTCGTCGCCGGGAGCAGGGCCCTGGCTCGAAACGTCCGTCATGATCGTGGGCTCCTTCGGCTGCTCATGGCCGGTTGCGGGCGGACCGGGGCAAGGTGGTGCCCTCCGCCGACCGGTCGTGGCGGACGGCCCGGGTACCCGGCGCCGCGGTGGCACTCACACCACGGCGGTTTCTTTCCGGACCGTCCGGGCCGGACGGCCGGCGCACGGGGCGTCGCGCACGATCCGCCGGGGTGTGCGTACGAGGGCCATGCTGCCGTGCATCACCCGGGACGGCGACTCGGAGCGAACGCCCGCCCACGCGGGGTGACGCAAGGGAGTGGAGCGGGCCCGGCCGGGGCGGACGGCGGGGCCGGGGCGGCGAAGGGCCCGGCCCCCGTGCCGTCCACGGTGGCCGGGCCCGGAAGCGGCGTGCTCAGCCGCCGCCGAGGCGGGCGCGCAGGAGTTCCTTGCCCAGTTCGGCGCCCTTGCGGCTGTCCGCCTGGGCCTTGCGGAAGAGGTCGGCGACCTCGGTGTCCTTGGCGCGCTCGGCGTCCTGGATGTAGCCCTCCAGGCGCAGCGCGTTGCTCAGGCACGCTTCGACGTACCAGATCAGGTTGTAGTCCTTGTCCTGCGTACCGGTCACGCCGCCGGTCTCCGTCTCGCTGGTCATGGGGACCTCCCGTCCACGGTGCTCGTCACGGGCCCGTCCGCACCGGTCCGCGGTGTCCGGGCGGCGGGCCTCCACAGCGCCGGCCGGGTACCCGCCCCCGCCGGAGGCACACGGCGTCGACGAGCGGCCGGCGCCGCTTCGCCGGCCCGTCGGGTCCCGCGGCGGCCGCGCGGCCGGGGAGCCGCGGGGGCGCCGACCGGTCCCCCGCTCCGGTCGTGCCCCCGCGCCGACCGGAAACCTACGCGGACCGGGGGCGGCGTGTGTATCGCGCCGATGCCCACCGCGGCGGTCCCGGGACTCATCCGTGCACAACCGTGCCCGGAAGAACCGCTTTCGTCCCCGCGGGACGCGTGCGGGGCGAGCCGGGCAACGGCGGTTCAGCCGGGCGGGGCCGCCCGGGGCGCACGCGTGAACACCGGTTGTTCCAGGTCGCCCACCGCCAGATGGGCCAGGACGACCTCGTACAGGTCGGTTCCGGCCGCCAGGAGCTGGCGCTCCAGGACCGGCTCGGCGCTGCGCACGTGCTCGCGGACGGTCTGGGCGTGGACGCCCAGGTCCTGCGCGGCCCGCTCGGCGTTGCCTCCGGCCGCGATCCAGGCGCGCAGGGTGCGGCGCAGGTTCCGGGCGTCCCGGTCCAGCCGGCCCAGCAGGTCCTGCGACCAGGCGCGCACGGCGGCACCGGCCAGCAGGTCGGCGAGGAGCGGGGGGGCCGCACCGGGGTCCGCGCCCGCCTGCCCGTCCAGGAGGTTGATCCGGGTGTGCAGGGCCAGGTGCACGACGGCACGGGCGGTCAGGTCGTCGAAGTCGGTGCCGAGCATGGTCTCGACGCGCTCCATCCGGGCGCGCACGGTGTTGCGGCTGACGCCGAGCACCTTGGCCGTGTTCACGGCGGTGAACTCCAGGCCGAGCCGGGTGGTGGCGAGGAGTTCGGCGCGGGTGTGGTGCGCCAGCGCGTCGAGCGGGCGCAGCACCCGGGCCGCCCAGCTCCGCAGCGCCCTCGGGTCGATCAGCCGCTCGGGCCGGGTGCGCTCGGCGTACACCGCCGTCCTGTCCGCCCGGAAGCGCGCCACCGCGAGCGCGCTGGCGGCCTGCCCGTAGGCGGTGGCGGTCCGGGCGAGGCCCTGCCGGGTGCTGCCGCCGAGGAAGGTGCCCGGGTGCCGCCCGACCAGCGACCGCAGATCGCCGGCGGTGGCCTCGCGGGGGCCGACCACGATCACGTGCCCGTCCATGGCCGGGCACCGCACGACCAGTGCCTCCTCCCCCGTGGCGTCCAGGCACTCCTGCGCGAGCCGGTCGCGCCGGTCCGGGTCGGACTCGACGACGTAGACGCATGCCGTGTCGGCGTCGAGGAGGCCCGGCCAGAGTCCCGCGGCGACCCGGCGGGCCGCGACGGTGTCCTCGACCATCAGCAGCTGCAGGATCGCCAGCCGCAGATCGGCGGTGGCCCGCCGGAGCCGCTGCCCGGCCGCGGTGGACTCGCGTGCGGTGAGCAGGAGTTCGATCACCTGGGCGGTGTGCGTGACGACGTCGGAGGTGTCCCGGTCGAAGGGGGCGTCGCGGGAGACGGCCAGGACGCAGGTCCGCGAGGGGTGGCCGACCTTCACCAGGCGCAGGTGGCGCCCTCCCCCCTCCCAGGAGGCGGAGGCGATCCGGCCGGAGGCGATGCCGGCGGTCAGCGCCTCGTCCAGGGGCAGTCGGGTGCCGGCGACGAGCGTGCCGGCGGCGTCCTGGAGGCAGACCGCCGCCCGTGCGGTGCCGGCCAGCCAGTCGACGACCCTGCGGACGTCCCGTCCGGCCGGCCGCAGGTGTTCGAGCAGTTCCCGCGCCCACGCCGGACGCCCCCCGGCCGCCGGCTCCGCCCGCCGGACGCCGTCGTCGCCTGTCACCCCGGCCTTCCCCCGTTCGTCCGCCGTACCGGCCTGGTCAGGGACGTTACCTCACCCGTGCGTGCGGTCCGGTGTGTGCGGTCCGCCCCTCCCGGGCGGCATAAGCTCGGTGAATGGCGAAGTACTTCGACGTGCACCCCGACAACCCCCAACCGCGCACCATCGCCCAGGTGGCCGACAGCATCCGCTCCGGCGCCCTGATCGCGTACCCCACGGACTCGTGCTACGCGCTCGGCTGCCGCCTGGGCAGCCGCGACGGCATCGACCGGATCCGTACGATCCGCAAGCTGGACGACCGGCACCACTTCACCCTCGTGTGCCGGGACTTCGCGCAGCTCGGTCAGTTCGTACGGATCGACAACGACGTGTTCCGCGCGGTCAAGGCCTCGACGCCGGGCAGCTACACGTTCATCCTGCCGGCGACGAAGGAGGTGCCGCGCATGCTGCAGCATCCGAAGAAGAAGACGGTCGGCGTGCGCATCCCCGACCACGTCGCCACCCAGGCCCTGCTCGCGGAGCTCGGTGAGCCCCTGCTGTCCAGCACCCTGCTGCTGCCCGACGAGGACGAGCCGATGACCCAGGGCTGGGAGATCAAGGACCGGCTCGACCACGTGGTGGACGCGGTGCTCGACTCCGGCGACTGCGGCACCGAGCCGACGACCGTGATCGACTTCTCGGGCGGCGAGGCGGAGGTCGTGCGGCGCGGTGCCGGCGACGTCTCGCGGTTCGAGTAGGGGGGCCGGGCCGGCCCCGGGATGTCACGATGGCCGTGACCAGCCCCGCGCCGGGGGCGGCTCCGCCCCCGGCGCCCACCGAGGAGAGGCAGCCCGGCCCATGACCGCCGTACGGGGAACCGCCGTCGACATCCCGACCGGGGACGGCACCGCCGACGCGTACCTGACGCGTCCCGCCGACGGGAGGCCCCGGCCGGCGGTCCTGTTCTACCCGGACGCCTTCGGTCCGCGTCCACGGCTGCGGGACATGGCCGACCGGCTGGCACGGGCGGGGTACACGGTCCTGGTCCCCCACGTGCTCTACCGCCGCGGACGCGCCCCGGTGGTGGAACTGCCGGAGTTCATCGACGACCGCGCGCGGGGCAGGATCCTGCGGCGCCTCATGCCGACCGTGCGGCAGCTGACGCCCGAGCGGGCGGTGCGCGACGCCGGCGCGTACCTGCGGTGGCTGGCCGAGTGCCCGGCGGCGGCCGACGGCCCCGTGGCGGTGACCGGCTACTGCATGGGCGCCGCGCTCGCCCTGCGCACCGCCGGCGCCCATCCGGAACGGGTCGCCGCGGCGGCCGGGTTCCACGGGGGCCGGCTGGCGACGGACGCTCCGGACAGTCCGCACCGGGTGGCCGGCCGGGTCACCGCCGAGCTGTACTTCGGCCACGCCGACCGGGACCCGTCGCTGCCCGGGGAGCAGATCGAACGCCTGGAGCGGGCCCTGACCGCGGCCGGCGTCCGGCACCGCTGCGAGGTGTACGCCGGGGCCGGACACGGTTACACCCAGTCCGACACGGCGGCGTACGACAGGGAGGCGGACGAGCGCCACTGGGCGGCGCTGCTCGACCTGCTGCGGCGCACCTTCTGAGCCCCGCCCCGGCCCGCTCCCGCGCGGCGGCGGGCGGCGCGGGGGCCGGCCGTCACCAGCGTCCCGGCGCGGTGCCGGCGAGCGGCGTCGAGGGGCGGCCGTCGACGCCCACCGGCACGTCGCCGGCGAGCATCACCCGGTGCATGATCCGCGGGTGGCCGAGGTGGGCGGTGTCGCCCGGGGCCAGGTGGATGGTGGCCCGGTTGTCCCAGAACGCCACGCTGCCCGGCTCCCAGCGGAACCGCACGGTGTACTCGGGGCGGGTCGCCTGATCCAGCAGCATCCGCAGGACGGCCGCGCTCTCCGGCCGGGACAGACCGGTGATCTGCTCGACGTAGTACCCGTTGACGAACAGCACCCGCTCGCCGGTCTCCGGGTGGACGCGCACCAGCGGGTGCTCGGAGGCGGTCTGACGGTCCAGCAGGTGGCGCACGTAGGCGTCGTCGCCCGGCCGGGGCTGGTAGCCGACCCCCAGCCGGTGCTCGGCGCGCAGCCGGTCGGCGAACTCCCGTACCGGGGCGGACAGTCCGGCGTAGGCCGCGGCCAGGTTCGACCAGGTGGTGTCGCCGCCGTAGGGTGGAACGGTCTCGGCGCGCAGGATCGTCGCGGCGGGCGGGTCGACGCGGGCGCCGTGGTCGCAGTGCCAGCCGCGCAGGAGGGTGTGGCGCCGGCGCCGCAGCCATTCGTCGTGCTCCATGCCGAACCGCCCGCCGAGCTCCAGCCGGTCGGCGGTCGTCTCGATCTCGGGGAAGTCCGGCGGGGAGGCCTTCCCGCGCCGGGGCAGCACGACCGGCTCGCCGAACCGGCGTGCCAGCGCGACGTGTCCGGCGTGGTCGAGGCGCTGCCCGCGGAAGAACACCACCTTCCAGCGCAGCACCGCCGCCCTGATCGCGGCGGTCACGGCCCCGTCGAGGTCACCGGCGAGGTCGACGCCGGTGATCTCGGCGCCGATGTGCCCGGCGACCGGACTCACCCGGACCGCCGCCGCCCGCCCCGCGTCCGCCGCGCGGTCCCTGTCCTTCGTCATGCGTGTCCGCTCCGTCCGCTGCGTCGTCGTCCGTACGGCCCTCGCACGGGCCGGCTCTCCGGGAGGATCGTTCCAGCGATACGGGCGCCCGGCGACAGGGCGTCGCGGCGGGGGGCCGGTTCCCCCACCCGTCCGCCCGGTTGATCGCCCCCGCCGGGTCCCCGAGGCTGGACCCAGGACACCGTCGACGGGAAGGCCCCACCGTGATCAGCATCCCGACCCGCACCCTCAACGACGGCACGACGCTCCCCGCCCTGGGTCTGGGCACCTGGCCGATGGACGACGCCGAGGCGGAGCGCGCGGTGACCGCGGCCCTCGAGGCGGGCTACCGCCTCGTCGACACGGCGGCCAACTACCGCAACGAGACCGGCGTCGGCCGCGCCGTGGCCCGCGCCGGCGTCCCGCGCGAGGAGATCGTGGTGACGACGAAGCTCCCCGGCCGGCACCACGGTTACGAGGAGACCCTCGCCTCCTTCGAGGAGTCCCGCGCCCGGCTCGGCCTGGAGTACGTCGACCTCTATCTCATCCACTGGCCGCTCCCCCGGGTCGACCGGTACGCCGACTCCTGGAAGGCCATGATCAGGCTGCGTGACGACGGGCTCGTCCGGTCGATCGGCGTCTCCAACTTCACCCCCGCCCACATCGAGCGGCTGGAGGAGGAGACCGGGGTGCTTCCCTCGGTCAACCAGGTCGAGCTGCATCCCTTCTTCCCCCAGGAGGAGCTGCGGGCCCACCACGCCGGCAAGGGGGTGCTCACCGAGAGCTGGAGCCCGCTCGGCCGGGGCTCGCGGCTCCTGGAGGACCCGGCCGTCACCGCCGTCGCCCGGGCCCACGGGGTCACCCCGGCCCAGGCGGTGCTGCGCTGGCACGTCCAGCTCGGCGCGCTCCCCGTGCCCAAGTCCTCGGACCCCGGACGGCAGCGCGCGAACCTCGACGTCTTCGGGTTCGAGCTGGACGCCGCCCAGATGCGGGCCCTCACCGACCGCGCCCACCGGCGGATCGGCGGGGACCCGGAGGCGCACGAGGAGTTCTGACCGCTTCCCCGGGCCCGCCCTCCGGCGGATCACCCGTCCCGTCCCCCCGGCAGCGGCTGCTCCGCCCAGATCGTCTTGCCGGCGTCCGTCTGGCGGCTGCCCCAGCGCCGGGTGAGCTGGGCCACCAGCAGCAGGCCCCGGCCGCCCTCGTCGAAGGCGTGGGCCCGGCGCAGGTGCGGTGAGGTGGGGTTGGCGTCGGCGACCTCGCAGATCAGGGTGCGGTCGCGGATCAGCCGCAGCTGGACGGGGGGCAGGCCGTAGCGGAGGGCGTTGGTGACCAGTTCGCTGACGACCAGTTCGGTGACGAAGACCGCCTCGTCCAGCCCCCACTCCCGCAGCCGCTCGCTGGCCCACTGCCGGGCGCGGGCCACCTCCTCGGGGTCCTCGGGCACCTGCCTCGTGGCGACCTGTTCCGCGCCGAGCGCCCGGGTGCGGGCCAGCAGCAGGGCGACGTCGTCGGCGGGCTCCCGGGGCAGGACGGCCTTCAGCACGCCGTCGCACAGCGAGTCCAGCGAGCCGGCGGGCACCGTCAGGGCACGGCACAGCTCGTCGGTGGCGTGGTCGACGTCGCGGTCGGGGCCCTCGATGAGCCCGTCGGTGTAGAGGGCGACGACGGAGCCCTCGGGCAGCGGGAGCTCCACCGCCTCGAACGGCAGCCCGCCGATGCCGAGCGGGGGTCCCGCGCTCAGGGGAACGGGCCGGCAGGTTCCGTCGGGCAGCAGGAGGGCGGGCGCGGGATGCCCGGCGGCTGCCGCGGTCAGGCGGCGCGAGACGGGGTCGTAGACGGCGTACAGGCAGGTGGCGCCGAGTTCGCCGATGTCGTCGCGGTCGCCCGAGGTGAGGTGGGCGACCAGGTCGTCGAGGTGGGTGAGGAGCTCGTCCGGCGGCAGGTCGACGTCGGCGAGCGTGCGCACGGCCGTGAACAGCCGGCCCATGGCCGCCGTGGAGGTGATGCCGTGGCCGACGACGTCCCCCACCACCAGGCCGACCCGGCTGCCGGCCAGCGGGATGACGTCGAACCAGTCGCCGCCGATGCCCGCGGCGGACGCGGTGGGCAGGTAGCGGTGGGCGACCTCGACGGCCGCCTGGCCGGGCAGTCCCTTCGGCAGCAGGCTGTGCTGGAGCGTCAGCGCGGTGGTGCGCTCGCGGGCGAAGCGTCGGGCGTTGTCGACGCAGACGGCGGCGCGGCCGGCGAGTTCCTCCGCGAGGACGGCGTCGTCGGCGCAGTAGGCGTCGGGGTGGGTGAGGCGGCCGGCGAGTGCGACGCCGAGCGTCGTGCCGCGGGCGCGCAGCGGCACGGCCAGCAGCGAGTGGGCCCCGGCCGGGGCCGGCGCGCCGCACTCGCCCGCCCACCGGTCGAAGTCCGGATCACCCGCGCGGCCGAGCACCGCCCTGCCCTCCCGCAGCGCCCGTGCGGCCGGGCAGGGCGGCCGGCCGGGGCGCGCGGCCGGCCCGGGGGCGCCCCCGGCGGCCGGGCGGTACGCCACGCGGCGCAGCGGGGCCCCGTCGGCCGGAGAAGCCGGCGGCTCGTCGGCGTCGAGGACCCAGTCGAGCAGGTCGACGGCGGCGAAGTCGGCGAACCCGGGTGCCATGAGTTCCGCGAGTTCCTCGGCCGTGCGCACCACGTCCAGGGTGGTGCCGATGCGGGCGGCGGCCTCGTTCAGCAGGGCCAGCCGTTCGCGGGTCCGGCGCTGCTCCTCGCTGTCGAAGGCCGCCAGGGCGGTGCCCACCACCTCGCCGGAGGGGTCGCGGACGGGCCACATCTCGATGTTCCACGCGTGCAGCCGGTCGCCGGAGGGGGCCCGGGTGAACCTTTCGACGTGCAGGGGCTCGCCCGTCCGGGCGACCCGGCTCAGGAGGCGGTCGAGGTCGAGGTCGGCCTCGCTCCCCCCGACGGTGTCCAGGTAGGCCCGCCCGAGCAGGTCCGCCTCGGTGCCGCCGGCCATCCGGCAGGCGGCGTCGTTGACCTCCAGGTAGCGCTGCCCGGTGTCGAAGACGGACATCGCCAGGGACGCCTGCCGGAACGCCGGCCCGGCCGGGGAGGTGTCCGCCGCGCCGGACCGCTCGGCGGTGATCACGTGCCCGTCCGGGGCGCCCCGCGCGTCCAGCAGGGGGTGGACCGTCAGCCGGAGCGGCACGGGGCGGCCGTCGCGGTGGCGCAGCACGGCGACGCCCGACGGCAGGGGCGCGGGGGTGGACGGCACGTCCTCGGCGAGCAGGTCCCGTACGGGCCGCCCCACGGCCTCCTCGGCCGGGTGCCCGGTCAGTCGCCGGGCGCCCTCGCTCCACCCGGTCACGATGCCGCGGGCATCGACGACCACCGCGGCCGAGGCGTCCTCCATCCGTCCAGGATCAGCCCATCTCCACGCCGTATCAACCGCGGCCGTGCGGCCCGGGGCGACGCGCCCGGGCGCGGTGGTCCCGGAGCGCGGCGGCAGGCCGGGGACGTACCGTCCGGCGCACTCCGCCTGCCGCTCGACGGCGGCGCCGCTGGTGCCCGCCGGCCGCGCGCCGGCCGCGGCGGACTCGGCGGCCGGGTCACGGAGGCGGCGGGCCCGCGCGGTGCGGCCGGGGTTCGGCGCGGCCGGGCGGGAGGCGGACGCGCGGCGCCGGCGTCAGGAGGGCCGGACGGGTTCCGTCTCCTCCTCGGTGGAGTGGGCGAGGAAGTCGTCGACCATGCGGTGGAAGAGGACGGCGAGCCGCCGCAGGTCCTCGGGCGACCAGTCGGCCAGCGCCGCCTGCATGGCCCGGGCCCCGGCCTCGCGGATCCGGGCTATGGCCCGCCGGCCGGCCCCGGTGAGCTCGATGCGCTGGGCGCGGCGGTCGTCGGGGTCCGGGACGCGGGTGACGTGGCCGGACTTCTGCAGCTGCTGCACGGTACGGGTGACGTGCGAGGCCTCCACTCCCAGCCGGGCGGCCAGCTCCCCCGGCCGCATCGGCTCGACGTCGGCCATCTGCCGCAGCAGCGCGACGGCGGCGCGGTCCAGGGGCACACCCGCCAGGGCCGTCAGCCGCTCGTGCTGCCGGGCGCGCGAGCCCAGGTAGGTGATGCGGCTGAGCGCGCGCTCGATCTCGGCCACTTCCGCGGAGGCGGGGGCGTCGGGGCGCGGGGGCGTGGACATGCCCTCATTTTACCATCTCATTGCCTGACTCAATCAATCGCGGGACGCGCCTCCGGGCCGCCGGGCGCGCGCCGGCCGGCCCGCTCCCCCGGTGACGGCGCACCGCGCGGACCTGCGGTCGCCGCGGTCCCGCACGGGTCCGGCGCGCATCCCGGCCGTGACGAGTGTTGGGCCGGGCTTCACCCTCGGTACGCCTGCGGCCCCTTGGCACGCAGGTGCGCGGCCGGGATGCTGAACTCCCTTGCCCCCCACAGCCGTTGGGCTGCGCCCGGACCAAGAGGAGGACGCAGTGTCGCCGAGCACGTCCCGCAGGCACCGCAGGAGATGGCCGGCCGGCCTCGCCGGGGCCCTCGCCCTGGTCATCGCCTTCCCCGCCACCGCCTTCGCCGCACCACCGCCCGCCCTGCCGTCCGTCGCCGACGAGTTGGAGCGGACGTTCCAGCCCGCCTACGACTACGACACCGACGGCTGCTACCCCGTGCCGGCGATCGGTCCGGACGGTTCCGTCAACGCCGGCCTCAAGCCGACCGGCGCCCTCGACGGCAACTGCCGTGACGCCCCGGACCTGGACAACACCAACGGCTACGCGCGGTCCACGTGCAACAACGGCTGGTGCGCCGTCGTCTACGCCCTGTACTTCGAGAAGGACCAGGCACTGCCGGGCATCGGCCTCGGCGGGCACCGCCACGACTGGGAGCACGTGGTGGTGTGGGTGCGGGACGGCTCGGTGCAGTACGTCTCGACGTCCCGCCACGGCTCGTTCGCGATCCACGCGCGTGCGGCGGTCCGTTTCGAGGGGACGCACCCGAAGATCGTGTACCACAAGGACGGCATCGGCACGCACTGCTTCCGTCTCGCGGGGCCGGGGGACGAACCGCCGGAGAACCACGAGGGGAGCTGGCAGTACCCGGCGCTGGTCGGCTGGAACGGCTACCCGGCCGGGCTGCGGGACAAGCTCGTCTCCCATGACTTCGGCAGCGCCCACTTCGGCCTCAAGGACGGGAGTTTCGCCTCCCACCTCGCCGCGGCCAAGCCGTCGGGCATCCCGTTCGACCCGAACGCCTGACCGCCTCCGGCCCGTGGGTCCGGCCGGTCCGCCGTCCGGGCCCGCGGGCCGGTGAACTCCTCCCGGAGGCCCTCGCCTTCGTCCCGGCGGGCCGGTCGCCGCCGCGCCGGGACGCCCACGAGGCCGTCCACGGCCCCGTGCTGACGCCGGCTCAGGCGGTGCCCTCCTCCGCCTGCTCCTGCAGGAAGGCGCTCACCTGGTGCGCGAGGCTGTCGCGGCTCGCGCCCGCGGGGGTCCCGGCCGGGCTGCCGTGCGCACCGACGCGGCCCGTCCACAGCCGGCGGCCGGTCCACTCCTCGTCCACCCGCAACTGCACCTGGACGTCGACGTGGTTCAGGGCCGCCTCGGGGCCGGCCGCGTAGAGCACGGCGGTGGCGCGGCGCAGCGGGTAGACGTCGAAGCCCTCGATGAACTGCGAGTTGCGCCAGTCGATGAACGCACTTTCCCCGTCGGGACCGATCCGCACGTCGATCTGGCCGTCCTCGAGATGAATTCCGACGGCCCGGTCGCCGCGATTCTCGACGGTCACGCGGACACTGAAATACGTCAGCCCCTCGGCGGCGTCGTCCCGCCCGCGCGGCGGCTCGCCCGCCTCCAGACGGTGGACGCGGACCCGCAGACCGGCATGCTCGTCGTACTCCTGCCAGTCCTCGACCACGTTCGGCTCGTACACAGTGCACCTCTCGACTTCCGTGGCTGCTTCCTATCTGTGGGTTCGGGGCACTGTCAAATGAGCGGAATGCGCCGTGGTCAGGCAGTTCGCCCTCATCTGATCGATGATCAAGCGCTGCCCTGGAGGAATCCCCCCGACCGGCCGCCCCGCCCGCCGCGGCGGCGTGCCGCACATCACGTCCGGCGCCGTGACCGCCCCCGCGCCGCGGGGGCGGCCCGGAGGACCGCGGGGCGGCGGGGGCGGACCCGCCGCCCCGCCCCGGGGGAATTCACGCCGCGAATTCCCCCGGTCCCGGAACGTGTTCCCCGGGGAATGCCGGTCCGTGGAATTCGGAAAACCGTTTCACCGGAGTAACGTGCGGGAAAGGAGAACTCAGTGCTTCGGACCGGAGGCACGTCCGTGGGAACCGGCTCGCCGGCCCCGGGCCGTCCGTGGTCCGAGTGAGTGCTTCCCACGGTGTCCGTCCACCCGGCACCCGCTCAGGGAGGTGCGCACATGCGTACCGGCAGTCCCACCAAGCCGCACCCCCATGACGACGCCCCCGACACGGCCGAGGCCTTCGCACGCCTGGCCCGGCTGCCCGAGGGGCCCGAGCGCAGGGCGCTGCGCGACGAACTGGTCCAGGCCTGGCTGCCCATGTCCGAACGGATCGCCGTGCGCTTCCGGGGGCGCGGGGAGGCGCTGGAGGACCTGTACCAGGTGGCGGCCCTCGGCCTGGTCAAGGCCGTCGACCACTACGACCCGGCGCGCGGCAACGCCTTCGAGGCGTACGCCGTGCCGACCGTCACCGGGGAGATCAAGCGCCACTTCCGCGACCACATGTGGACCCTGCACGTCCCGCGCCGGGTGCAGGACCTGCGCAACCGCGTGCGGCACGCGGCCAGGGAGCTGGCGCAGACCACCGCGGGGCGGACCCCCACGGTCCCCGAGATCGCCGCGTACACCCGGCTGACGGAGAGCGAGGTGCGCACCGGCATGGAGGCGCTGGAGTGCTTCTCCGCGCTGTCGCTGGAGGCGGAGATGCCCGGCACGGACGGCTACGCCCTCGGGGACGCGGTCGGCGGGCCGGACCCGGCGTTCGACACGGTCGTGGACCGGGTGGCGGTCCGGCCCTGTCTCGAGGCGCTCCCGGAGCGGGAGCGGCTCATCCTCTACCTGCGGTTCTTCCGGGGCATGACGCAGAGCACCATCGCCGAGCACCTCGGCATCTCGCAGATGCACGTCTCCCGGCTGCTCAGCGGCTGTTTCGCCCGTCTGCGCGAGGAGCTGCTGGCCGAGGCCGAGGCCGGCTGACCGGACCGGCGGCGCCGCCGGGCGGGCCGGCGTCCGGCGCCGCCCCCGGGACCTGGGTGGGACAGGACCGGTCCAGCACGTCCTCCAGGACCGCCCGCACCTCGGCGGGCATGAGTCCGGTGCGTCCCCAGACCAGGATCATCTCGGCGATGCTGCGGAGCTTGATGTTCGTGTGCTGGGACACCTCCTTCAGCACCGTCCACCCCTGGCGGGGCGAGACCCGCCCGATCGCGACGATCATGCCGATCGCCTGGTCGATCACCGCGTGCGAGACGACCGCGTCCTTCAGCTGCTGTACCTCTTCCTCCAGCTGGAGGATCCGGTCCGAACCCCCGTCCGTGGGCATGGTCACCTCCGGGTCCGGTGTGCCGCTCTCGTGCTGCCTTCGCATGGTGCTTGAGTGCTTCCACCCAGTGTCCGATCACTCCATCGTCGCCACTCGCACCGCCCTGTGCCACCGGAGCGGGGCGGGGGCGGTCCGGGGACCGTTTCGGCACCCCCGCCGGGGTACTCGGCAGGCGGCCGGACCGGAACACGGCGGACACTGGGGGCATTCCGGTGGCCGCCGGGCCCGACGAGATCAGGACGCTGCTTGCCATGAACCACGACACGCCCTCCCCCGCCGGCGCGACGGACGTCTTCTCGACGCACTCCGTGTTCGGGGCACCCTGCTGGGTGAGCCTGACCAGCCACGACGTGAAGACGACCGAGGAGTTCTACGGGGCTGTGCTCGGGTGGCAGTGGCGGCCGGTCCGCCTCGGCGACCGGTTCCGGATCGCCCTGGCCGACGGCGCGCCGGTGGCCGGCATCGCGGGGGTCGCCAGCATGTGGCGGATGGCGGTGGCGTGGACGCCGTACTTCGCCGTGCCCAGCGCCGACGCGGCCGTGGCGCGGGTGCAGGAGCGCGGCGGCACCCTGGCGGTCGGCCCGATCTCCCTGCCCCCCGGGCGCGCGGCGCTGCTGGCCGACCGGGACGGGGCGACGTTCGGCGTCTGGGAGGGCGAACTGTTCGTCGACTGGCCCACCTGGCGCCGCACCCGGCCGGCGTTCATCAGACTGCGCACCCGCGACGCGTTCGACGCCGCCATCTTCTACGGCGAGGTCTTCGACTGGGCGTCCGACAAGCCCGGCTGCTGCGAGGTCGAGTACGAGGGCGGCGAGGTGGTGCTGCGCAGCGAGGGGGAGCTGGTGGCGCGCATCGAGTCGGGGGCGGTGGAGTCGGCCCCCGACCCCCGGATCCGGCCGCACTGGCAGGTCCACTTCACCGTGAAGGACGTGGCCGCGTGCGCCCGTACGGCCGAGCGGCACGGCGGCAGCGTGCTGTCCCTCACCGACGACGAGGCCGTCCTGCGCGACAACGAGGGCGCCCGGTTCACCGTGACCTCACGCCGCGCACACTGAACCGGTCACCCGCCGGGCGCCCGGTCCGGCGGCGGTGGGCCGGCCGCGGGGCCCGCCGCCGGTCACCGTGCCGTGCGGGACGGGCGGGTGCGGGACGGGCGGGACAGAAGGGTCAGGCTGCGCGGTCCCACGGTGAGGACCGCGCCGGCCTTGTGCTCGCGCTCGTCGGGGGCGCCCTGCGGATCGGCCGTGTCGATCAGCGCCGTCCAGCGCTCGCCGTGGGCGGCGTCCGGCAGGCGGAAGTCGACCGCCTCCCAGTGGCTGTTGAGCAGCAGCAGGAAGGAGTCGTCGACCACGGGCCGGCCGCGCGGATCGGGTTCGGCGATGGCGTCCCCGTTGAGGAAGACGCCGACCGAGTGGGCGTCGGGGCGCTGCCAGTCGTCCTCGGTCATCTCCTCGGCGCTCGGCAGCAGCCACACCAGGTCGGGCAGCGGCTGGCCCGCGTGGCGCACGGTCTCGCCGCGGAAGAAGCGGCGCCGGCGCAGCACGGGGTGGGCGAGGCGCAGCGCGATCACGCGCCGGGTGAAGTCCAGCAGTTCGCGCTGTTCGCCGGTCAGCCGCCAGTCGATCCAGGAGGTCTCGTCGTCCTGGCAGTAGGCGTTGTTGTTGCCGCGCTGGGTGCGGCCCAGCTCGTCGCCGTGGGAGAGCATCGGGATGCCCTGCGACAGCAGCAGCGTGGCGAGGAAGTTGCGCTGCTGGCGGGCGCGCAGTTCGAGCACGGCCGGGTCGTCGGTGTCGCCCTCCGCGCCGCAGTTCCAGGACCGGTTGTGGCTCTCGCCGTCCTCGTTGTCCTCGCCGTTGGCCTCGTTGTGCTTGTCGTTGTAGGAGACAAGGTCGCGCAGCGTGAAACCGTCGTGCGCGGTCACGAAGTTGACGCTGGCGTGCGGCCGGCGCCTGTTGTGCGCGTACAGGTCGGAGGAGCCGGTCAGCCGGGACGCGAACTCGGCGAGGGTGTGCTCCTCGCCGCGCCAGAAGTCCCGTACGGCGTCCCGGTACTTGCCGTTCCACTCCGACCACAGCGGCGGGAAGTTGCCCACCTGGTAGCCGCCCTCGCCCAGGTCCCACGGCTCGGCGATCAGCTTGACGCGGCTGATCACCGGGTCCTGCTGGATGAGGTCGAAGAACGCCGACAGCCGGTCCACCTCGTGGAACTGCCGGGCCAGGGTGGCCGCGAGGTCGAAGCGGAAGCCGTCGACGTGCATCTCGGTGACCCAGTACCGCAGCGAGTCCATGATCAGCTGGAGGACGTACGGGTGGCGCATCAGCAGGCTGTTGCCGGTGCCGGTGGTGTCGTAGTAGTGCGCCCAGTCGCCGTCCACCAGGCGGTAGTACGAGGAGTTGTCGATGCCCCGGAAGGAGAGCGTGGGGCCCAGGTGGTTGCCCTCGGCGGTGTGGTTGTAGACGACGTCCAGGATCACCTCGAGCCCGGCCGCGTGCAGGGTCCTCACCATCTCCTTGAACTCGGTGACCTGCTGTCCCCGGGTGCCGCGGGCGGCGTAGGCGTTGTGCGGGGCGAAGAAGCCGATGGTGTTGTAGCCCCAGTAGTTGGCCAGGCCCCGGCCTTGCAGCACGCCGTCCTGGACGAACTGGTGCACCGGCATCAGCTCCACCGCGGTGACGCCCAGCGAGGTCAGGTGCTCGACGACCGCGGGATGCGCGAGTCCGGCGTACGTGCCGCGGAGTTCCCCGGGGACGTCGGGGTGGGTGCGGGTCAGGCCCTTGACGTGGGCCTCGTAGATCACGGTGTCGGCGTACGGGCGGCCGGGCCGGGTGTCGTCGCCCCAGTCGAAGGCCGGGTCGGTCACCACCCCGAGCACGGTGTGCCCGGCGCTGTCGGCCGGGTCGGGGCCGTCGGGGTCGCGCTCGTGGAGCGAGGGGTGGTTGTCGATCTGCCCGTCCACCGCCGTGGCGTAGGGGTCGAGGAGCAGCTTCGCGGGGTTGCAGCGGTGGCCGGCCGCCGGGTCCCACGGTCCGTGCACCCGGTAGCCGTAGCGCTGTCCGGGACCGACGCCGGGGAGGTAGCCGTGCCAGACGAAGCCGTCGGCCTCGGTGAGCCGGACGGTGCGGTGGCGGCCGCCGTCGTCCACCAGGACCAGGTCGACGCGTTCGGCGACCTCGCTGAACAGGGCGAAGTTGGTGCCCTCCCCGTCGAAGGCCGCACCCAGCGGATAGGGGCGCCCGCTCCACACGGGCGCCCCTTTCCGGTTCCGGGACCGGGTCACCGGGCCTCCTCCAGCACGCCGCCCGGCGTGCGGACCAGGCCGGTCAGCCGGGTGACGAGCACTTCGCGGGGCACGTCCAGGCCCTCGCTCTCGCGCGGGTCGGGGGCGGTCGGCACCAGCGGGACGCGCTCGCCGGCGCGGGCGCGCCGGGAGAACCAGATGACCTTGCCGCCGGCCTCGGTGGCGCAGCAGCCCCAGCCGTCGCTGCTCGCCGCGATGTGCCGCAGGC
Source organism: Streptomyces sp. NPDC034670 (assembly GCF_055574875.1). Taxonomy (NCBI): domain Bacteria; kingdom Bacillati; phylum Actinomycetota; class Actinomycetes; order Kitasatosporales; family Streptomycetaceae; genus Streptomyces; species Streptomyces sp. NPDC034670. Next base: position 55,485 of record NZ_JBVITR010000051.1, read on the forward strand.
AGTCCCGCAGTTCCTGATCGGGGCGCAGGGACCGGTCGTTGTCCCCGACGGCGGTGATGAGGTGCTGGCCGTTCCACCACATCTCGACCGACGTGTTCTTGTCGGTGGCGTGCTCGTCGATGGCCCGCAGCAGCATCTCGGTGCCGCGGCAGACGGGCTCCACCAGGTTCTCGAGGTCCCAGAACCGGAGGTGGGCGGCCAGTATCCGGCTGACCTGTTCCACCTTCTCCGGGCCGACTTCCACGTCGAGGTGGTAGTAGCAGGGCACTGCGGTCTTCATGGTCGTTGGCTCCTCACCGCGAAGCTCCCGTTCCTCCCCGTCCCCGCGGGACGAGCCCCGAACACGGAACGTAAGCAGTAATCGCTTCTGAGTCACCTTCAGCGTGAGGGGATTGGTCCATCCGTGCAACACGAGTGCACGGCTGAGACGCGCGCGTCGACAACTGAGCACGTCGCGGCCGCCGCATTTCATTGAAAAGCCAACAAGACGGCGGGTCACCGTCCGTGCACCATGTGTGAAGACCTCGATCGCCGTTACGGGTCCGTGCCGCTGCGCGCACGGCCGCCGCCCGACCGCCGGGACAACGCGCCCCCATCGAGCCACGGAAAGGTGAACGGCGCCATGCTGCCACCCGCCAGAGCCGAAGTCGCCCGGCAGTTGCGTCGCTACCGGGCCTGGGAACGCGTGATGCTCGCCGCTCCGGCCGACCGCACGGTGCGGGCCACCTTCGAGGACTCCGGCCACGCCCTCTGCGTGCTGATGGGCAAGCGCTGCGCGCGGGAGGCGGCGGACGCCGCCGAACGGTACCTGCGCACGGCCCTCGTCACCTCCGTGCGGGAACAGGGCGACGGGCCCTGTCCGGCCGCCTCGGTCAGGCGGGGTCCGCCGGCGGCGCAGCGGCGCTCCCCGGCGGGAAGGTAAGGGCCTTCCCGCCGCAATGCGGTCCCCACGCCCGGGCGCCGGCCCGGCGTCGAGCACGGCGGAGGTGCAGATCCATGAAGACGACCCGGACCATCGGCCGTATCCCGGTACGGGACGTCCGGCCGTCCGTCGACTGCGGCAGGCGTCCGGCCAAGGCCGTCGTGGGCGAGACGTTCGAGGTCACGGCCACCGTGTTCCGCGAGGGGCACGAGGCGGTGGCCGCCAACGTCGTCCTGAAGGACCCCGAGGGACGCCCGGGGCCGTTCACCCGGATGCGGGAGCTGGCGCCGGGCACGGACCGGTGGGGGGCCGAGGTCACCCCCGACGCCGTGGGCCGGTGGACCTACCGCGTCGAGGCCTGGGGCGACCCCGTGGCGACCTGGCGCGGGACGGCCACGATCAAGGTTCCGGCGGGCATCGACGCGGGCCTGGTCCTGGAGGAGGGCGCCGACCTCCACGAGCGGGCGGCGGCCGGGGTGCCGCGGGACGACGGGCAGGCCGTGGTCCTCGCCGCAGCACGGACCCTGCGCGACGACTCCCTGCCCTGTGCCACCCGGTTGGCGGCGGCGTTGACGCCGCAGGTGCGGGCGGTGCTGGCGCGGTACCCGCTGCGGGAGCTGGTGACCAGCAGCGAGCCGCTGCCGCTGCTGGTGGAGCGCGAGCGGGCGCTGTACGGCGCCTG
>NZ_JBVITR010000052.1:0-54162 GCF_055574875.1 Streptomyces sp. NPDC034670
AGCGCCTGCATGGCATGCAGGAGGTCAGGAGTTCAATTCTCCTTAGCTCCACAGCAGTCGAGGGCGGACCATCCGAACGGATGGTCCGCCCTCGGTGTTTCTGTCCCCGCGGCGCCGTTTGTGTCCCCGCGGCGCTCGGCCGCGGGGACCGCGTCAGCGGCCCAGGGCGCGTCGGCCGCGGCCCGGGGAGAGCACCGGCAGGTTGCGGGACGGCGCCTTGGCCTGCGGTGCCTCGTCCTCGATGCGCAGGGCCAGCGCCGGGCAGCGGCGCACCGCCCGCAGCGCCTTGTCCTCCACGGGGCGCGGCACCTGCGCCTGCGCCACCGTCGGGAAGCCGTCCGCGCCGAGCTGGAAGACCTCCGGGAGGATGTCCGCGCACAGGCCGTGGCCCCGGCACAGCGTCCAGTCGACGTAGATCTTCTGGCGGCTGGGGCCGTTCTCCTCGGACTGGCCGCCCGGGATGCCCGTCGGGGCCCTGCCCCCCTCGAAGAGCGGCAGGACGCCCGCCACGGGCCGTCCGCAGCCGTTGCCGAGGACGTGCGCGGCGATGTCGTCGGTGAACGCCTTGACGGTGGACTCCAGGAACATCGCGGAGCCGTCCGGGTGCGAGCACGCGCCGCGCCGCTTCACGTTCTTGGCGACCTGCTTGACCGCCTCCAGGGCGGCCGGGCCGCCGCCGTTGAGGATGTCCTCCAGGCCGCGGGCGGCGGCCGGCAGGCCCAGGTAGCACGGACCGCACTGGTTGGCGCTCTCCTCGGCGAGCCACTTCGCCACCATCAGCGACTCGCCCAGCGGGCAGGTGTCCTGACTGATCGGCAGGATGGCCCCGGCGCCCAGCGAACCGCCCACCGCGTCCAGGGAGTTGCGGGAGACGATCGCCTCGTTGACGGTCGCCGCGTCGATCCACTTGCCGTGGTAGCCGCCCGTCAGCACGCCCTGCGGCACCGGCGGGGCGCCGGCGAGCTGGAGCACGTAGCGCAGCGGCACCCCCGTCGGGACCTCGACCACCATGGGGCGGGCCACCGCTCCGGAGACCGTGAGCATCACGGTGCCCGGCTCGTCGTACAGGCCGGTGTTGCCGTAGCGCTCCGGGCCGATGCGGGCGGCGATGGCGAGCTGGGCGAAGGTCTCGGCGTTGGACAGCAGCGTGGGCGCGCCGCCGACGCCGTTCTTCGAGGCGCTGGTCTTGCGGCCCGGCGGGATCGCCGGCCCGCCGTCGATGGAGCGGATCAGGGAGGCCGCGGCACCGGTGACCATGCGGACCGGGTTGCGCTGCACCCGGGCGCGCAGCGCGGAGCGGCGCCCGTTGCTCAGGCCGCGTTCGGCGAGCGCGGCCTCCATGGAGCGCTGGGTGGACTCCCGGGTGACCCCCACCACGAGCGTGCGGGCACCCATGGCCTCGGCGCACAGCAGCGCGCCGTCCAGGATGAGGTGCGGAGCACGGTTGATGAGGACCGTGTCCTTGCGGCAGGCCGGTTCGTCCTCGCTGCCGTTGACGACGACGACCGGCCGCACGCCGCGCTTGATCGCCGTTTCGGCGACCGAGCGCAGCTTCTTGTGGAAGGGGAACCCCGCGCCGCCGCGGCCCCTGAGGTTGATGCGTTCGGCGAGCTGGGCGAGCTGCTCGCCGCCCAGCGGCTCGAGCGGCCCGTGCACCTTCAGGTGCATGGGCAGATCGAGCCGCTCGACAAGGTCGAAACCCGACGTGAGCTGGGGAAGACCGACCACGCGGACTTCGGGTACGTCGGGCAGAGCCTCGTTCACTTGTAGCCTCCGGACGGCGTGTTCCAAGGTTCGCCCGAGCCCGGTGCGTCGAAGTCGTAGGACGACGAGGGCGACGCACCGGGGAGTGTTTCAGTGGCGGGACCGCTGTTGTACGTGTCGCTCGGGTTGTACGTGTCGTAGCGGGGGTTCGTCTCACCGGTGTCGTACACATCACTCGACCCGTATCCGGGGCCGGTCGGATTGTCATAGACCGGGAGGGTGTATCCGGTGTCGTTGAGCGGGTCGTACGCCGACGGCGGGGCCTCGCCGACCGGGGGAGGGGACGGGATCGGCCAGTTGCCCGAGGTGCTCGACGGACCGTCGACGACCGGTGCGACCGGCATGCTCTGCGTGGGCTGCATGTCCAGCGGCAGCTCCGTGCGGGCCGTCCGGTCCGCGAAGAGGGGCTGCTGCGGCGGCCCGGGGGGCGCCGAGACCGCGCGGTAGGCGGCCGCGAAGCCGTCCGCCGGCTCCGCGGCGACGGGCCGCCCGGCGGTCTCGTACGGCGGGGCGTCCGCACGCGGCCGGTCGCCGCGGAACCCCTCCCCGCGCGGTCCGCCGTCGCGGGAGCGGGAACCGCGCCGTCCCGGGGAGCCCGGCAGGGACGACCCGGCCGCTCCGGACCTGCCCTCAGGGCCCTCGCGCAGCCCCACGCGGTCCTGCTGCACCAGGGAGCCGAGCAGGGTCCTGACCCGGTCGGCGACCTTGCGCCTGACCGGGGGCGGGGAGGCGCGCAGGACGAGGACCGCCATGACGCCGAGCACGGACAGGCCGTAGAGGACGGTGAAGACCGGCTTCGCGGCTCGACCCGCGTAGAGCCCGTGCACCAGCGCGGCGCACCAGGCCGGATAGGCCAGCATGTGCATGGCCCGCCAGCGGGCGGCCACGGGGGCCGGCGAGGCGAAGCGGTTGCGCAGCACGCCGGTGACGCCCACGAAGAACATCAGCAGGCCGGCGCTGGTGCCCAGGCCGATGAGGAAGGACCGGCCGGCGACGGCCTCGTCGTCGGTGAGGGCCAGGCCGAAGGGGATCACCGCGGCGATCCAGGTGGTGTGGTCCAGCACCAGCTTGACGACGATGTGCACCAGCAGGAAGACGATCGAGGCGACCGCGGTCGTCCGGTGCACCGCCTGCGCCAGGATCCGCTGGCGCGGGCCGAGCAGGATCCGGTCCTGGGCGACGAGCCCCCAGATCACCGAGCAGCTCAGGCAGACGAGCGACAGGACACCCGCGCCGAAGTTGAGGAACTCGAGGAACCAGTCGTCCGCCGTGCTGTCGTCCGGCCTCACGACGCACCTCCCGGCGTCACGACTCGGAGCGGGCACGGCGGAGCGGCAGCCGACCGGCCCCGTGCGGGGGGTGGGCTGCTGTCTGGGCGACGGTTCATGGGGCAACTCCGAGGTATCGGTAAAGCGGTCCCGGGCGGAACTCTAAGCCCCGCCCATACCGACGAGTACGAGGTTTGAGTTATTGCGCCGTTACCAAAAGACGATCCGGTCGTTGTGATGCCCCTTAGCGGCCATTACGCGAAGTAATCCTTGACCGGAATTCAATCGGGGGCCGACCGCGCCGGCCCCGCGCTGCGGTCCCGGCGGCTCCGCGCGCCCCCGCGAAGAGCGTCGCGGCCCGCTCGGGGGCTGCGGTACCCTAGCGCCATGCGTGCCGTACGCCTTCTGCTTAGCGAGCCGCGCTGATCAGTCCCGACCGCCGGTGACCGGCCGGTCGGAGTCGGCGCGGCGTCCCCTCCTGTGCGAGGGGATTTTTCATTTCTGGAAGCCGCAGGCGCAGGCAGAGACGATCGATGGAGCTTTGAGGATCATGAGCGAGACGAACCCCGCTGCCGCGGAGGCCGCACCGCACCGCTACACGGCCGCCCTGGCCGCCGAGATCGAGGCACGCTGGCAGGACTTCTGGGACGCCGAGGGCACCTACGCCGCCCCCAACCCGAGCGGCGACCTGGCGGGCGACCCGGAGACGGTCGCCCGGCCCAAGAAGTTCATCATGGACATGTTCCCGTACCCCTCCGGTGCGGGACTGCACGTCGGCCACCCGCTGGGGTACATCGCCACCGACGTCTACGCCCGCTTCCAGCGCATGACCGGGCACAACGTCCTGCACACCCTGGGCTTCGACGCCTTCGGCCTGCCCGCCGAGCAGTACGCCGTGCAGACCGGCACGCACCCGCGGGTGTCCACCGAGGCCAACATCGAGAACATGAAGTCCCAGCTGCGCCGGCTGGGCCTGGGCCACGACAAGCGCCGGTCGTTCGCCACGATCGACCCGGACTACTACAAGTGGACCCAGTGGATCTTCCTGCAGATCTTCAACTCCTGGTACGACGAGAAGGCGGGGAAGGCCCGCCCGATCGACGAGCTGGTCGCGCAGTTCGAGTCCGGTGAGCGTCCCGTGCCGGGCCACACGCGCGCCTGGAGCGAGCTGAGCGCGGCCGAGCGCGCCGACGTCCTGAGCGGGTTCCGCCTGGCCTACGCCTCCGACGCGCCGGTCAACTGGTGCCCCGGCCTGGGCACCGTGCTGGCCAACGAGGAGGTCACCGCCGAGGGCCGCTCCGAGCGCGGCAACTTCCCCGTCTTCAAGGCCAAGCTGCGCCAGTGGAACATGCGGATCACGGCCTACGCCGACCGGCTGCTGGAGGACCTGGACGCGCTGGACTGGCCCGAGGCCATCAAGCTGCAGCAGCGCAACTGGATCGGCCGCTCCGAGGGCGCCCGCGTCGACTTCCCCATCGACGGCGAGCGCATCACCGTCTTCACCACCCGCCCCGACACCCTGTTCGGCGCGACCTACATGGTGCTGGCGCCCGAGCACCCGCTGGTCGAGAAGTTCACCCCGGACGCCTGGCCCGAGGGCACCCACGAGGTGTGGACCGGCGGCCACGCCACCCCGGCCGAGGCCGTCGCCGCCTACCGCGCGCAGGCCGCCGCCAAGTCCGACGTCGAGCGGCAGGCCGAGGCCAAGGACAAGACCGGCGTCTTCATCGGCGCCTACGCGACCAACCCGGTCAACGGCGAGCGGGTGCCCGTCTTCATCGCCGACTACGTGCTGATGGGCTACGGCACCGGCGCGATCATGGCCGTGCCGGCGGGCGACCAGCGCGACTTCGAGTTCGCGCGCGCCTTCGAGCTGCCGATCCGCTGCATCGTCGAGCCGACCGACGGCCGCGGCACGGACACCTCGACGTGGGAGAGCGCCTTCTCCTCGTACGACGCGAGGATCGTCAACTCCTCGAACGACGAGGTCCGTCTGGACGGCCTGGGCGTCGCCGAGGCCAAGACCCGCATCATCGAGTGGCTGGAGAGCAGCGGCTTCGGCGAGGGCACCGTCAACTTCCGCCTGCGCGACTGGCTGTTCAGCCGCCAGCGCTACTGGGGCGAGCCCTTCCCGATCGTCTACGACGAGGACGGCGTCGCCCACGCCCTGCCCGAGTCGATGCTGCCGCTGGAGCTGCCCGAGGTCGAGGACTACTCGCCGCGCACCTTCGACCCGGACGACGCCGACACCGAGCCCGAGACGCCGCTGTCGCGCAACGAGGACTGGGTCAACGTCACCCTGGACCTGGGCGACGGGCCGAAGAAGTACCGCCGCGAGACCAACACCATGCCCAACTGGGCCGGTTCCTGCTGGTACGAGCTGCGCTACCTGGACCCGCACAACTCCGGGAAGCTGGTCGACCCCGGGATCGAGCAGTACTGGATGGGCCCGCGCGAGGGCATGCCGCACGGCGGCGTCGACCTGTACGTCGGCGGCGCCGAGCACGCCGTGCTGCACCTGCTGTACGCCCGCTTCTGGTCCAAGGTGCTGTACGACCTGGGGCACATCTCGTCGGCGGAGCCGTTCCACAAGCTGTTCAACCAGGGCATGATCCAGGCCTACGTCTACCGCGACAGCCGCGGCATCGCGGTGCCGGCGGCCGAGGTGGAGGAGCGCGACGGCGCCTACTGGTACCAGGGCGAGAAGGTCTCCCGGCTGCTGGGCAAGATGGGCAAGTCCCTGAAGAACGCGGTCACCCCGGACGAGATCTGCGCCGAGTACGGTGCCGACACGCTGCGCCTGTACGAGATGGCCATGGGCCCGCTGGACGTGTCGCGGCCGTGGGACACCCGCGCGGTGGTCGGCCAGTTCCGGCTGCTGCAGCGGCTGTGGCGCAACATCGTGGACGAGGCGACCGGCGAGGTCACCGTCGTCGACGCCGGGCCCGACGGGATCGACGAGGACACCCTGCGCGCCCTGCACAAGGCGATCGACGGCGTGCGCGGCGACCTGGAGGCCATGCGCTTCAACACCGCCATCGCCAAGGTCACCGAGCTGAACAACCACCTGACCAAGCGGGGAGGGCCGCTGCCGCGCCCGGTCGCCGAGTCCCTGGTGCTGCTGGTCGCGCCGCTGGCCCCGCACATCGCCGAGGAGCTGTGGCGCAGGCTGGGCCACACCGACTCGGTCGTCCACCGGGACTTCCCCGTGGCCGACCCGGCGTACGTGGTCGACGAGACCGTGACCTGCGTGGTGCAGATCAAGGGCAAGGTCAAGGCACGGCTGGAGGTGCCGCCGGCCATCTCCGGGGACGAGCTGGAGAAGATCGCGCTGGCCGACGAGAAGGTCGCCGCCGCGCTGGACGGGGCCGGCATCCGCAAGGTGATCGTGCGGGCGCCCAAGCTGGTCAACATCGTCCCGGCGTGACGCGCGGCGGCCGGACGGGCGTCCGGAGCGGTCCCCGCCGGGTGTGACGTCCCGGCTCGGGGTGGTCCCCTACGGGCAGGTTCGGGGTTCTTCCGGAACTCCGGACCTGCCCGTCTCGTTTACCGTGGAAGAGCGGTACGGAGCGTGCCGGGACAGACCGAAGGACCCGGAGGAGGAGCCTCGTGGAAGCAGTGAGCGCAGTGATGGTGGTGTTCGCCCTGCTCTTCGTGCTCCTTCTGGCGTTCGGCGCCTACGCCACGGTGAAGGTCGTCGGTGCGGCCAAGCGCAGTGCCGACCGCCACATCACCCAGGCCCGCCGCACGGTCGAGGACCACACCCTGAAGGCCAAGGCCCTCGGCCGGCCCGGCCCGGCCGGCGAGATCGCCCAGCTCCGGCTCGCGCTGCGCACCTCCATGCGCGCCACCCAGGACGCGCTGGAGGCGGCCGTCGCGGAGGACGAGTCCCTCAAGGAGTCCCTCGGCCTCTTCCACCGTCTCAGCGCGCACGGACACGAACTGGACGGCGAACTCAGGCGCCTGGAGGCCGAGCCGGACCGCGCCGCACTCGCCGAGCGGCTGCCCGGGCTGCGCGAGCGCACCGAGCGCATCACCCGGTCGGCGGACTCCCTGCGCTGGGCGGCCCGTGACCGCGCCCGCCGCTTCGCGGACGACGACCTGGACTCGCTGAGCGCGCAGATCGACATGGAGGCCGGTGCCCTGCGGCACTGGACGACCACCGGGCAGGAGTCCGGTCCCCGGCCCGCGCCCTGGCCCGAGGCGCCCGCCGCCGACACCCCGGCGACCCCCTGGCCGCAGACGCCGCAGCGGGCCACGTCCGGGGAGCCCGCGTCCGAGCCGGTGCGGCCCGCCATCACCCCGCCCGGCCCCCGCCCTAGCTACCCCTGGCAGAAGAAGCCCCGCCCCGAGAGCACCACCTGAGCACCGGGTGACCCGGCCACGACCGGACCCGGCCCGCGGGGCCGGGCTGCCGCACGGGCACTACGCCAGGTAACCTCCAGCTCATGTCCCGCCATGTCGCGATCGTCACCGATTCAACGGCCTACCTGCCGGCCCGGACGATGGAGCGGCACGGCATCACGGCGGTACCGCTGACCGTGGTCCTCGGCGACCGCGCGCTCGAAGAGGGCACCGAGATCTCCACCCGCTCCCTCGCCCAGGCCCTGCAGAAGCGGCGCCCGGTCACCACCTCGCGGCCCGGTCCCGAGGTCTTCGCCGAGACCTACCGCAGGATCGCCGAGTCGGGTGCCGCCGGCATCGTCTCCCTCCACCTCTCCGCCGAACTCTCCGGCACCCACGACGCGGCGGTCGTCGCGGCGCGCGGGGCGCCGGTGCCGGTGCGGGTGGTGGACACCGGCATGATCGCGATGGCCCTCGGGTTCTGCGCCCTGACGGCGGCCGAGACCGCGCAGGCGGGCGGCACGGTGGACGAGGCGGTCACCGCCGCCGAGAAACGGGCGGCGGACACCTCCGCCTACTTCTACGTGGACACCCTGGACTACCTGCGCCGCGGCGGCCGCATCGGCGCCGCGCAGGCCCTGCTGGGCTCGGCGCTCGCGGTGAAGCCGCTGCTGCGGCTGGCGGACGGCCGGATCGAACCCCTGGAGAAGGTCCGCACCGCCTCCAGGGCGATCGCCCGCCTGGAGGAGATCGCGGCCGAACGGGCGGGCGGCGCCGAGGTCGACATCGCCGTCCACCACCTGGCCGCCCCGGACCGCGCGTCGGCCCTCGCGGACCGGCTGCGGGCCCGGGTACCGGGACTGGCCGACCTGCACGTCAGCGAGGTGGGGGCGGTGATCGGGGCGCACACGGGGCCCGGACTGCTGGGGGTCGTGGTCTCGGCGCGGTGAGGGGACGCGGCCGGCCGTGCGGACCCACCCGTACGGGTGGCGGAGTTGTCCACAGACGAGCGGTGGTCCACGGAGAACGACCAAGATCACCGAGGAGGCCGCGGCAGGCCCGATCCTCCTCGCATGGCACTTCGACCACGTTCACGCACAGCGACGGCGACCAGCGGCCCGGGCCGCGGCCCCGCGTCCGACGGGCGCGCACGTCATCGCCGGCCGGCCCCGCCCCGGGGGCGGGTGCGGCACGAAGACCGCCACGCGGCGGAGGACCTCCGGAGGCGGGCGGAGGCGCTGTTCGGTGAGGGGACCGGCGGGGACGGCGCCGGGCGCGGCCGGAGGGCCGGGCACGTCCCGGCCTGGGCCGTGCGCCGCGCGGCGGAGGACTCCCCGCCGGCCCGGTCCCGCGGGGCCGCTCCGGAGGACGGGGCGGGCGCCACGGACCGGGTGGCGACCGGGAGGGCCCCCGGCCCGGTGGACGCGGCGGGGGAGGGGGACCGGCGCCGGGAGCGGTTCGGGCTCGCGTTGCGGGAGCGGCTGCCGCTGTGGGCGCAGGCGCGGTGCGGGCTGGAACGGCGGAGCGCGGTCGCGCTGTCGGTGCTGCTCGTGGTGGTCGTGGGATTCGCCGTGCAGCACTTCTGGACCGGACGGACCCAGCCGGTGCGGGCACCGGAGGTGGTGCGGGCGGCCGCGCCCCACGAGGAGCGGGGGAAGGACGCGACCGGCCCGGGGGAGAGCGGGGCGGGCGCGCCGGCCCGGGCGGAGGGGACCGGCGGCTCGGCGGGGCCCGAGATCGTGGTCGACGTCAGCGGCAAGGTGCGCGAGCCGGGCATCCACCGGCTGCCGGCCGGTTCCCGGGTCGAGGACGCGCTGCGGGCCGCGGGCGGAGTGCGGCCCGGCACCAGGACCGACGGCCTCAACCGCGCCCGGTTCCTGGTGGACGGGGAGCAGGTGGTCGTCGGCGGCCCGGCGCCGGGCGCGGGCACCGCGGCTCCCGGCGGCGCGGCAGGGGCGCCGGCGGGCACCGGACCCGCGGCGCCGGTGTCCCTCAACACCGCCACGCCGGAGCAGCTCGACGCCCTGCCGGGGGTCGGCCCCGTGCTGGCCCGGCACATCATCGACTACCGCACCCGGCACGGCGGTTTCCGCTCCGTGGACGAGCTGCGCGAGGTCAACGGCATCGGTGACCGCCGCTTCGCGGACCTGCGCGACCTGGTGCGGCCATGACGAACGGCACGGCCCCGGCGCCGCCGGGGGGCTCCCGCCCCGCCGGACCCGTCACCCGGAGGTCCGTCCACGCGGCGTCCGGCCGGCGGCTCGGAGCCTCGCACCCGCGCCGGGAGGCGCCGACGGACCTCCGGCTCGTACCGCCCGCGCTGGCGGCCTGGGCCACGGCGGCGGTGACGCTGCACGCCCCGCCCGGCGCGGTGGCCGGCACGGTGACCGTCTCCCTGGCGGCGGCCGGCGCCCTCCTCGCGGCGGGGCGCCGACGGGAAGGGGGACGGCGGGCCGGCACCCGCCCCCACCTCCTGGTGTCCGGTGCCGCCGTGCTGCTCTGCGTCGCCGCCGCCGCCGGCTCCGCGGGCCTGCACGGTGCGGACCTGTGGCGCGGCCCCGTACCGGAGCTGGCGCGGGAGCACGCCCCGGTGACCGCCGAGCTCGAGATCACCTCCGACCCCCGGCTCGCCCGGTCCGGGGCCGGCGGCTCCCGCCCGGCGCCGCCGGCCGTCCTGGTCGAGGCCCGGATACGGCGGGTGGAGGGGCCCGGCGCGGGGGCGGCGGTGACCCGGACGCCGGTCCTGGTGATCGTCGACGCGCGCCCGGCCCCGCGGACCTCCCCGGGCGGGCACGGCGCGGAACGCTCCCCGTGGCTCGGGCTCCTGCCCTCCACCCGGCTGCGGGTCGAGGCGCGGCTCGCTCCCGCGCGGGCGGGCGGCGACCGGTTCGCGGCCGTCCTGCGCGTGCGGGGCCGGGACGGACCGGAGGTCGTGGCGCGGCCGTCGGGACCGCAACGGCTGGCGGGGCGGCTGCGGGCCGGGCTGCGGGAGGCGACCGACGGCCTGTCCGCGGACGCGCGGGCGCTGCTGCCGGGGCTGGTGGTGGGCGACACCTCCCGGGTCGCGCCGGAGCTGGACGAGGCGTTCCGGGAGACCGACCTCACGCACACGCTCGCCGTCTCCGGCGCCAACTTCACCATCCTCCTCGCCCTGCTCCTCGGCCCGCCCGGTCTGGCGCAGCGCGTGGAGCGACGCGGTCTCGCGCCCCGGCTCGGCATCTCCCTGCGCGCGACGGCGCTGCTGGGCGGGGCGCTCTCCCTCGGCTTCGTCGTCGTGTGCCGGCCGGACCCCAGTGTGCTGCGGGCCGCCGCCTGCGGAGCCGTCGCGCTGCTCGCGCTCGCCACCGGACGCCGCAGGTCACTGATCCCGGCCCTGGCGACGGCCGTTCTGCTCCTGGTGCTGTACGACCCGTGGCTGGCCCGCAGTTACGGCTTCCTGCTGTCCGTGCTGGCCACCGGCGCCCTGCTCACCCTCGCGCCGCGCTGGAGCGCGGGACTGCGGCGGCGCGGCGTGCCGCCCCGGCTCGCGGAGGCGCTGGCCGCGGCGGGCGCCGCCCAGGCGGTGTGCGCGCCGGTGGTCGTCGTGCTCGCGGCACGGGTGAGCCTGGTGGCGGTGCCGTGCAACCTCCTCGCGGAGTTCGCGCTCGCCCCGGCCACGGTGCTGGGGTTCCTGACCCTGGCCACGGCACCGTTCGCGATGCCGGTCGCGAAGGCGCTGGCGTGGTGCGCGAGCTGGCCGGCGGAGTGGATCGCGCAGGTCGCCCGGACCGGGGCGGCCCTGCCCGGCGCGGGAGTGGACTGGCCCGGCGGCTGGGCCGGGGCGGCGGCGCTCGCCGCGCTCGTCCCGGTCGCCCTGCTCGTCGGGCGGCGGCTGCCGGGACACCCCTGGTGGTGCGGTGTCTGCGCGCTGCTGCTGGTCGTGGTCGTGGTGCAGCCGCCGCCGCTGGCCCGGGTGATCACGGGCTGGCCCCCGCCGGGCTGGCGGATGGTGATGTGCGACGTGGGGCAGGGCGACGCGATGGTGCTGGCGGCGGGCGGGGGCGCCGGCGTGGTCGTGGACGCCGGCCCCGATCCGGCCCTCGTGGACCGCTGCCTGCGCGCCCTCGGTGTCACCCGGGTGCCCCTCGTCGTCCTGACCCACTTCCACGCCGACCACGTGGCGGGCCTGCCCGGTGTGCTGCGCGGACGCCCGGTGGGCGCGATCGGGACGACGGGCCTCGAGGAACCCGCGGACCAGGCCGCGTTCGTACGGAGGATCGCGGCGGCCGGAGGTGTCCCGGTGACGCGCGCCGTCGCCGGGGAGCGGCGGCGCACGGGGACGTTGTCCTGGGAGGTGGTGTGGCCGCCGCCGGCCGCGCCGGGCACGTACCCGCCGCCTCCCGCCCCCCGGGGCCCGAACGACGCCAGCGTGGCCCTGCTCGTGCGGACCGGAGGCCTGCGCCTGCTGCTGCTCGGGGACCTGGAGCCCCCGGCCCAGCGGGCCCTGGCCAGGTCGCCGGCGGCCCGGGCGCTGGCGGACGTGGACGTCCTCAAGGTCGCCCACCACGGCTCGGCCCACCAGGATCCGGGCCTGCTGCGCCGGGCGGCTCCGCGGCTGGCGCTCATCAGCTCGGGGGAGGGCAACCCGTACGGACATCCCGCCCCGGGCACGCTCGCCGCGCTGCGGGCCCAGGGAGCGCGGGTGCTGCGCACGGACCGGGACGGGGCCCTGGCGGTGGTCGGCGGGGAGGAGGGGAGCGGGGAGCTGTCGGTGGCGCACCGCTGACACGGCGGCCGGCGGCCGGCGGCCGCGGGAGGGGGCGATGCCGGGCGGGGAAGCCGCCGCCCGCGCCACACTGGGGGCATGGACGCATCGCGCGCGGACGCCTACCTGCGCCGCCTGGGCGCCGAGCACCCGGCCTCGCCCACCGCGGAGGCGCTGCGGGACCTGCACCTGCGGCACCTGCGGACCGTGCCGTTCGAGAACCTCTCCGTCCACCTCGGCGAGGAGATCGTGCTGGACGAGAAGCGGTTGCTGGACAAGGTGGTGGGGGCGCGGCGGGGCGGGTTCTGCTACGAACTCAACGGCGCCCTCGGTGCGTTGCTCGCGGCACTCGGCTTCGGCGTCACGCGTCTCGCGGGACGGGTGTACGGGGACGGGGGCCGGCTCGGCATCCCGTACGACCACCTCGCGCTGCGGGTGCGGACGGTGGACGGGGGCGACTGGCTGGCCGACGTCGGCTTCGGGGCGCACTGCCATCTGCCGCTGGCGTTCGGGGAGGGAGGGGAGCAGGAGGACCCCGGGGGCACGTTCCGGATCACCGGGGCGGGCGCCGACGCGGCCGGGGTGCGCGGCGGGCACGGGACGGAGGAGGCCGCCGACCTGGACGTGAGCCGGAACGGGCGGCCGGTGTACCGCCTGGAGACGCGGCCGCGGGCGCTCGGCGACTTCAGGGCCGGAGCCTGGTGGCACAGCACGTCGCCGGCCTCGCACTTCACGCGGTCGCTGGTGTGCTCCCGGGTCACCGGGGACGGGGGGAGGATCACGCTCAGCGGCCGGCGGTTCACGGCCACGGCGCCGGACGGGACGCGCGAGCAGCGGGAACTGGGGCCGGACGAGGAGGTGCTCGCGGTGTACCGGGACCGGTTCGGGATCGTGCTGGACGCGGTGCCGTCCGTACGGGGTGCCGGGGGCGGGGCCTGAACCCGGTGCCGGACAATGGCGCACGTGAGTGATGTGCGACATGTGCTGGTGCTGCCCGACCGGGACGCCGCCGAGGAGGCGGCGGCGGCCCTCGGGGAGCGGTTCGGCGTGACGGAGGAGCCGCGGCTGGTGCGGGACGCGCTGGCCGGCGAGGACGACGCGGAGGACGCGCAGTGGCTCGTCGTCCTGCGGGACGAGGCGGAGCGGCTGGACCCCGGGGAACTGGACGAGTTCGCGGCGCGGTGGGAGGGCTGGCGGGAGGAGCCGTGAGCGGTGCCGGGCGGGGGAGCCGGCCCGGGGCGCCGCCGTGAGCGGGGGCCGGTCCGGAAGGCCGCCGTGAGCGGTCCCGTCACCGCCTGGGCACATCGGTGTCGGTGGTGCGTGGGATGCTTGGCGCGATGGCCAGGAAGACCGCATCCGACGCCCCCCTCGCCCCCGTGACGCTCGCCGTGGGCCAGGAGGACCTGCTGCTCGACCGTGCCGTGCGGGAGGTGGTGGCCGCCGCGAAGGCCGCCGACGCCGACACGGACGTCCGCGACCTGACCCCGGACCAGCTCCAGCCCGGCACCCTCGCCGAGCTGACGAGCCCGTCGCTCTTCGCGGAGCGCAAGGTCGTGGTCGTGCGCAACGCCCAGGACCTGTCGGCCGACACGGTCAAGGACGTGAAGGCGTACCTCGGGGCGCCCGCCGAGGAGATCACCCTGGTGCTGCTGCACGCGGGCGGGGCCAAGGGCAAGGGGCTGCTCGACGCGGCGCGCAAGGCGGGGGCGCGGGAGGTGGCGTGCCCGAGGATGACCAAGCCGGCGGACCGGCTGGCCTTCGTGCGGGGCGAGTTCCGCACCGCCGGGAGGTCGGCGACCCCGGAGGCGTGCCAGGCGCTGGTCGACGCCCTCGGCAGCGATCTGCGGGAGCTGGCCTCGGCCGCGTCCCAGCTGGTCGCGGACGTCGAGGGGACGATCGACGAGGCGGTCGTCGGGCGGTACTACACCGGGCGGGCCGAGGCGTCGAGCTTCACGGTCGCCGACCGGGCGGTCGAGGGGCGCGCGGCGGAGGCGCTGGAGGCCCTGCGCTGGTCGCTGGCGACCGGGGTGGCGCCGGTGCTGATCACCAGCGCGCTGGCCCAGGGCGTGCGGGCCATCGGGAAGCTGCAGTCGGCGCGCGGCGGCCGGCCGGGGGACCTGGCCCGCGAGCTGGGCATGCCGCCGTGGAAGATCGACCGGGTGCGGCAGCAGATGCGCGGCTGGACCCCGGACGGCGTGGCCGTGGCGCTGCGTGCGGTGGCCGAGGCCGACGCGGGCGTGAAGGGCGCCGGGGACGACCCGGAGTACGCCCTGGAGAAGGCCGTCGTCACGATCGCCCGGGCGGCCCGCTCGCGGGGCCGGGGCTGACCGCGGGGCCGGGGCTGATCGCGGGACGAAGCCGAAGGCCCCGCCCGTACCCTGGGGAAGGATGCGGAGCGGGGCCTTCGGTCAAGCGTGTGAGCCCGTACCCGCGTGGCGAACGCAGGCCGCGTACGAGCCCGGGGGTGCCGGTCGGGGGCGGATGAGAGAGGGCCCGCCCGGGTCCTTCCGGCGATCAGGTCGGATCAGGGATCGGATCCGGTCGGGGACCGGACCGGGAAAGTGATCAGCCCTTGAGGGTCGCGACCTTCTGAGCCAGCGCCGACTTCTTGTTGGCGGCCTGGTTCTTGTGGATGACGCCCTTGGAGGCGGCCTTGTCGAGCTGACGCGCGGCGGCGCGCTGGTACTCGGTGGCCTTCTCGACGTCACCCGCGGCCACGGCCTCGC
The DNA here is from genome assembly GCF_055574875.1 of Streptomyces sp. NPDC034670. Lineage (NCBI taxonomy): Bacteria > Bacillati > Actinomycetota > Actinomycetes > Kitasatosporales > Streptomycetaceae > Streptomyces > Streptomyces sp. NPDC034670. Next base: position 14,847 of record NZ_JBVITR010000052.1, read on the forward strand.
GGGTCTTGCGGATCGCGGTCTTCAGAGAGGACTTGACGGCCTTGTTGCGCAGCCGAGCCTTCTCGTTGGTCTTGTTCCGCTTGATCTGGGACTTGATGTTCGCCACGAATGAGCCTTTTCAGGTTCTGGCACGGGGCCGCACGGGTGCCGCACGGATCCGTACCGGTGATTTCTTGGGGGGTGCCTCGCGCTGAGAGGGCATGAGACACAGCCCCTCACACTAGCAGCGGGCCATTCCGCGGCCCAAACCCGTCCCGGGTCCCCACCCGTGGGACCATGGAGGCTACGTATCGATCCGACCCGAGACCGCAGACGGACAAGCACACGTGTGCGGACGCCTCAAGAATCAGGACCCTGCGTGCCCGCGATCCCCAGCCACGTACCCGAGCCGAGCCGTACCGACCCGGCGCTGATCCGCAATTTCTGCATCATCGCGCACATCGACCACGGCAAGTCCACGCTCGCCGACCGGATGCTCCAGCTGACCGGTGTGGTGGAGCAGCGGCAGATGCGCGCTCAGTACCTCGACCGCATGGACATCGAGCGCGAGCGCGGCATCACGATCAAGTCCCAGGCGGTGCGGTTGCCGTGGGCCCCCACCCACGCCCCGGGCGACACGCACATCCTCAACATGATCGACACCCCCGGGCACGTCGACTTCACCTACGAGGTCTCCCGGTCGCTCGCCGCCTGCGAGGGCACGATCCTGCTGGTGGACGCCGCCCAGGGCATCGAGGCGCAGACCCTCGCCAACCTGTACCTGGCGATGGAGAACGACCTCACGATCATCCCGGTGCTCAACAAGATCGACCTGCCGGCCGCCCAGCCGGAGAAGTTCGCCGAGGAGCTCGCGAACCTGGTCGGCTGCGAACCCGACGACGTGCTGAAGGTCTCCGCGAAGACCGGTCTGGGCGTCGAGGCGCTGCTGGACAAGGTGGTCGCCGACATCCCCGCCCCGGTCGGCGTCAAGGACGCCCCGGCCCGCGCGATGATCTTCGACTCGGTCTACGACTCCTACCGCGGCGTCGTCACCTACGTCCGGGTCATCGACGGCCAGCTCAACAAGCGCGAGCGGATCCGGATGATGTCCACCGGCGCGACCCACGAGCTGCTGGAGATCGGCACCAACTCGCCGGAGATGCTGCCCTCCGACGGCCTCGGCGTCGGCGAGGTGGGCTACCTCATCACCGGGGTGAAGGACGTCCGCCAGTCCAAGGTCGGTGACACCGTCACCAGCCAGCACAAGGGGGCCGAGGAGCCGCTGGGCGGCTACAAGGACCCCAAGCCCATGGTGTTCTCGGGCCTGTACCCGCTGGACGGCTCCGACTACCCCCTGCTGCGCGAGGCGCTCGACAAGCTCCAGCTCAACGACGCCGCCCTGGTCTACGAGCCGGAGACCTCCGCCGCCCTCGGCTTCGGTTTCCGCGTCGGCTTCCTCGGCCTGCTGCACCTCGACGTGATCCGCGAGCGCCTGGAGCGCGAGTTCGGGCTCGACCTGATCGCCACCGCGCCCAACGTGGTCTACCGCGTGCTCATGGAGGACGGCACCGAGCACACCGTCACCAACCCGAGCGAGTTCCCCGAGGGCAAGATCAACGAGGTGTACGAGCCGGTCGTCCGCGCCACGATCCTCGCGCCCAGCGAGTTCATCGGCGGGATCATGGAACTGTGCCAGACCCGGCGCGGCACCCTGCTCGGCATGGACTACCTCTCCGAGGACCGGGTCGAGATCCGCTACACGCTCCCGCTCGCGGAGATCGTCTTCGATTTCTTCGACCAGCTGAAGTCCAAGACCCGCGGCTACGCCTCCCTGGACTACGAGCCCACCGGCGAGCAGACCTCCAGCCTGGTCAAGGTCGACATCCTGCTGCACGGCGACAAGGTGGACGCCTTCTCCGCGATCACCCACAAGGACCAGGCGTACGCCTACGGCGTCCGGCTCGTCGCCAAGCTCAAGGAGCTCATTCCGCGCCAGGCCTTCGAGGTGCCCGTCCAGGCCGCCATCGGCTCGCGGGTCATCGCCCGCGAGACCATCCGCGCCATCCGCAAGGACGTCCTCGCCAAGTGCTACGGCGGCGACATCTCCCGCAAGCGCAAGCTGCTGGAGAAGCAGAAGGAGGGCAAGAAGCGGATGAAGATGGTGGGCTCCGTGGAGGTCCCGCAGGAGGCCTTCATCGCCGTCCTCTCCAGCGACGAGGGCGGGGGACCGGGCAAGGGGAAGAAGTAGCCGGAGGGTGACCGAGGGTCACCGATGTTACCGCGGGTCACTCCGCGAACCGGGCGGAAAAGGGGCCTGCCGCGCGCGAGCGCGGTGGGCCCCCGCGCGTCCCGGGGGTAGCTCTCCGGGGGAAATGGCAGGCCGCACCCCCTTACGCAGTCGCCGGTCGCCGCTTACTCTGTCCGTGCTCGATAGTTACTCGCGAGTTAAACAACGGCGCGCGAGTGTAACCAGCCCCACTGAGCCAGCCGCACCGTCGCGGGCCCCGGAGGATGTCGTGAGCCACACACAGACACTGATCGAGAACCGTCCGCCGAGCGTGGCGGCCCTCTTCCTGGAGCGTGTGGCGGCCACACCGGACACCGAGGCCTACCGCTACCCGGTCCCGCCCGCCTCGGGGGAGGGGCCCGACGGCTGGAAGTCGCTGACCTGGGCGCAGTCCGCCGAGCGCGTCACCGCGATCGCGGCCGGCCTGATCGAACTGGGCGTGCGGCCCGAGGAGCGGGTGGCGCTGGCCTCCTCGACCCGCGTCGAGTGGATCCTCGCCGACTTCGGCATCCTGTGCGCGGGCGCCGCCACCACCACGATCTACCCGCAGACCAACGCCGACGAGTCCGCCTACATCCTGTCGGACTCGCAGAGCCGGGTGCTCATCGCGGAGAACGCCGAGCAGGCGGCCAAGGCCGTGGCCAAGCGCGCCGAGCTGCCCGATCTCACCCGGGTGGTGGTGATCGACGAGGCCGGCGCCGAGACCGACGACTTCGTGATCACCCTCGCCGAGCTGGAGAGCCGCGGCGCGGCCCGCCTGCGGAAGGAACCGGAGCTGATCAAGGAGCGGGTCTCCGCGATCACCAAGGACCAGCTCGCCACCCTCATCTACACCTCCGGCACCACCGGCCGCCCCAAGGGCGTGCGCCTGCCGCACGACAGCTGGTCGTACATGGCGAAGGCGATCGCCGCGACCGGCCTGGTCACCGGCGACGACGTGCAGTACCTGTGGCTGCCGCTCGCGCACGTCTTCGGCAAGGTGCTCACCTCCGGCCAGATCGAGGTCGGGCACGTCACCGCCGTCGACGGCCGCGTCGACAAGATCATCGAGAACCTCCCGGTGGTCCAGCCGACCTACATGGCGGCGGTGCCGCGCATCTTCGAGAAGGTCTACAACGGCGTCGCCGCCAAGGCCCGGGCCGGCGGCGGGGCCAAGTACAAGATCTTCCAGTGGGCCGCCGGCGTCGCCCGCGAGTACGCCGAGGTCACCCAGGACAACTTCCGCCGCACCGGCACCGCGAGCGCGCCCTTCGGGCTGAAGGCCAAGCACGGCCTCGCCGACAAGCTCGTCTACGCCAAGATCCGCGAGGCCTTCGGCGGCCGGCTGCGCGCCTGCGTCTCCGGCTCCGCGGCCCTCGCCCCCGACATCGGGTACTTCTTCTCCGGCGCCGGCATCCACATCCTCGAGGGCTACGGCCTCACCGAGTCCTCCGCGGCCTCCTTCGTCAACCCCGGCGAGGCCTACCGCACCGGCACGGTCGGCAAGCCGCTGCCCGGCACCGAGGTGCGCATCGCCGAGGACGGCGAGATCCTGCTGCGCGGCCCCGGCATCATGCAGGGCTACCACAACCTGCCCGAGAAGACCGCCGAGGTGCTGGAGGCCGACGGCTGGTTCCACACCGGCGACATCGGCGAGCTGTCGGACGACGGCTACCTGCGCATCACCGACCGCAAGAAGGACCTGATCAAGACCTCCGGCGGCAAGTACATCGCGCCCGCCGAGGTCGAGGGCCGGTTCAAGGCGATCTGCCCGTACGTGTCGAACATCCTGGTGCACGGCGCCGACCGCAACTACTGCACCGCCCTGATCGCCCTCGACGAGGCCGCGATCACGGCGTGGGCGGCCGAGAACGGCCTGGAGGGCAAGCCGTACGCGGAGATCGTCTCCGCGCCCGCCACGGTCGAGATGGTCGACGGCTACGTCCAGCGGCTCAACGAGGGCCTGCAGCGCTGGCAGACCATCAAGAAGTTCCGCCTCCTGCCGCGCGACCTCGACATCGAGCACGGCGAGATCACCCCGAGCCTGAAGCTGAAGCGGCCGGTGGTGGAGCGCGCGTACCGGCACCTCATCGACGAGATGTACGAGGGCGCGCGGGAGGCGTGATCCCCTGATGAATGAGTGGGGGGGGGGGGGGGGGGGGGGGGGGGGGGGGGGGGGGGGGGGGGGAGCCCCCCCCCCCCCCCCCCCCCCCCCCCCCCCCCCCCCCCCCCCCCCCGGCGCGGCTGTGGACGTGCGGTGGTGCTCCCCCCCTCCCCCGGCTCGCCCCCGGCTCGGGGGCGGTGGCGTGCGGGCTGATGCGGGGGCGTGCTCGACGAGGCCGGCCGGCGCGTGCTCGCCGGAGTGTGCGGGGTGGGACCGGAGGTGCCGGTCCGGGCCCTTCCTGCGCTCGTCGCCGACGATCCCGAGTCCGGAGGGTGCGGCCGCCCGGGTTCACCCCGCGACGGCGCCCGGCCCCACACCGCACCGCACCGGAGCGCCTGCGAGGGCGGCGCGCACTCCTCCCGGCACTCCCACGGGTGACGGCGCTTTGGGTGCCCTTTCACCTCGCCTGTGGAAATGTCCTGGCCATGGCCGACATGTCCCATGGTGCCCACAGCCAGCCGCCGACGCGCGGACAGCGGTGGTCCGAGTTCCGGCAGTCACCGTTGTGGCCGGCCGTCGTGCTGGTGCTCATCCTGGCGGCCGCGGCCGGCCTCTTCGCCGGTTCGTACACCTACTCCATGGCCGACCCGACGCCGCACTCGATCCCCACGGCCGTGGTCGGCTCGTACGGACAGGCCCGCGGGCAGGCATTCCTGGACGGTCTGGAGGAGGAACTGAACGCGTCCGTGAAGGTACACGTGTACGACAGCGCCGCCGGAGCCCGTCAGGCCATGGCCGACCAGGAGGTCTTTGCGGTCCTCGACCTCCGCGACGACGGGAGGACCGCGGTCCTCGACCTGTCGGGGGCCTCCGGGGCCTCGGTCGCGGAGGTGCTGGCCAGCGCGGCGCCGGCCGTGGGGGAGGAAACCGGCGTCGAGGTCACCGTCCAGGACCTCAATCCGCTGCAGGAGGGCGACCCGCGCGGACTGGCGATCTTCTACATCTCGCTGGCCGCCGTCATCATCGGCTTCGTCGGGGCGATCCAGCTCAGCGTGCACGCACCCTCCCTGACGCCCCTCGAACGCATCCTGTTCACCCTCGCCTACGCGCTGCTCGGCGGATTCGCCATCGCCGCGACCGTGGACTGGCTGCTCGGCGCGCTCGACCTGCCGTTCGTGGAGTCGTGGCTGATCCTGGCGCTCACCCTGTTCGCCAGCGGCATGGTCTTCACCATGTTCAACACCCTGTTCGGGCGCTGGGCGATGCTGCCGACGTGGGGGCTGATGATCCTGCTGGGCAACCCCTCGTCCGGTGGCGCGGTGTCCTGGCCGCTGCTGCCGTCCCCGCTGGGCGAGATCGGCAAGTGGCTGCCGCCCGGCGCCTCGGTCAACGCGCAGCACACGGCGGTGTACTTCCAGGGGCACCAGCACGCGTTCCCCTTCCTGGTGCTGGGTGGATGGGTCCTGGTGTCGTGCACGGTCTTCTGGGTCTGGCGGCACCGGCATCCCGGCGGTCGCGAGCGCCGTCCGGCGCACGCCGAGCCGTGACGGCCCCGGTCACCCGGCCGTCGGCCGCACCGCACCGCAGACCATCTGACGGGTGAGTCCGCGGCCGTCGCCGCCCGGACCCGCAACCGCGGGAAACGCGGTTCGCGCGGCGGCCGTCCGCGGCATCCGATCCCGGGGACCACGGGGCCCGGCACGCGGTCGAGTGCGGCACCAGTCGCCTCGACGGACACCACGCCGTGGTCACGCGGTACGACGGACTCGCGGTCCGTCACGAGGCGGCCGTCCTGGTTGCGGCCGTCGGCGAATGGCCGTGACCGGACGTTCCGCTCGCCCGGTGGCCGGCCTGAGTGTTCGTGAACAGACGACGGCGGAAGAAGCTGTCCAAGCGTCTCGTCGAAGCGGCGGCGTTCGGCGACAGCACCCGGATCAACGCCCTGCTGCGAGCCGGGGCCCGCCGCGAGACCAGCGACACCGACGGCACCACGCCTCCCTGCGCGGCATCGGTCGACGGAGCCGCCGACCACGTCCTGTGTCTGCTGGCAGCCGGGGCCTCGCCCGGCACCGATGGACCAGGTGCCGCGCCCCCGACCTCACGCTCGACGAACTGGGCCCACCCCGCCGGCCACCACCCACCGCTGACGTGACCCGTCCGGTGCGCGCTGTGCGTCTGGTGCGCGCTGTGCACGGGCTGCGGTACGCGCCCCCGGGGGAACTCGGCCCCCTCGAGGAGCCGCTGCTCGACGCCCGTCCCCACGAGGGCGACCTGCTGCTCGCCACCGTCGCTGCCCCTGCGTCGGCGTGGGCCGCGCTGCCGGAAGCCGGCGCGAGGCCGCGCACCCTCATCACGGCGTCGCCGGGGCCGGCGGCCGCCGGCTCGCCGGGCGGCGCCGCGGAGGGGCTTGCCCGCTTCGCCGGCCGGTCGGCGCATCGGGTCTGGTGCGAGGCCGCCGTGCCGCCTCGGGCGGGGTGGGCACACCGCTCACGTGAACACCTCTCCGCGCTGGGGTCCGGCCGCCGGAGGTGGGACGGTGCGCACCGCGGCGCCGTCTCGGGTCAGGTGGCCGGAGCGGCCGGGGCCCCGGGAGCGGTGCCGCTGGGGTGCGGCGGCTTGCTCCTGGCCGTGGTCCGCCGGCCGGCCCGTTCGGCAGCGGGCCGGCCGGTCGGCGTCGGGGCGTTTCAGAGGCGGGGCGCCAGTACTTCCAGGGCGCCGGTCTCGGTGTCGTAGCTGCGCAGGGTGACGAGCCGGGCCGACAGCGGCGGCACCGGCAGCAGTTCGGGCAGGCGGCGGCCGGTGAAGGCACCCGCCCGCCGGGTACGGCCGAGGGTGATGTGCGGGATCCAGCGCCCGGGTTCGTGCAACGGGTTGAGGGTCCCGGGCGGGCTGTCCGAGGCCACCGCCTCCCATACCCTGCGGTGCAAGCCGACCAGCGCGCAGTCGCGGTCCAGCGCCCAGGCCAGCACCGAGGTGGGCCGCTCGAAGCGAACCGTGCCGGTGAACCGCACCGGCAGCGGCAGGGCGGCGGCGACCTCGGCGAGCTCCCAGCGGATCGGGGCGGTCAGCTCCGGGCAGGCGGCCAGGGTGAGGTGCGGGCTGTTGGTCGGTGAGCGGTGACGCGCCTGACTGGGCAACCCCGCGTCCGCGAGCCGCTGCCAGGCCTCGCGAACCGCCAGCTCCGCCGCCTCGTCCAACAGAAGCTCGACCGTGCGCACCGCCGTAGCCTACCGGCGGTCTGTGAGTGTGAGCGTGTCCGCGGGGCGGGCCGCACTGCCGGGGAAGCGCGGCGGAAGGCGGTGGAGCCGATGGTGCTCCAGGACGGGCCGCGGCCGACGGCACCAGGACGTCCACCGGGCCGCGTCCACCCGATCCCCTCGTTCGCCGTGTGCCGTGTCCGGGCCGCACCGGCAAAAGCACCAGGAGACGGAGGCGGGGATCCTGCGCGCGTCGGCGCGGACGGTGCCGCCATTGCCAGGGCCTGCCTCGTACGAGCGGCACGGCCCGCTCCGGGTGCCCGCGCAGACGGTCGGCGGAGGTGGGCTTCCTGGTTCCCCAGGCGTCACGGGCCCGCTGGTGCGCGGTGGGCGGTCTGTGCTGCACCGCGGCGGCCAGGCACAGCCGGTGCAGGGAGGTGTGCGGCACGGAACGCCTCCCCTGCGCCGCTCCCGGCCCGGTCAGCCGTACATCGCCACGCGGTACAGAGTCGCGAGCGCGTCGTCGATGGGGTGGGGCTGCGGCTTGCCGGAGGGGTCGAGCCTGTTCCACCTCTGCATGTTCACCGCGACCGCCAGCTGCCGCTTGCCGTCGGCACGGGTCATGGCCAGCGCTCCACCGCCCCAGACCGTGCCGCCGTGGCCCCAGAAGGTGCCCCGGCCGGGTCCCTCCATCGGGTGCAGGCCGAGGCCGTAGTCGATCACCTTTCCCTCCTGGGAGACGACCGGGACGGTGCGCTGCATCTGCGCCAGCGACGACGGGCTGACGATCTCCCCGGCCAGCAGCGCGCCGTAGAAGCGGTTGAGGTCCGAGACGGTCGATATCAGCGAGGCCGACGGTCCCACCCATGACATGTCGTAGACGCTGTAGTCGCGCGGCGGGTCGATCATGCCGAACCACGCCTCGTAGAGCCGTGAGTGCGGCCCGCCGACGTACGGCCCGGCGGGGAGTTCGGTGTCCCGCAGCCCGGCGCGCTCGATGACGTGCCGGGTGATGTACCGCTCGGCCGTGGTGCCGGTCACCTGTTCCAGGAGTTGGACGAGGAGCAGGTAGTTGGTGTTGGAGTACACCCCCGGAGTACCGCCCGGGGCGCCGACGGCGGGTGCGGTGACCCCCATCTCGATCAGTTCGACGGGGTCGAACCGTGTGAACCGGTGGTCGTCCAGGCTCTGGGGCCCGGTGTCCGCGAGGGCGGGGTACGCCTTGAGGGAGGGGTAGGCGTACGGGAGGTACTCGGCGAGGCCGCTGGTGTGGTTGACCAGCATCCGTACCGTGATCGCGGCACCGCGCTCTCCGGGGACCAGCTTCGGAAGGTACCGGCCGATCGGTGTGTCCAGACCGATCCGACCGCTCTCGACCTGCTGCAGGACCGCGGCGGCGGTGAAGGTCTTGGTGATGCTGCCGACGCGGTGCCGCAGGTCGGCGGTGACGGGGCGGCCGGTGGCGACGTCGGCGACCCCGGCGGCGCCGCGCCAGACCCGGTCGCCGTCACGCACCTCGGCGAACAGGCCCGGCATCCCGGCGCGGTGGACGTTTTCGACGGCTGCGTCCAGCGTCGCGGAATCCAGTGGGTTCTTCACGTCATGCGTCCTCTCGCGTTCCCCGGGGTGAGCTCCGCATCGGTCGCCTGACCCGGGCAACAGGGCACGAGTGGCGTGCCGGCCCGCCCGGCATGCTCGTGCCTCCATTATGCACGCGGTGCGTGCATCACCAAGTGCACAGGTAGGATGAGATCTGGCGAGAGGAGCGAGATGGCAGGTCGAAGGCGTTGGACGACCGAGGAGATCCTGGATGCGGCGGCGGAGCTGCTGCGCACGAGCGACGCGGATTCGTTCAGCGTGCGCAAACTGGCCGCGGCCCTCGGGACCGACTCCTCCAGCCTGTACCGGCACTTCCGCAGCAAGACCGAGCTGCTGCGCGCGGTCGCCGACCGGATTCTCCTGGCCGCGATGGACGGTCACCGACCCGAGGGCGACTGGAAGCAGCGCATCACGTCCCTGGCCCTGCGCGTGAGAGCGGCCTTCGGACAGCAGCCCCAGCTCGCCGCGGTCTGGGGACGCTACGCGTCGAGCGGCGCCGGTTCCCGACTGGTCATGGAAGAGGTGCTGCAGGCCCTGCGCGCGTCGGGACTGCCCGACGAGGAGATCCCGGCGCGCTACCACCGGATGGCGGTCCTCATCGCCGCGTTGATCGCCTCCGAGGCCGGGGTCAGCACCGTCACCCCCGAGGAGCACGAACAGGGCATGGAGCTGTTCCGCGTGGCGGTTCTGGGCGCCGACCCCGAACGCTTCCCGGCCCTGGCCCACTTCGCCCGCGACGTCCGCCCCCTCGGGGCGGATCGCCGCGCCGCGTTCGAGGAGATCCTCGCCGCCCAACTCGCCCACATCGAGGCGGCGGTCCGCTCGAACTGAGGGCCACCAGCCCGTCGCCTCGAGAGGCAGCGCGCCATAGACAGCCCTCGTCGCCCGGAAGGCCCCCGCCGCCACTTCGATTCCGGCCGCGCGCTGAGCGGGAACGCGAGAGGGGCCCGGCTGATGCCGGGCCCCTCTTTCGCAGCGGGGACAGGAGGTGAACCTGCGACCTCTGGGTCATGGGCCCAGCGAGCCACCGAGCTGTTCCACCCCGCGTCGGTGGCGCCTCCCCGCACGGGGCTCCGCAGGTCGGCGGTGGTCAGCCGCGGACGATGTTCTCCGCCTGGGGGCCCTTCTGGCCCTGGGTGACGTCGAAGGTGACCGGCTCGCCCTCGACCAGCTCGCGGTAGCCGCTGCCGGAGATGTTGGAGTAGTGGGCGAAGACGTCCGGTCCGCCGCCGTCCTGGGCGATGAAACCGAAGCCCTTCTCGGAGTTGAACCACTTCACGGTGCCGCTGGCCATACTGCGTCCTTCGATCTCGCCGGCGGGGCCGGCAGGGGTGAATAGCGGGGGGCCTCCCTGAGGAAAGGCGCCCGGCGTCCTTTCTACCCCGGCCGGGGCTCCGCCATACGATCATCCGTCCGCGAGTCGGATGAGACTGGTCCAGGAGCGGTACGGTCCCGCGAAGAACGCCGGAACGACCACCCGGCCACCGGCCCTTGGCGTTCGAGCGGCTCCAACGGCTTCCCACCCGGCGCGGCGCCGCTGCGACCGGGGCGGGGTACCAGGGGAAATGCCCTGCCCGTCGCCTTCCCTCCCTACAAGGGGGCGCGTCCCGAGGGTGTGCCGCCGGGGTCATCGGGCAGGGCGATGCGGGCGGTGACGCGTTTGCCGAGCTGCTCGCGCCGGACCTCGAAGTCCTGGCAGACGGCCATGACGATCTCCAGGCCGTGCTGGCCGACCCGGCCCGCGTCCGCGGCCCTGGCCACCGGCAGGGCCGGGCCGGAGTCCCACACGGCGACCTCCACCAGGTCGCCGACGATCAGCAGTTCCATGGTCGCCGGGCCCGGGGCGTACTTGCGGGCGTTGGTCACCAGTTCGCTGACGACCAGCTGCGTCAGCTCGACGGCGCGGTCGGAGACCGGGACGCCGTGTTCGGCCCGGGCGCGGGTGAGGAAGGCCACCGCGCGGTGGCGGGCCGCGGCGATGCACGAGCTGTCGTCGTCCAGGGCGACGATGTCCTGCGGGACGCCGGGCACGACGCCCCCGCCGTCCGGAGCCGACTCCACTGCATCCACCATCACGTCCCCCCGTTCCCGCGTGCCTGCCTGTCGGCGTGCACACCTGCCCGTGATGACGCCTCACACGCACCGTTCGTTCCCGGGGAGGCCCCACGCACGTGGATGCCCTCGACTTTCATGACAGGCTGCAGGTGCACGTACTCACCCGTAGATCCGACCAGCGAGCACACTTGAGGAAAACGTGACAGACACCCACAGAGCAACACGATCGGGGCACCTGTCGATCGACACCGGCACCGTCGACGGCACCCGCGTCGTCACCGCGCACGGCGAGATCGACCACACCCACCAGGAGACGCTCTACCAGGAACTGGTGCCCTGCCAGGACGCCACGGGAGCGCGCACCGTGCTCGACCTCACCGGCGTGTCGTTCATGGACTCCAGCGGCATCAACACCCTCATCGCCGCCCACCGGGCCCTCACCGGGACCGGGGGCCGACTGCGTCTGGCCGGCGCCCACGGTCCGGTGCTGCGCGTCATCGAACTGGTCGGTGTCGACACCGTCATCGACTGCCACCCCGACCTGCACCACGCCCTGACCGTCTGATCCCCCCACGCACTCCTCGGCACAGGCACCGCGATCCTCCGGGACGTCCTGCCACAGGCCGCGGGGTGACGGTCACCCACCCCGGGCAGGGTTAGGAAGCAGCCCTGCCGAGTCCCGCGAGGACACGTCCTCGAAGGACCCGAACACCCGGGTCGCCCCACCGGCCCTCCGTCGGGGAACATCGTGAGCGCGGTTCCCGCCTCCCGCAGGCACACCTCGCGAGTCCGGCCTCCAGGGCGCTGCGCGCCGGCGAACTCCGCCTCCAGGCCGTGACGCGGTGACTGCCGCCGCGGAAGCAGCGCTCGCCGAGGGTTCCGGCGACCTGGACCGGCCCCGGTACGGGGCGACTGCCCGAGGCCGTGGGACCGGCGGCACGGGGCCACGGCCGGCGCCCCCTCACCTCCCCCGGCATGCGGACCGGATCTCCCGCAGGAGTGTCCGGCAGCCCTCGCCGCAGGCGGCCACAGCCGCGTGCACCGCGTCCGGGGCCGCCCGGATCCGGCCCGCCCCGGCAGCACCGGGCAGTGCGCGCAGGGCCCGTGGGGCCGGGACGTCCGCGGGCACGGGACCGGCTCGCCGAACGTGCCCCTCACCGTGCACGGCGCCGTTTCCCCGGGCCACGGCACCCACCCCCGGCCCGGCACCGTCGGCACCCCTTCCCCGAACCGGCGCGGCAGAGCGGGCGACAGCGCCACCCGCCCCTCCCCGCCTGCCGTTCGTCCCGGACGGCACCGGCCCGGCGGGGGTCGACACCCGCGTCCGCGCCCGGCACGCAGCCGCCCGCGACACCGCACCGGCCGGCTTCCCGCACGAGGCGCGGGCCCGGCCACGGCTCACCGGAACCCCGGCCACGGACCCGACCACCGCAGGTCAGCCCACGGCGCAGAGCACCGCGCAGCCGACGGGCGCACGGCGCGGAAAGCCCGGCGGGCGGCGGGCGCGCCGTGCCGCCACGGGCCGGGTCCCTCGCCCGAGTCACGCCCGCGGGCGCGGGAACGGGCTATTCCTTGACACGAATATTCTTGTTCAGGAATACTCACCGCCATGGACGCACTCCTCGCGGCCCTGGCCGATCCGGCCCGCTGGCGACTCGTGAACCTGCTGGCCGAACAGCCCCGTTCGGTCGGTGTTCTCGCTCAGCTCGCCGAGGCGCGCCAGCCGCAGACGACCAAGCACCTGCAGACCCTCGAGCGCGCCGGTGTCGTGACCTCCCAGCGCTCCGGCCAGCGCCGCATCTACGCCCTCAGGGCCGGTCCCCTGCGGGACCTGGCGGCCACACTCGGACGGCTCGCCGACACCGCCGAACGGGCCGGCGGCTCGCGCGCGACCTACGAGCGTTACGGGCTCAGCCTGGATGCGGAGCGGCTCGCCGCCAAGGAAGCGGGGTGGGCCGACGGCCGCTCGTTCCGGTTCCACCGGTCGCTGACGGGGCGCCCCGAGCTGGTCTGGCGCCACCTGACCGAGTCCGTCCTGCTCGCCCGCTGGTGGACTCCCGACGACCTCCGCGTCTCCGAGCTGGTCTTCGAGGCGCGCCCCGGTGGGCGGATCGTCCATGAGTACCGCGACGCCGAGGACGCCGACGGCTCCGACCTGGTCGCCGGGCGCGCGGAGGGAGTCGTCGTCGGCGTACGCCCCGACGAACACCTCGCCTACCGGCTCTCGCCGCTGCTTCCTGACGGCAGCCCGGCTTTCACCGCCCACGTGGCCATGGACCTCCGGTCCACGGTCACGGGCACGGACCTCGACGTCCATTGGCGCATCACCGACAGCACCGTCGGATCCGCGGACTTCATCGCCGGCATCGAGATCGGCTTCGGCCAGAGCCTCGACAATCTCGCGGCGGCCCTCGCCGACGGGCCGCACGACACCCACAGCACCGATATGAAGGACACGAAGTGACAGCGCAGACCGACGGCCGCCGGGTCGTCACCAACATGACCCTCTCCCTCGACGGCCGCTACGCCGCACCGCACGACCCGCTGGACATGGGCTGGGTGATGCCGTACGCCGTGACCGACGTCGCCCGCGACCACCTGACCGGCCTCTGGCAGTCGGCGACGACGGCCCTGCTCGGCCGGGTCAACGCCGAGGGCTTCCTGAGCTTCTGGCCCACCGTCATCAGCGCGCAGGACGCCGACCCGCGCGACGAGGGCTTCGCGAAGTGGCTCGTCGACGCCGACAAGGTGGTCCTCTCCTCCACCCTCGGCCAGGCGCCGTGGGAACGGACGACGGTCGTCGACAAGCCGACCACCGAGGTGGTCGCGGACCTCAGGACCACCGACGGCGGCGACATCCTCGTGCTCTCCAGCGCGAGCGTCGTCAAGGCCCTGCTGGCGGCCGACGAGGTCGACCGGCTGGCCCTCACGGTCTTCCCGGTCTTCCTCGGCGGCGGGCCGCGCCTCTTCGACGACGGCCTGCCCGCGGGACGGTGGACGCTGGCCGGCCAGACCGCGGGCGAACACGGCACGCTGGCCCTCGTCTACGACCGGGTCCGCTGAACCGGACCGACTCGGCACAGCGGGCCGGCACCCACCACGCGGTCCGCCGGACAGTCGCCGACGCGGCGGGCGGACCCGCCGGGTCGGCCGCCGACCACCCCGCCGCGGCGTGGCAGGCCGCCCACGGGCGCAGCCCGGACCCGGTGCGCGCGTGCGGCGAGGCCGTCAAGGCGGTGGAGCGCGCAGCGCACGCCGTCGTCCCGCCACCGGTGCAGCGGCAGGAGGGGTGGTGTCCGAGGGGAGGCGGGAGGTGTGCCGGGCGGCCGTGGCTCTCACCGCCGCGGGGGCCGCTGCCGGGGCGGCGGTGAGGCGGCGCGTCCTCCGGAACCCGTGCCGAACGGGCTCCGCTGTCCGTTCCCGGGTCCGCCCCGCGGCAACGGGGTGAGGCCCAGGTGGGCCCAGGCGGCAGGGGTGGCGACCCGCCCCCGGGGGGTGCGGGCCAGCAGTCCTTCGCGCACCAGGAACGGCTCGGCGACCTCCTCCACCGTCTCCCGCTCCTCCCCCGCCGCGACCGCGAGGGTGGACAGTCCGACCGGCCCGCCCCCGAAGAGGCCCAGCAGCGCGCCCAGCACCGCCCTGTCGAGCCGGTCCAGGCCGCGGCCGTCGATCTCGTAGACCGCCAGGGCCGCGGAGGCGACCTCGCGGGTCACCACGCCGTCGGCCTTGACCTGGGCGTAGTCCCGCACCCGGCGCAGCAGCCGGTTGGCGATGCGAGGAGTGCCGCGGGAGCGGCCGGCGATCTCCGCGGCGCCCTCGGGCTCGATCGCCACGCCGAGCAGCCGGGCGGAGCGGTGGATGACCCGCTCCAGCTCGGCGGGGGCGTAGAACTCCATGTGCGCGGTGAAGCCGAAGCGGTCGCGCAGCGGGGGCACCAGCAGCCCGGCCCGGGTGGTGGCACCGACCAGGGTGAACGGGGGGAGTTCCAGGGGGATGGCGGTGGCGCCGAGACCAGTGCCGACCATGACGTCGACACGGAAGTCCTCCATCGCCATGTACAGCATCTCCTCGGCGGAACGGGACATCCGGTGGATCTCGTCGAGGAAGAGGACCTCACCCTCGGTGAGGGAGGAGAGGACGGCGGCGAGCTCTCCGGCGTGCTGGATGGCGGGTCCGGAGGTGATGCGGAACGGGGCGCCCATCTCGGCGGCGATGATCATCGAGAGGGTGGTCTTGCCGAGGCCCGGAGCCCCGGAGAACAGCACGTGGTCGGCGGTCGCGCCGCGGGCGCGGGCGGCGCGCAGCACCAGGTCGAGCTGCTCGCGAACCCGCTCCTGGCCGATGAACTCGTCGAGGCCCGTGGGCCGCAGCGGGGCCTCGACGGTCCCGTCCTCGCCGTCGGCGTCGGCTCCGACCAGCCGGTACACCGACTCGATCGTGGCGGGTCGGCCGGGGGCCGTCCCGCTGCTGGTGTCGTTCTGGTTCGTCATCGCACGACCACCACGTAATCGCATACACGTTCGAAAAAGACTAGAATCATACTAGGTGGACATAAAAGGACAATCAACATCTTCCGGGCAGGAGCTCGCCCGGGCGGCGGTGACCGGCACGACGAGCGGCACAGGAGTCCACCCGCCCGCTCGCACGGGGCGCCTCCCGGCGCCCCGGGCACCCGCGGCCCGCGACGTCCTGCGGGGAGAGGGCCGAGGGTCGCCCCGCCACCGCCTCCGCACCCCGGGAAGTCCCGACGAGAAGGGGCAGACATGCAGGCGGTCTGGAGGGGGGTCATCTCCCTCGGCACCATCGACATCCCCGTGGCCCTCTACAAGGCCACCGAGCCGGACAGCGGCCCCGTCCTGCACCAGGTCCACGCCGAGGACGGCTCACGCGTGCAGCACAAACCGTGGTGCGAGGAGGAGGACCGGGAGATCGAACACCGGGAAGTCGCGAAGGGCTACCAGCACCCCGACGGCCGGAGAGTCGTCCTGAGCGACGAGGAACTGGCGGCCCTCCCCCCGCCGGACAAGGAACGGATCAGCGTGCTGGCCTCCGTCGACCGCGGCAGCATCGATCCGATGGTGCTCGGGCAGGCCTACCACGTCGGAGGATCGGACCCGGTGACCGACCGGTTCTACGTCCTGCTCCGGGACACGCTGAGGGAGTCCGGGCGGGTCGCCGTCGCCAGGGTCGCCATCGGGACCCGTGAGTCCCTGGCGGTGCTGCGCGCCCACGGCGACCTCCTCGTCCTGCAGACCATGAGCTGGCCCGAGGAGGTCCGCCGTCCGACCGGCATCGCCCCCGGAAGCGACATCGCCGTGAGGCCGCAGGAGCTGAAGATGGCCATGCACCTCATGGACGTCCTCTCCGAGGGCTTCGTCCTGGAAGAGCTCCACGACGACTACCGGCAGGCCCTGCGGCAGGTCGTCGCCGACCGCCTGGAGGAGACGGCGTCCCCGCGGCACGCCGACGACACCGACCTCGCGGCCCTGCTGCAAAGCAGCCTGGAAGCGGTGAGGAACGGCCGCGTCGACGCCGCACCGGCCAGGAGGGCCGCGGCCGGGAGGACCGCCTCGGCCGCGAAGCGGACCACCGGGGAGAAGGAACCGGCAACCGGCACCTCGGCCCGGAAGACCGCCGCCGAGGGCACCGCCACCGAGGACACCGCCGCCGGGAACACCACCGCGGAGAAGACCACGCCCCGCCGAGCGTCCTGACCGCTCCGCCCGGACGGGCGTCGTCCCCGGACAGCCGGCCGGCGTCGGCCACGGCGCGAACGCCCGCCACGGTCGGCACCGCCGGTACGGGAGCGGCCGCGGTGCCGGGCGCGGGTCCGTGACACCAGCGACGCGCGGTCCCACGCAGACCTCACGGCCGTGCGGAGCCGGCTGGACTTCCGCCCGGGGCGCGGGAGCCGGACGGTGCCGGCACCGCGGCCGCGCGCCCTGCGCCCCCATCGGGCGCTGCGCCCGGCCCGGCGGCACCCCGCTGCCCTTCTCCTGGCCACGGTCACCGGGCCGGGTGTCCCCGGACGCGACGCGGGCACAGGCAGGCCCATTTTAGGCCCTGGCACTGACAATTGGGGCTCATGGCAACTTTTCCGGAGAAAAGTATTGATTGTCCTCTCTCTGTGCGCTTAGCGTGAAGTTCCAGACAGCCTTCGAACTAGTATTCGAACAGGCCGACGGCCGTGTGGGTGCCCGTCCTGCCGGGTGAGGACAGTCCTCCGTCCCTCCCCAGGCCCACCCCGAACCGCCGCCGGAGACGCCAGAGGAGCACGGCGTGAACCACCCCGTCTTCACCCCCGCCACCAAGGAACAGGCCAAGGCCCGCATCGCGCTCACCGGGCCCACCGGATCGGGCAAGACCTACACCGCCCTGGTCACCGGCACCGGGCTCGGCAACCGGATCGCCCTGGTCGACACCGAGCACGGCAGCGCCGCCAAGTACGCCGACGAGTTCGCCTTCGACACCCTCCCGCTCACCACGTTCCAGCCCACCGCGCTCGTCGAGGCGCTCGCGGTGGCCGCTCACGACGGCTACGACGTCATGATCGTCGACTCCCTGAGCCACTTCTGGTCCGGCACCGGCGGAATGCTGGAGCAGGTCGACAACGCGGCCAAGCGCGTCGGGTCGGGAGGCAGCTTCGCCGGCTGGAAGGAGGCCCGTCCCCTGGAGCGGGCGATGCTCGACGCCCTGCTCGCCTATCCCGGTCACCTCATCGTCACCATGCGCACCAAGACCGAGTACGTCGTCGAGGCCGACGACCGCGGGCGCAAGGTGCCGCGCAAGGTCGGGCTCAAGCCCGAGCAACGGGAGGGCATCGAGTACGAGTTCGACATCGTCGGCGACCTCGACCACGAGAACACCCTGGTGATCTCCAAGTCCCGGGCCAAACCGCTGTCCGGGACGGTGCTCCACAAGCCCGGCGCGGAGTTCGCCGAGGCGGTCCTCGGCTGGCTCAAGGCCGGCAGGCCCGCCAAGTCCGTGTCGGACTACCTCACGGCGGCCACCGCGCCGGACGCCACCTACGAGGACCTGCGCGCTCTCTATGAGGAGGCCCGCCGGCGCAACCTGCTCGGCGCCGCCGTCCTGGACGGCGAGGAGACCCACACGCTCGGCGAGCTGATCGTGCGTCGCGGTACCGAGGCGGCGAAGAGCCGGGACGCCCAGGACGTCGAGTCGCGGGTCGGGGCCGGGTAGGGGGCGGGCCGCATGAGCCTCAAGGACCAGGCCACCCGGGTCGCCGTGCTCCGGGTGCTGCGCGACGCGGTGGACGCCGAGTACGAGGCCGCCCGCCGCACGATGCTCGGCGGGCTGCGCGCGGCCCGTGCCGAGCTCGACCTGAAGTCGATCCGGGCGACCCTGCCGGACCGCACGCCCATCGCCACCATCACGCTCATCGATCCCCAGCCGACGGTCGTGATCGCCGACGAGCGCGCCTTCCTCGCCTGGGTGGCCGAGAACCACCCCAGCGAGGTGGAGACGTTCACCCGGGTGCGCCCCTGCTGGCAGCGGGAGTTCTTCACCCGGCTCGCCTGCCTCGATCCGGTCACCGACCCGCGCACCGGCGAGGTGATCCCGGGACTGGCCGCGGCGCCGGCGCCCCCGCCGCGGTCGTTCAGCCTCCGCCCCGTGCCCGGCGGGCCGGAGAAGGTCACCCGCGCCTGGCGCACCGGCGAACTCGACCTGCGCCGGCTGCTCGCCCTCGACGGCGGTGCGACATGACCGACGCCCTCTCGCCACTGGATCGTCCGGGCCGGCCGCCCGGGCCGCGGTGGCCGGATGCCCCCGGACGGGTTGCCGCCCCCCGCGGCGCCCCCTGTGCGGGGGCCGCGAGGGCGGCGGTGCGCCGGCTCGCCGCGACACCCGACGCGTCCCGGCCGGCAGGAGGCGCCGTGGACGCCGACCGGGACGGTACGGCTCGTCGCCCCCGCCGCCGCGATGTGCCCCGGCGTGTCCGGAGGGGGCCGACGACCGCCTCGCCCCGCGGTGCGGTGTGCGACTTCGACGGCACGGGGCGCGCGTCCCGCCCACTCCGGGCCACCGGCCGTCCCGAACCGGCACGGGTGAGGAATCACTCGTCGAACGAGAGGAAAGGCCATGGTTGGCGAAACCGTCATCACAGTGGTCGGCAATCTGACCGATGACCCCGAGCTGCGCCTCGGCCCGTCCGGCGACGCGGTCGCGCACTTCGCCGTCGCCTCCACCCCCCGCGTCTTCGACCGGGAGAGCGGGCAGTGGAGGGACGCCGAGACGCTGTTCCTGCGCTGTTCGGCCTGGGGGCAGATGGCCGGGCACATCGCCGAGTCCCTGACCCGCGGTACGCGCGTCGTCGTCCAGGGACGGTTGCGCCAGCGGACGTACGAGACCAAGGAGGGCGAGCGCCGCACCGTGGTCGAGTGCGTGGTCGACGAGGCCGGTCCCTCGCTGAAGTTCGCCACCGCACAGGTCACCAAGGCCCCTCGCGCGAGCGTCCTCGCCGCCGCCGGCCCACCCGCCGACGGCCTGTTCGCCCGGAACGACGGCGAGCCGCCCGCCCACCGGCGGGGCGAGGAGCCCTTCTGACCGACGGGAGCACCGCAAAGGCTGACCGGCATGACCGACGACCCCGCCCCGACCGGCCCCTGCGCGACCTGGACCCCGCAGGCCGCACTCGGCTTGACCTGTACCGACTGTCATCCCGAATACCGGGACGACCACCAGGAGGACGACTCCCGGACCCGCCCGGAGACCTTCGTCGGGACGGCCCCGGACGGATGGGGGAGGCACGGCCTCCCCTGGCTCCCCGACGTCCCGGTCGACGAGCTGCCGTGGAGGGAGGAGCCGGCCGCCGCCGGGGCGACCGGAGGAAGGACGACGGAGTCGCCCGGGCAACCGGCGGCGACCGACGAGGTCACAGACCGACGGCAGCCCGCGAGCGGTGCCGGGACGGTGGAGCGGAGCCGGAGTGATGCGGCACCCGGCACCATCGCCCCGGAGTCCGCGCGGGCCGTCGCAGAACCGGCACCCCGGGCCGCCGGCACGGTGCCCCGGGACCGTCGACCGCAATGACACGCCCCATCCCATCCAGGCGGACGCCATGAAAGAACAGGACCGCGAGAGGGCGCTCGAGCTGGCCCTCATCCAGATCGAGAAGCGCTTCGGCAAGGGCTCGGTCATGTGCCTCGGCGATGACCCCTGGTCCCCCGTCGAGGTCATCCCCACCGGGTCGGTCGCCCTCGACGTCGCCCTCGGCATCGGCGGCCTGCCCCGCGGGCGGATCGTGGAGATCTACGGGCCCGAGGCCTCGGGCAAGACCACTCTCGCCCTGCACGCGGTGGCCAACGCCCAACGCGCCGGCGGCACCGTGGCGTTCATCGACGCCGAGTACGGCCTCGACACCGAGTACGCCAAGCGGCTGGGCGTGGACGTCGACGCCCTGCTGGTCTGCCAGCCCGACAACGGCGAGCAGGCCCTGCAGATCGCCGACACGCTCATCCGCTCCGCCGCGCTCGACCTGATCGTCGTCGACTCCGTCGCCGCCCTGGTGCCGCGCGCGGAGATCGAGGGCGAGATGGGCGATTCCCACGTCGGCCTCCAGGCCCGGCTGATGAGCCAGGCCCTGCGGAAGATCGCCGGTGCGCTCGGCCACTCCAGGACCACGATGATCTTCATCAACCAGCTCCGGGAGAAGATCGGCGTCATGTTCGGCTCCCCGGAGACCACCACCGGGGGCCGGGCGCTGAAGTTCTACGCCTCCGTGCGCCTGGACGTCCGCCGGATCGAGACGTTGAAGAACGGGACCGAGGCGGTCGGCAACCGCACCCGTGTCAAGGTGGCCAAGAACAAGTGCGCTCCCCCCTTCAGGACGGCCGAGTTCGACATCCTGTACGGGCAGGGCATCAGCCGTGAGGGCGGCCTGATCGATCTGGGCATGGAGCACGGCTTCCTCTACAAGTCCGGTGCCTGGTACACCTACGAGGGCGGCCAGCTCGGCCAGGGCAAGGAGAACGCCCGCAACTTCTTCAAGGACAACCCCGACCTCGCCGACGAGATCGAGAAGAAGATCAAGGAGAAGCTGGGCATCGGGGCGGGACCGGACACCGTCCCGGCCGCCTCCATCGAGTTCTGACCCGGCGCGACCCCCTTGCGGCATCCGCCCGTCCGGACTCCGTGTCCCCGACGGGAGTCCGGTGAACCGGGAGGGGGACGCGCGGTACGCGTCCTGCGCCGGGAGGGCGGCGTGCGACGGTCGTTCGTGGCCGGCCGGCGAGGACACACCACACGCGCACGAACCGCGATGCCAGAGACGTTCCCGGAGCCGAGGAGCAGCACGTGAGCGACACCGCTTCGACCCTTCGCCGCGTCTACCTCCACTGTGAGTTCCTTCCGGCCGATCCCACCGTCCGCGGCCTGGTCTCCATCGGCCTCACCGACGACGCCGGCTGCGACTACTACGCCGTCAACAACGGGATGGACGTGAGCGCCGTGCTCGACGTCCCGTGGATGGCCGACCACGTGTGGCCCGCCCTGCCCCGGTGCACCGCCGACGGCTGTCCCCGTCTCCTCGACCGTACGCATCCCGACGTCAAGCTCCTCGACGAGATGCGCGACGACGTGGCGGAGTACTTCGCCGACGGCTCCCCGCAGACCCATCTGTACGCCTACTACAGCGGCCGGCACCTCTGGCGCCTGCACTCCCTGTGGGACCACGACTGGGCGGTGATGCCGCCCTCGGTGCCGCGCTGGTGCCACGAACTGCGGTCTCTCGTCGTCCGGGCCGGCGACCCGCCGCTGCCGGAGCGGGCCGGCGAACGGCACCACGCGCTGACGGGCGCCGGCTACGACCGCGCCCTGCACGAGTACCTGCTCGCCCTCTCCCCCTGGCCGTCGTGCGACGACGGCTTCCGCCCCGCGGGCGGCCCGCACCGGATGCCGACCACCGACCGGCAGGCGGCCGCGCCCCCACCGGTCGAGCGCGCGGACAGGAGTTCCGCGGCCTGCCGGGGGCCGGACGGCGGCAGCCGTCCTCCGGGCCGGCCGGTGACGAGGGGGGAGCGGCCGACGCCTTTCCCCACCCGTCGGATGCACTCCGTCGTCTGTGACGTGTGTGACTACGTCTACGACGAGGACGGGGAGGGCTTCGAGGTGTTCGACAGCCCGGAGGCGGCCGCGCGCGAGGTGTTGCGGCACCACTGGAGGTGCCTCTCCGACGGGCGAGTGATGTGCCCGAGCGATGACGGGGAACACCAGGCCGTGTACGACGGGTTGATGCCGCCCGAGCCGGGGGCCGACGGGTAGGCCGCGTCCACCGGAGCGCGGAGGCCGGGGGCGGTGGGCGGCTATGTGGCGGGGGTGAAGCCCCGCTCGGCCAGCGCGTCGATGGTGGCGCCGCCCTCGCCGTACACGAGGGTGCCGGAGTCCCAGTCCAGCGCTACGTCGTCAAGCCCCCGGGCGCGGACGAGCCAGTCGTAGTTCCGCAGCGCGGTGATCGTCTCCTCGGTCATGGAACGAAGCTACGGTTCCCGGTCCGGATCTCCACGGCGTGCGCCTGCGGTCCGCCGTCCCCGCCACGCATCCGGCGCAACGGCGGCCGCCGAGCGGGCCCCGGCGGCCTCGGTGCGGCCGTGACGGTCCTGCGCGGGGCCTCGGTGCAGGACGCACGGAGCCCGGGTTCCCACGAAGCGCGTCGCCCCCGCCTCCTCCGGTCCGGGTCGGCCACGACGACTGAGGGAACAATTGTGCGAAAATGATGGCGGCCCCACGGAGGCGCTGCCGCCGCCGGCGGCCGCCACGGAAGAGCGAGGCGCTTCCATGAAGTTCCTGCACACCTCGGACTGGCACATCGGCAAGGTGCTCAAGGGCCACAGCCGGCTCGACGAACAGCGGGCGGTCCTGCGTGAGATCGTCCAGGCGGCACGGGATCACCGCGTCGACGCCGTCCTCGTCGCCGGCGACCTGTACGAGTCGTCCGCCCCGCCGGCGGACGCCCAGCAGCTGCTGGTGCAGACGCTGCTCGCGTTGCGGCGCACGGGCGCCGAGGTCATCGCGATCGCCGGCAACCACGACCACGCCGCCACCTTCGACGCCTACCGGCCGCTCATGGCGAGCGCCGGGATCACCTTGGCCGGCACCGCCCGCCCCGCGGCGGACGGCGGGGTGGTGGGGTTCACCGCGCGCTCGACGGGGGAGCCGGTCACCGTCGCCCTGCTGCCGTTCCTGGCCCGGCGCCACGCGGTACGGGCCGCCCAGCTGGTCACCGAGACGCCCCGGGAGGCCGCGGCCGGCTACGGCCGGCTGGTGCGGGACCTGCTCGCCGCGCTCACGGCCGGCTTCCGCGACGACACGGTCAACCTGGTGACGGCACACCTGACGGCGGCCGGGGGAAGGCTCGGCGGGGGCGAGCGGTCCGCCCAGTCGGTCCTGGAGTACTGGGTGCCGGCCAGTGCCTTCCCGCCCGACGCCCACTACGTCGCGCTCGGGCATCTGCACCGCCGCCAGTCGCTGCCCGCACCGTGTCCGGTGCACTACTGCGGCAGCCCGATCCCCCTCGACTTCGGTGAGGAGGACGACCCCTCCGTGGTCCTCGTCGTCGAGGCCGGGATCGGCACGCCCACCCGCATCACCGCCGAGGTGCCCATCGGGTCCGGACGGCGACTGCGCACCGTACGCGGCACCGTTGACGAGCTGACCCGGCGCGCCGGGGAGTTCGGCGACGACCACCTGAGGGTGTTGCTGTGCGAACCGGCGCGCGCGGGACTGCGGCAGGACGTGCAGCGGCTGCTGCCCAACGCGCTGGAGGTGCGCATCGATCCGGGGTTCGCCGCACCGGTGCGCACCAGCGCGCCGCCTCCCCCGGCCGGCGGCGCGGACCGCAGCCCCGCCGAACTGTTCCACGCGTACTGCGTCGCCCGGGGGATCGCCGACGAACGGGTCGAGGCACTGTTCGCCAGGCTCCACGACCAGGCCACCGCCACGCACGCCTGACGGCGGGAAGGAGCCCCATGAGGCCGGTACTGCTGGAGATGGACGGCTTCGCCTCGTTCCGGGAGCCCGCCGCGGTGGACTTCCGCGCAGTGGACTGCTTCGCGCTCGTCGGCCCGACCGGATCGGGCAAGTCCACCGTCATCGACGCGATCACGTTCGCGCTGTACGGATCGGTGCCGCGGTGGAACAACCGGCGCGCGGTCGCGAACGCGCTCGCTCCCACCGTCGACCGGGGCACCGTCCGGCTCGTCTTCGACCTCGCCGACCACCGTTATGTCGCCGCCCGGGAACTGCGCCGCGCCGCCGCCGGCGGCGTCGGTGTGAGGAACGCCCGGCTGGAACGACTCGCCGACCCGGACGCGCTCGGCACGCCGGACGACATCACCGAAGTGCTCGCCTCCGAGTCCGAGGTCACGCCCGCGGTGGAAAAACTGCTCGGGCTGCCGTTCGAGCACTTCATCACCTGTGTGGTGCTGCCGCAGGGGGACTTCGCCGAGTTCCTCCACGCGCAACCGGCCAGACGGCAGGAGATCCTCGTCGAACTGATGGGCCTGGAGGTCTACCCCCGGATCGCGCGGGCGGCGAACGCGGAGGCCGAGCGCGCGAGGCAGCGCGTCGAGCTCCTCGCCCGGCAGCTCGAGGAGTTCACCGACGCGACCGCGCACGCGGAACAGGCGGCACGGGACCGGGTGGCCGCACTGGAGGAGGTCGCCGAGCGGGTCCGTGCGGCGCTCCCCGGACTCGCCGAGCGCGGCGCGGCGGTCACCGGGGCACGGCAGGCGTGCGAGACGCTGACCGCGGAACGGGACCGGTTGAGGGCGGTCGCCGTGCCGGCCGGGCTCGAGGAACTCGGCACGAGGGAACGCTGCGCCGAAGCCGCCGACGAGGCGGCCGACGAGGAACTCGCCGCGGCCGAGGCAGCCGACACGGCTGCCCGTGAGCGGCTTGCGGCGGCACCGCCCCGGGCCCCGCTCGAGCAGGCCCGCCGCGACCACGAGGAGCTCGACACGCTGGAAGGGAGGCTGCCTGCCGCGCAGGCGCTGCGACGGCACCGCGCCGTGGCGCTCCGCGACGTGAGCGCCGCCGAGGAGGAGGCCGGGAGGACCGCCCGGCAGGCGCGCCGGGCACAGGAGGCCACGGCACGGTCGCACCTGGCCGCGGCGCTGCGACCGCACCTGCGGGACGGCGCGGCGTGCCCGGTGTGCGGGCAGCGGGTCACGACGGTGCCCGGCCCGCTGACCGCCCCCGACCTGGACAGGGCCGAGCAGGCACGGGTCCGGGCCGACCGGGAGGTGGAGCGGCTGCGCGAGGCCTGGACGGAGGCGTTCGGCGCCGAGCAGCAGGCCGCCGGCGAACTGAACGCGCTCACCGGCCGGATCGCCGCCCTGCGTTCCGTCCTCGCCGGTGCCTGCACCCGGGAGCGGACGACCGCCGCACTCGCGCTCCGGGAGCAGCTGGAAAGGGACGCCGACGAGGCGGACGCGCGACTGCGGCGTGCGCGGGCCGCCCGGGCGAGCGCCGAGCAGGCCGCGACGAGCGTTCGCCGGGAGGTGCGGGCGGCCTGGTCGGCGCTCGAGCACGTGCGCGACCCGCTCGTCACGCTCGGGGCTCCGGTGCCGGACCGTGACGATCTGACCGCGGCGTGGACCGCCCTCGTCTCCTGGGCGGCGGCGGCCGCCGCCGCCCGCGAAACGGCGCTGCCCGGCGCGTACGAGAGATTGGCGGGGGTCCGCGGAGGGCTCGCCGCCGCCGAGGGCCGGCTCGCCGGTGTGCTCGCCGCCCACGGGGTGACCCTCCGTGCGGGACGGCCGCTCGCCGAGACGGCCGAGCCGACGGTCGCGGCGGCGCTGGAGCGGGCCCGGCAGGAGGCGCGGCGTCTCGTCGAACGGCGGAAGCGGGCCGCGAAGCTCGACCTGCAGCGGCAGCACGACGAGCGGACGCACCAGGTGGCGGGGACGCTCGGCCACCTCCTGCGCGCGGACGGGTTTCCCCGCTGGCTCGTCGCGACGACCCTCGACACCCTCGTCGCGGAAGCCTCCGGGACACTCGCCGAACTGTCCGGCGGGCAGTTCGAGCTGACCCACGACGACGGGAACTTCCTCGTCGTCGACCATGCCGACGCGGACAGTCGCCGGCCGGTCAGGACACTGTCCGGCGGTGAGTCGTTCCAGGCCAGCCTGGCCCTCGCCCTGGCGCTCTCGGCGCAGCTGCCGGCCATGGCCGCGGCCGGCGCCGCTCGACTGGAGTCGCTCTTCCTCGACGAGGGGTTCGGCGCGCTGGACGAGGCGGCGCTCGAGACGGTCGCCGCCACGCTGGAAGAGCTCGCGGCGCACGGGGACCGGGTGGTCGGCATCGTCACGCACATCGACGCCCTGGCCGAACGGGTGCCGGTCCGCTTCGCCGTGCGCCGCGGCCGGGGGACCTCTTCGATACGGCGGGAGGCACCGTGACCGTGTGGGCGCCGGGCAGCCGGTCCTCGCGGCGGGACTTCCGCGACGGGGCGACGGCCCGCCACCGTGGGGCCGTCCTTCGGAGCGCGTGACGAGCCGGACGGCACCGAGCCTTCCCCGGGACGTGCCGTGCGAGCTCCTCAGCCGGCCCGACAGGCGGGTGAGGCCCTTGGTGGACGGGTTCTCGACCGGGAGAACCCTCTCCACCAGGGGCTTCGCGTGCCTGTCCGCCCTCCCCCGAGCCCTCGGCTCCGCTCGGGCGGGAAAGACCCCGCCGCGTCGACGTGTCCGGCTCCGCCCCGGGCCTCCTCCCCGTACCGCACGCGTCGACCGCACGGCCCCGCCCGCCCTCCCGTCCCGCGCCGCCCGGTGCTGCTGCGCGACCGCCCCGAACGCTCCCCCGCCCGCCTCGACCGCTGAGCGGCCGGCGGATCACCCGGAGGGCTCCTCGTGCGAGCCGTCCGGCGCCCGGCGCTCCGCGGGCCGGTGCGCCGCCCAGTCGGCGCGTCCGCCCACGCCCATGACGCCGGTGTCGGCATCGAGCTCGGCGGCGGACGTACGGCGCAGCTCGCGCCGGGCGGCGCGGGCGACCAGCGGGGGAAACAGCGGCCGCAACGGCTGGCCCAGGCGCAGCCAGGGCGGCGCGTAGACGTGGTGGGCGCGGCGCCGCACGCCGGCGGCGAGCCAGTCGGCCACCTCGTCGGGGGCATGGACCTTGCGGGCGAACCAGGGCTGGTGGGCGCGCAGGGCCCGCAGCACCGGATGGTCGTCCAGACCGCTGATCATGTCGGTGCCGGTCCAGTGCAGGTAGGCGATGCCGACGACGACCCCGTCGGGCGCCACCTCGCCCCGCAGGGCCTGGGCGAAGGACTCCGCGCCCGCCTTGGAGGCGCAGTAGGCGCTCATCATCGGTGCCGAGCCGAAGGCGGCCGTCGAGGCGATCTGCAGGAAGTAGCCGCGGGTGCGGACGAGCTGGGGAAGGAATGCCCGGGCCGTGTTCGCCGATCCGACCAGGTTGACGTCGACCACACGTTGCCACAGGTCGGCGTCGGTGCGGCGGAAGGGGCCGCCGGCCGCGACGCCCGCGTTGGCCACGACCACGGCCGCGTCGCCGAGCCGTTCCGCCACCTGCCGTGCGGCGCTGTCGAGTGCCGTCCGGTCGGTGACGTCGGCCTCGACGCACAGGCTCGGAGCGGGAAGCGCCGCGGCGGCCCGCCGCAGCGTCCCGGCCTCACGTCCGAGCAGGGCCACTCGCATGCCGTCCTGGGACAGCCGCCGGGCGAGGGCCTCGCCGATGCCGCGGGCGGCCCCGGTGACGACGGCGACGCGCCCCCGCAGGGGTGAGCCCGGGGGTTCGGTGGCAGGGCGCCGGGTGGTGAGGACGTGCATACGGTTCCCGCTCCTCTTCGGCCGCCGGAGCGCCGGGCCGGAAGGGCCCGGCGGCCGCGGTTCCGCCCCGGCGGGCGTCCCGCGCGGTCGGCGACGGGTACCCGCGTGGCCTCCACGCACTCGTTCGCCGGGATGCGCGAGGTACCCGCACGCGGGCCCCAGCGGTCGGCCGCCCGACGCCTGCCCGCGCCGGCCGGGCGGGCGCGGGTCGGGCCGGGCGCGCCCCCACGCCGGGCGCCCTGACCGGAGGGCGGGCCGTACGAACGGTGAGGGCCGGCCTGCGCGCCGTCCACCTGTCCGGCCGGCAGGTGGCGGCCGGTGCCGACCAGGCCGGTCGGGCCTGTCCCGACCGGAGCCCGTACCCGGCCCGCCCCGTTCCGTGTGCGGGACGCCGCACCGGCGACGCCCTGCTGCGCGCCGGCGCCGAGGCCGGCTCCGGGGGCGCGCTGAGCGCGTTCGAACCGACCGGAGCGGTGATCGCCGCTGGAGCGGCGGGCATCCGTTCCGAGGACCGGCCGGCCCGCTGGGGACGTCGTGGCGCCGGATCCGCTGCGCGGGGAAGGGAACGACGTGCGCGTCGTCGGCCGGGGCCCGCGGACGGAAGCGGTTCCAGGGGCCGGCGCCGCGCTCCGGTGAGGGGACGGGGCCGCCGGCCCCCGTGAGGACCGCGGCGACCGCGCCCTCCTCCGCGGCGGCGAAAGGGAGGGCCGGACGGCCCGGCCCTCCCCCGTGTGTGCCGGGAGTTACTCGGTGACCTCGTGGCCGTGGCCCTCGTGCAGGCCACCGCCGCTGCCCGCCGACCCCTCGGTGTTCCGCGGCGCCACCGGCTTGCTCAGGAGGCTGGTGTCCCAGGCGTACTGGCCCACCGCGTTGGCGATGACGTCGATGTTGACGTCGAACGCCTTCATGCTGATGTTCTTCAGGTCGTCGCAGGCGGCGTGGTAGCAGGCGTCGTACGCGACGCCGGCCTCGCCGCCGTACGCCTTCGCCTGCTCGGCCGTCTTGACGCCCTCGGCACCGGTGAAGGTGCCGCCCGAGGGGATGCCCACCTCGATGAACGGCCCGTAGTCCGACCGGCCGGTGAAGTCGGTGCCCTCGTGCGGGATGCGCCGGCTGTCCAGGTAGTCGGTGATCTGCCGCTCCAACTGTGCCGAGCCGTCCGGGCCGGGACCGGCACCGACCTGGTCGGAGTCGTCGCCGTCGTAGACGAACTGGGCGTAGTTCGGCGAGGCGATCATGTCGAAGTTCAGGTACAACTTGATCTTCGCGAGGTCCGCCGCCGAGAGGCTGTCGACGTACGCCTGCGAGCCCAGCAGGCCGAACTCCTCGGCCGACCACCAGGCGAAGCGCACCTTGTTCCTGGTCTTCTCGTGGGCGAGGTTCAGGGCCACGTCCAGGATGCCGGCGGAGCCGGAACCGTTGTCGTTGATGCCCGGGCCGTCCGCCACCGAGTCCAGGTGGGCACCGAACATCACCACGTTGTCGGCGGCGCCGCCCCTGGTCTCGGCGATCACGTTGTAGGTGCGCCGGGTCTCCGAGAAGGTGCGGATCTCCAGGTTGACGGTCACCGTGCCGGCGGCGGCCTCGGCCGCGAGCGCCTCGCCGTCCGCCTGCGTGACGCCGCCCGTCGGGATCCTGGCGGCGGCCGGGTCTCCCAGGGTGCCGCTGAGCGCGCCCTCGGTGTTGTTGTAGATGATCGCGCCGACCGCGCCCGCACCGGCGGCGGCCTCCTGCTTCTCCGCGAAGGTGCAGCCGCCGCGCTTGACCAGCGCGATCTTGCCGGTGAACGTCTCGGAGGCGTAGTCCCCCGGCTCGCAGCCGCTGGTGTCGTCGACCGGCACCACCGCGACCGGGGCGGTGACGCCGCCGACCGGACTGCTGGCGGAGTACGTCATGGCGGTCACCGGGACGTCCTGCTGCTGCGGCGACACCACCCGCAGGCTCTGCGCCAGCGTCTCGGTGAACGGGAAGTCGAACTCGTTCCGGGTCACCGAGTACCCGGCCTTCCGCAGCAGGCCTTCGACGTACTCGGCCGACTTCCGGTGCCCCTGCGACCCGGCCACCCGGGTGTTCCCGTGCTTGTCGGCGATCCGCTGGAACTGTCTCAGGTGCGCGTGGGCATCCTCGGCGTCGCTCTTCCTGACGAGCTTCCTCGCGAGCTTGGCAGCCTCCTTGGCGGGGTCGCTGTGGGCGGAGGCGGCGCCCGATCCGATCAGCAGCAGCGGCGTCATGAGCCCTGCGACGGATACGGCGGCTACCGTGGTGCGGCGGTTCCGAGCGTTCAAAGCGCTTCCTTCCGGCGGTCCATGAGGAATGGGCGGGAAACCGAGAACGGGCCGAACGACGTGCGGCGGTACTCCGGGCAGGCAGGGATGGCTGGAACGCTCCCCCCTGCCACCGGCAAGGAGAAAGGTATCTGCTCAATAACCGCTTGGTAATGGATTGACGGGAATCTCCGGCGCCGGTTCCGCCCGTGCGCACCGATCGGCCGCCGGCCCGGCGAAGTCGGCCGGAAACCACCGGTGCTGACCGGTGCCGCACCGGGCGACGGCCGCCCCGGGGTGACGTGTCACCCGGTCGCCGTGCCGGGCGGTGCCGGACGGCCGGAATGAGCACCTGGCTGACCATGCGCCGGGGGCGAGGACCACCCTCGCGGTGACGGAACCGACACCGCAGGCGGCGGGTTCGGGGAGCGACCGCCCGAACCGTGGTGTCCGAGCGCCGGCCACGGGCGACGTCGGCCGGCCGGGCGAACCGGCCGCTTCCCGGCCTCCACCGGCACCGCCGTCGGTCCCGTCGACGAGGTCGGTGGTGACGGCGTGCTGGGCCGGGCCGGCCTCAAGGGCGGCGATCCGCGCGGGGCGTTGGCGCGCCGGCCGCCGCCGTCCGGGACACCGCCCGCCGACGGAGCGGAACGGGGGCCCGGCCCGGTGCGGGGCCGGACCCCGGCCGTCCGGCGGCATCCGGACGGAGCGGTGCCCGGGTGGCACGCCGGCGCGGGGTTCGCGGCGGCTGCCGGGCCTCAGCCGGAAGCGGGACGGGGCCCGCGGACCCGCAGCTGCGGGTCCGTCACCCCGCCGGGGCACGCCAGTGGTTCCATCTCCCACCCGGCGCATCGGGCACCGGCCCGGTAGGCGCTTTCGTAGAAGGCGAGCACGGCGGCACGGGGATCGGCCTCGGCGCGGACCTCGTCGTACCGCAGTACGGCCAAGTGGCCGTTGTCCCGGGCGATCCAGCGTGCCGTCGCGGGCCGGAGCGTCTCCTCGGCCAGGTGCGCCGGTTCCGGAGCGGTGTAGGAGTAGAACGCGGGCTCGGGGAAGGTGTCGTCTCCGAACCAGAAGCCGAAGCTGATCACCTCCCGGGAGTACGCCTCCCGGGTGACCGGGTCGACCTGCTCGGGCTGCTCGATGCGGCGGTCGGAGAACCGGGTGTGCGCGAGGTCGAAGGTGTGCCAGAAGTGGTGCACCGGGCTCACCTTCCCCGCATACCCCGCGGCGAATTCCTCCAGCACCGACGCCACCTGGCTGAGCACCCGCCAGTAGCGGTTGGCCTGTGCGGGGTCGTACGTCGCGTGCTCGGTGTCCTCGGCGAACGGCCGGCCGGAATCGGGCAGGTCGAAGGGCCTGGGCGCGTCGAGCCGCACCCGGATGCCCAGCGCGGCCAGCGCGTCCATGACCGCGTCGTGGAAGGACGCCACGGACCGGCCGATGAGAGGGAGGGAGACATTCCGGCCGTCCAGAACCGAGACCACCAGCTGGTGCGCGACGAAGTCGAAGTCCACCGTGAAGATCGGGTTGCCGTCGACCTGCCCCATCGGGCGAGTCGTGATGCCGCGGCCGGTGAGGTGGAACGGGACGTTCCACCAGTGGTTGCGCCGGGCGCTGGCGGCGAGACGGACCTTCCCGACGACCTGCGCGAAGCGATGGAGCGTCTCTTTGGTGTCGCGCCACTCGGCGAGCGGCATCGGCGGGAACAGCTCCACGGTCATCATCCTTCCCTGCCGGCCGGGGCGGAGCCTGGACGACCATGATGACCACGCCGGGCAGGTGTGGCATCTCGTGACCCCGGGAGGCCCCCGGTCGAACGGCGGGGCGGTGACCCGGACGAGCGGACGCGGTGGACTCGCGGACGTCCGCCCCGCACTCGGGGCGGACGCTGCCGTCGAACGCCGCGCCCGGGGCCGGGCGTCAGCTTCGGAGCGCGCGAGGGCACCGGCGTGGTTGACGGAGACGGCCGTGACGCCCGCCGGCACGCCCACCGGCCCCGGTGACCAACGGCCTGCGGCGATCGGCCTGTCCGACCTGTCGTACCTCCTCGGTGCGGCGTTCGGACCGGCTGCCGTCCTGCTTCCGGCCCTCCGACAGCCGCCCGTCCGGTTTCGCGGGCGCGGCCGCGCACGCGCCCCGTGGTCCGCGGCGTCTCCGAACCGGTGAGCCGGGCGGGTCACGCCCCGGGCGACCGAGGTGGACGGCCCGGCCGTCGGCACGGAACACCGCGGCGGCGGGGCCTGCTGAGGTCGCTCGGTGACACGGCACCGACGAGCGACACCGGGAGGCCCTTCCTGCACGCCTCGCCCCGGCAGGAACCCCGGCCGGGCACCCGCGTCCGGGAGCCGCCGCCCGGGGGCGGGGAAGCAACGGCTTCCCCGCCCCCGCGCCCCTCCCCCGCCCCGCTCGGCTGCGCGTTCCCTGAACGGAACCGTTCCGCCCGGCCGTCGAGCATCCGGGCCACTTCGTGCCGGCGCACCTCGCCGGAGGACTCACGGACGTCCCCGACGAGCGGTTCCGGGGCTTCCGTACCACCCACGCCGGCGGATCCGGTGCGGTCGACGGGAGTGCCGGTACCCCGGCCGTGGTCGAGGGCGCCGCTCCGGTGGCGTGGTCATCCGTCGAGGAAACGCAGCAACTCGGCGGTGACGAACCCGGGGTTCTCCTCGACGAGCCAGTGCCCGGCGTCCGGCACGTCCACCGCCCGCACGATGTTGGTCATGCGCGGGACCACCGTGTCCCGGACCGCGTCGAGCTGCCCCTGGGCGGTCATGAGCAGGGTCGGGACGCGTACCGGTGCCGCTGCCACGGTGTCGCGGACGTCCGTGTCGAGGGCGCGGTAGAGCTCGAAGCCGCCCGACAGGGCCTCGGGCCGGCTGTAGGTGCGTGCGTACTCGTCGATCTCGGTGTCGGTGAACGGGGAGCGGTCGGAGGTGCCACCGAACGCCGTACCGCCGAACGAGACCTGGGGGTAGAACAGTGCCAGGTACTCGCGGACGTCGTCGCCCACGACCGCCTCGGGGACCCGCCGCTGGGAGTGGAAGGCGATGTGCCAGCTCAGTGAGCGGTAGGTGGACGCATCGATCGCGGGCCCGGGCAGCGGCAGGTCGAGGTAGCCGAGGCGTGCGGTGTCGTCGGGGAATCGGCTGGCGTACTGGAATGCCACTGCGGCGCCGAGGTCGTGCCCTACGACACGGGCGTCGTCCACCCCGAGACGATCGGCGATCAGCGTGTGCACGTACCGCGCCAGCGTGGCTTTGTCGTAGCCGGCCGGTGAGCCGGTGCTGTCGCCCAGCCCGGGAAGGTCGACGGCGTAGACGGTGTGGTGCTCGGCGAGTTCCGGCATGATCGGCCACCAGCCGTACCAGGTCTGCGGCCAACCGTGTATCAGCACGACCGGTGGGCCGCTGCCCCCGGTCACGTAGTGCATGCGGACGCCCTCGACGTCGGCGAACCCGTGTCGGAAGGTGTTCCGGAACCGGGGGTCGTCCCGCGTCGCGGCGGCGTGGAGGGGAACGTCGTCGCCGGTTGCCGGCGTGGCGCAGGCGGTGGTGCCGACGGTGAGCAGGAGGGTGAGCGTGACGGTTGCCACCGTGCGCGCGGACCGGAGGAAGCGGCGCGGCAGCGGCCGTAGTGCTGCGATCATGTGTGTTCGTCCTGGAGAAGGTGGGTCAGCGGCCGGTCGAGCCGTCGATGAGTTCGCGGAGGACGTCCGCGTGGCCCGCGTGGCGGCCGGTCTCCTCGATCATGTGGGTGTGTGCCCGGCGGACGCTGGGGGCGGGGCGGTCCGACTGCGGTCGGGGGACGGGCGCGCCGAGGTCGGTGCACCGGTCGGGTACTTCGTTCGCGCGCTCGACCGCGTCTCGGCAGCGGGCCACGACATCGGCCACGCTGTCCGTCGGCGCGGCGTGGAAGGTCGCGTCCCAGTCGGCGACGTCGTCTCCGAGAAGGTCGAACGCTCGACGAAGGCCAGGTGGTCGAGCAGGCCGAGCAGGTTCGTGCTCGAGGGCACTGCGGCTGTGCGCACCTGCGGTTCGGGGGCGCCGTCGACCTTCGCGGCGATCGAAGACCGCAGGTGGTCGAGGAATCCGCGCAGGACCTCGGTCTCGCTGTGTCCGGTCCGGGGCGGCGGAGCGTCGCGGTGGTCGCGGCGCGTGGTGCTGGGCACGGGGGTCTCCTTGCCTTCGGTGGGGCCGGCCGCGGGGTCAGGCGGTGCGGCGGACGAGGAGGACGTGGTCGGTGACCTCGGCGGTGCGCCCGTCCGGGCCGGTCGCGATCCGGCGGGGTGCGTCGGCTCGCTCGACCGTCCACGTGGCCGGGTCCAGACCGATGTCCGCGGCGACTTCCCGGGGGCCCGGGTACCGGATGCCGGGATCCTGGTCCCACGACCACGGCGCGGTCGGGCCGTGGTCGACGACCAGCAGCCGTCCGCCCGCGCGCAGCGCGTGCGCGGCCGCGCGCAGGACCGCTGTCCGGTCCAGGTCGAAGGGGGTGTGCAGGTAGTGGGCGCAGATCAGGTCGAACTCACCGGACGGGAAGGACTCGCGCAGGTCGTGCCGCGCCGCGGTGACGCGCTCGCCCAGGCCGTGTGCGCGGGCGAGGGCGGCGAGCCGCTCGACCGCCACGGCCGAGAGGTCGACGGCGGTGACGCGCCATCCCCGGCGGGCGAGCCACAGCGCGTCGCCGCCGTTGCCGCACCCGAGGTCCAGCGCGTCACCGGGCGGCAGGCCCGCCACCGTCTCGGTGAGGCGGACGTTCGGCCGGGGGGCGCCGGCTTCCGGCCGGGCCGCGTGGACGCCGTCCCAGAACGCGGTCGCATCGGGGGTGCTCATCAGGGGGCTCCTTGTGTCGGTGGGCCGCTCGGTCCGTGTGCCGCTCAGTCTTGCGAGCCGCCCCGCGACGTGGCACGGAATCTTGCGGTTGTGGCAAGGTGGCCCGATGGATCACCCCAGGGACGACGACGTGCTCGATGCGGTCGGGGCACGGCTTCGCGCACTGCGCCGCGACCGCGGCATCACCCTCGCCGACCTCGCGGCGACGACCGGCGTCTCGGAGAGCACCCTGTCCCGGCTGGAGAACGGGCAGCGCAGGCCGACCCTGGAGCTGTTGCTGCCCCTGGCCCGGGTCCACGGCGTTCCGCTGGACGACCTCGTCGGCGCCCCGCCCACCGGTGACCCCCGGATCCACCTCAAGCCGATCAGGCGGTTCGGCATGACCTTCGTGCCCCTGTCCCGGCGGCCGGGCGGGGTGCACGCGTTCAAAATGATCATCCCCGCGGAGTCGGAGCCGCTGGAGCCGACCCCGCAGACCCATGAGGGTTCCGAATGGCTCTACGTGCTCAGCGGTCGTCTGCGGCTCGTGCTCGGCGAGCGCGACCTGACGCTGCCGCCCGGTGAGGCGGCCGAGTTCGACACGTCCCTGCCGCACTGGCTGGGCAGCGCCGACGGCGGTGCGGTCGAGCTTCTCGTCCTGTTCGGCCTGCAGGGGGTCCGTGCGCACGTGCGCACCGGCCCTCATCGGTCGTCGCGGGCCGGGAAGCACCGGTGAGCCCGGGGGGACGAGCTTCCTGTCCGGCGTCCGCGACACCCGGCACGGACCCGACCGGACCGTCGTCCCCCCGCCACAGCCCTGCGTGTGCTCATCAGCGGGTGGAGCAGTCGGTTCTCCGAGGCGGACGCCACCGGACCCGTGCGCCCCGGAAGGGCTCGGGCGTCGTCTCCGCGCCGCCGGGCACATCGGTCGCGTGCTCCGCCGCCGCGGCCCGGTCGTCCCGTCCGGGGCGATGACCTTCCCGGCGGCACCGGTCCGGTCCGGATGCGGCTCAGGTCACCGAACTCCCGGTGGCGTCCCGCCCCGAGCCGGGCCGTAGTGCGCAGGCACCAGGACAGGTGGGTGGCTGGTCCGGGCGCACCAGGCCAGGACGGTTGCGGGGGCCGATGCCCGCCGGGGCGCCGGAGGGAAGTGTGGGAGGCGCGCGAGAACCCGCGCGTTCCCCCTCCCAGTGGTGTCTGGAGTGATCAGCAGATGACAGCTTCTCCCTACCGGATCGGACGGTGGGCCTCGCGGCGGCGCCGGCTCGCGGGCGGTCCGTGGCCGGGTTTTCCGGCACCGGCCGGCGCCACGACCGCGGCGGCGGCCGGGGAGGCGGAGGACCTCTCCGTGCCCGGCACCGAGGCCGGGGAGGCGGAGGACCTCTCCGTGCCCGGCACCGAGGCGCGGAAGGCGTTCGGCCTGCCGGGTGAGCGCCGGTGAGCACGACGTCCGCACCCGGGACCGTGGCCTCCCCGGTCCGCCTCGGGTGGCTGCCGATCGGCGCCCTCGGCGTCCTGGCACTCGCCCTCGGCACCCTGCAGTCAGTGGTGGAGCCCGCACTCCCGTTGCTGCAACGGGAGTTGGGGGTCGGTACCGGCGAAGGGGCTCTGATCGGCAACGCGTTGCTCGTCACCGGCGCGGTCGTCACCCCCGTCGCGGGTAAACTCGGCGACCGCCACGGCGGGAAACGGGTGCTGGTCGGGTTGATGGCCGTGGTCTCGGCCGGTGGTCTGCTGGCCGGCCTGGCGCCGAACCTGCCGGTGCTGTTGCTCGGTCAGGTACTGCAGGGCGTCATGGTGGGCGCGCTGCCCCTGTCCTTCATCCTGGTGCGCAAACACCTCACGGCAGGCGAGTCGCAGACGGCGATCGGGCTGGTCGTCGCACTGTTCGCGGGCGGCAGCGTGGTGGGGACGCTGCTTGCCGGGCCGATCGCGGAAGGACTGTCCTGGCAGTGGATGTTCGGGCTGCCGACGATCGCGGTCGTCGTGACGACGCTGGCCGTGACGCGGCTGATGCCGCGTGATCCGCCGGTCCCGTCGGACGACGGGATCGACTGGCCCGGCACGGTCCTGCTGAGCGGCACGCTGCTCGCGTTCATGCTCGGGCTCGTGGCGGTGACGAGGGACGGCGGCGCGCCGCCCCTCGTGGTCGGTGCCCTCGCGGTGGTCGTGGCCGCCCTCGCGACCGGGTGGGTCGTCGTCGAGCGCCGGGCGACCTCGCCGATGGTCGATCTGCGCATGCTGGCGAAGCCCGCGATGTGGCACGCGTGCGTGCTCACCCTCGTCATCACCGTCAGTTCCGGGATGGTGCTTCTCCTCCTCCCGCAGCTGTTCGCGGTGT
Organism: Streptomyces sp. NPDC034670; assembly: GCF_055574875.1. Taxonomy (NCBI): domain Bacteria; kingdom Bacillati; phylum Actinomycetota; class Actinomycetes; order Kitasatosporales; family Streptomycetaceae; genus Streptomyces; species Streptomyces sp. NPDC034670. Next base: position 52,271 of record NZ_JBVITR010000052.1, read on the forward strand.
CGGCCGACGGGTACGGCTTCGGAGCCAGCACCACCGACATCGGGCTGTTCCTGCTGCCCGGCGTCTTCGCCGGGGCGGTGAGCGATTCGGTCGGCGGGATCGCGGCGCGGCGCTTCGGTCCGCGTGCCGTGGTCGTCGTGGGCACCGTCGTCACGGCGGCCACGTTGGTCGCCCTGGCGTCGCTGCACACCGCGGAGTGGCAGCTCGTCCTCGCGAAGGTGCTGACCGCGGTCGCCGCGGGCGCCGGTACCACGGCGTTGCTCGCCGGCACCGCCACCTCCGTCGAGACCAAGGACATCGGCATCGCCACCGGCCTGCTCGTGGTCACCCGCGTGATCGGCGTCGCCCTGGGCGTCCAGATCGCCGGCGCGATCCTCGACGCCGGGACCGAACCGATGACGGGCCGGCCGGCCGAGTCGGCCTTCGTCACGGGGTTCGTCGTCGCCGGCCTCGTCGCCGCGCTGTCCCTGCTCTTCGTCCGCATCACCAGCAAAGGAGTCCGGGCATGACACCCACCGGTCCGTCGACGAACGTGAGTACCACCGGGAAGCGCGACGTCCTGGTCTGCGGGGCCGGTGTCTCCGGACTCGCGCTGGCGTACTGGCTGCACCGGTCCGGACACGCGGTCACCGTGGTGGAGAAGGCGGGCGCACCGCGCGACGGTGGTTACCCGATCGATGTCCGCGGCACCGCGACCGAGGTGGTCCGGCGGATGGGGATGCTGCCGCGGCTGAGGGACGCCCACATCGACTTGCGTCGCTGCACCTTTCTCGACGCCGACGGCGGTGAAGTGGCCTCGGTCAGTCCGAGCGCCGTCGCCGGCGGTGCCGGGGGACAGGACATCGAGGTGCGTCGTGGGGATCTGACCGCGCTCCTCCACGCGGTGGTCCGCGACGACGTGGAATTCCTGTTCGGCGACTTCGTCGACACCTTCGACCAGTCCGGACACGGGGTCGACGTCACTTTCCGCAGCGGGCGACAGCGCACGTTCGACCTGGTGGTCGGCGCCGACGGTGCGCACTCGCGCACCCGGGGGGCCCTGTTCGGCCCCGAAGAGCGGTTCCACCGCTATCTCGGCTACTGCTTCGCCGTGTTCACCATGCCGAACACCTTCGGGCTCTCCCGCGAGCTCGTGCTGTGGAACACCCCGGGGAAGGCCGCGGCCCTCTACGCCGTCGGGGACGACGACGAGCTGCACGCCTTCCTGAACTTCCACCGGCCGGAACCGCCGGCCGGTGCCCTCCGGAACCCCGGCGCCCAGCGGGAGCTGGTCGCCGCGGTCTTCGCGGACGCGGGATGGGAGGTCCCCGGCATGGTCGGCGCCATGCGCGACGCGGATGACCTGTTCTTCGACACGGCCGGTCAGATCCGCATGCCCCACTGGTCCAGCGGCCGCGTCGCACTCGTCGGCGACGCCGCGTACGCGCCCTCGTTCCTCACCGGACAAGGCTCGAGCCTCGCACTGGTCGGTGCCTACGTGCTCGCCGACGCCCTGGCCGCGCACCGGGACCACGCCGCGGCCTTCACCGCCTACGAACGCGACATGCGCGAGTTCGTGGCCCTGAACCAGGCACTGGTCGACAGCGGCGCGGCCACGCTCTTCCCCACCACGGCGGGGGCCCTGGAACGACGCAACGCCCTGCTGCGTGACCTCGGCACCATGCCCTCCGGGACAGCACGACCGGCCCACTCGGCCCTCACACTGCCCGAGTTCGCCCCGATGCCGTGACCTGACACGTCAGCCGGGCCCCTCCACGTCCGCCGGTCGGCGGCTCGGGTGCGGGAAGCGTCCCGGGACGGGGGGGGGGGGGGGGGGGGGGGGGGGGGGGGGGGGGGGGGGGGGGGGGGGGGGGGGGGGGGGGGGGGGGGGGGGGGGGGGGGGGGGGGGGGGG
>NZ_JBVITR010000053.1:0-40874 GCF_055574875.1 Streptomyces sp. NPDC034670
GAACGACGCGACGACATCCATGAAGCCTTCCTCGGCCTCGCCACCTGCCTCATCACCCACCGCCACGTCCAACGCCTTTGTTAGGAACTCTAAGGTGCTCAATGACTACAGTTGGGCGGGTAACAGGCAGTTTGATTCGCCCAGTTCAAAACACAGAAGGGAGCTTTAATGTCCAAGGTTTCCCGGTTAGCTATCGTCGCAGCAGCGACCACGATGAGCGTTGGGCTGGTGATCCCGGCAGCATCCGCTCAACCTGTAACGATCAGCGCGTACGACAACTGTTCGTACGGCTGGGTGTGCATCTACAGCCAAACAGGCGGGTTCGGGGAAAAGCTTCAGTTCCAGGACGAGGGCTACTGGCAGAATCTCCGATTCACAGCGAGGTCCGTCTACAACAATCGCGGGAACGATGCTGCGATCGCCATCGGCACGAACGGGACCGGTGGCTCCTTCTGCATCGATTCGGGCCTGAAGAACGGAAACATCACAGGCAAGTCGGTATACCTCGCACGGACCGACGGCAACTGCTAGCCCCGAACTTCCATGACGGTCTGCCGACAGAGTCGGCAGACCGTTTCGCGTTCTGTATCCGACGTTGGACGGGAGAAGTGCCCGTCTGTCGTCGGCCAGCAACACTTTGTCCCCGGCGCGGGTTGAGGAACAGTCCGGAACAGCCGGGGGCCGCGGTCGGCCGGGGTCGACCACACCAGGACCAAGAACAAGACGACGGTCACGGTCGTGGTGGTCTCCGGGGCGATCGGCCTGGGGTAAGCCGTCGCTGCCGGTCCGGTCTCGGAGGTCGTGGTTGGTCTCAGGGGCGACCCCACCATGAGACCAACCACGGGTTTTGTGTCCTCTTCGTAACCGTGGTCGGGGGTTCATGGTCGGTGGTCTGGTCGGGGTCGGCGGGTTCTCTCAAGGTCAGCACGTACACGTTGATGACCTGGGAGTTTGACCATGTCTCCTGGCAAGCAGGCCACCGAACCCGAAGCAGCGACTGTGGTGGCCGCGGGCGTCCGGCTGGAGAAGATGCGCCGCCGCGTACGCCTGTCGCGTCTGGTCCTGTTCACCGCGATCGCGGCCGGGCCCGTCGCCCTGGGCGCGGCGGTGGTCTCTGGCCCGACCACGGTCGCGGCCATCCCGAAGTCCACGCCCACCACGATGCGCACCACGGCAACCTCTGCGGCCGACCCGTCGGGCTATGCGCAGTTGTTCGTCGGTGCGTGGCTGCGCAGCAGCGCCGACGACACCGCCACTACGCAGGCCCGGCTTGCGCAGTCGCTGGCGCCGGACGTCGAGCTGCCCGACCGGGCCGCCGATGCGCACGCGCGGCTGGAATCGGTGACCGCGGTGCGCAGTGCGCAGCACGAGGCCGGCCGGTGGTGGGTGACGGTGGCTGCGCAGTACGCCGACGCCTCAATGCGCTACTTCGCCGTCCCGGTGGCGTCCAGTGACGACGGCGGCTCGTTCACGGTGACCGAAGCGCCGAGTGTGGTGGCCGGCCCGAGCCGGGCCGAGGTGACGAAGTCGCCGTACGGCGTGAGGGTCCCGGAGGGGGAGCTGTCCTCCACGGTCGGGCAGTTCCTGGGCGCCTACCTCACCGACGCCGGTGAGGTGGAGCGCTATCTCGCGCCCGGCGTGAAGCTGTCGGCCGTCTCCCCTGCCCCGTACAGCGCGGTTACCGTCCGGCAGGTTCTCGCCCTCGAGGAGACCGCGGCCGGGGAGAAGGTGCCGGACGACGGCACCACGGTCCGTGTGCTGGCGCAGGTGGAGGCCCGCGACGCAGCCGGGCGCTGGCCGCTGGCCTACGAGATGGAGCTCACGGCCCGCTCGGGCAGGTGGGACGTGGTGGCGCTCGGGTCCGGGTCCGCCAAGAAGGGGGGCCGGTCGTGATGGGGGTGCACGGTGTGGTGCTCGCCGGGCAGCTGGATGACCTCGGCGACAGCTGGATCACCATGTTCGAGGACTGGGCGACCAAGGGCCTGCAGGCCGGTCTGGTCGTGCTGGTGGTCGTCATCATGATCCAGAAGTTCAGTCTGAAGGCCGGTATCGGCGCCCTGCTGCTGATGATCATCGCGCTGGGGCTGTACAACTCCCGCGAGGACCTGGCGGACATGTTCGAGGACGAGGTGAAGAACCCCGCCCAGGGCGCCCCCGCCGTCCCCGGCCCCGCGCGCGGTGCCGATCCGCTTCTCCTCTCCCGGGAGCACTCCATCGGTGCCGGAGGGTGGCTGTGAGCGCGACCGCAGGACGGGTCGGACGCTTCTACACCGCGGCCCGTCGTCATCCGTGGGTGCTGGGCAAGGTTGCCGACTGGAAAATCCCGCTCGGCCCCTACACTCCGGCGCAGATCGCGGTCGCTGTCGGCGGCGGCTTCCTCCTGATCAAGACGATCCCGCTGTGGTCATGGATGGGACCGGTGCCGATCGCGGCTTGGGCGCTGGTCATCTGGGCGATGCGCCGCCCGAAGATCGGGGGGCGGGCCCCGCTGCAGGCCGCGCTGGGCTGGGTGCTGCTGGCCTGGCAGCCGCACGGCGGGCGGATCGGCGGGCGCGCCGCCCGGGACCGTGCTGCCCGCGCGCTGCTGGGCGGCTTCACCGTCGAAGGCATCCCCACCATCGAGCACGGCGCTGCCCCCTCTTTGTCGTCTGCGGCCGTACCGGATCAGACCGCGCAGCACGCTGCCGGCCGGAGGCCGTGCCGGAGCGCGGTGCCCCGCACGCCCACGCCGCGGCGCCCGGCGGTACGTGCGCGCCAGGAGCCGGTGGGTCCGGTGTCGGGGGTACAGCAGCTGCTCGCGCTCGCCGAGCGGGGCAGGGGTGTGCGATGAGGGTGCCGATCCGTCATATCGCCGGGCATCTGGTGTGGTCGACACACGGCAGCGTGTGGGCCGTTTACCGGCTGCACCCGGGCCCCGACGCGCGGGGGCGGCGTGAGGAGACCGTGCAGGGCACCTATGTGCCGGCTGCGGTCCGCGACGAACAGCTCACCAAGATCACGCATCTGGTGCGTTCGCTGTCCGGGGCGCCGCGCTTGTTCGGTCTGTGCGCGCAGGTCGATGCCGGGGAGATCGCCCTGCGCATGATCGAGGGCCTCGAGCCGGCCGAGCAGGCGCCGGGCGGACAGCCGCATCCGTGGGTGGAGAACGTCGAGGCCACCCTGGATCTGCTGGACGGCCAGGAGATGCACCGCCGCACCCTGTGGCTGGCGGTGCCGCTGCTAAGCGATGCCGCGGGTGGTCAGCTGGCTGCCTCGCTGGGAGCGATGTGGGCGGACGTCGCCCCGATGCTGGGCATGCGGGCCGCTCCCGTGGCCCGGCGGGAGGTGAGTGCCTACCGCGAGCAGGCCTCCCGGGTGGAGGCCGCGCTCGCCGGCGGCATCGCTTTCCGCCCGGCCCGCCCGGCGGAGATCGTGTGGATGATCCAACACGCCCTGCACCGCAGCCTTGCGGAGCCCTTGCTGGCCGAGGCTGAGAGCAGCGAGCTGTACGGCGGGCAGATCCGTGACGGTGTGCTGCGCTCCCCCAGCTACGCCGACCTCGGCCAGGTCCGCCTGCAGGAAGGCGGCATCGACCCCGACCTCGACAACGTCGACGAGCTCAAGAGCGCGGGCACGATCACCCGGTCGGGCCGCAAGGCCTGGTGGCGGCTGAACACCACCTCGCCGCTGGGGCGGCGCTGGCTGCAGGTCGAGTCCGATGCCGGGGTTGGCTATCAGGCGCAGCTGGTGCTGGCCGAGTGCCCGCCCGCCGTCAGTCAGGACGCCGCCGACCTGTTCGCCCAGCTCGAGACCCTGGATTTTCCCGTCGACTACACCATCGACCTCACCCTCGTGCCCGCGGAGAAGGCCCGTGACCAGGTGCGGCGCAAGAGGAACGAATTGATCGACCAGGCCGACCAGTACGACGCCCGCCCGACGGGGATGCCGGCCTCGCTGACCGAGGCCGCCCGAGACCTGGGCGAGCTGGACGCCCGCCTGTCCCGCACGTCGGTCGAAGTCGAGGTCCAGTCCGTCACCGTGCTGACCGTGTGGGGGCCGACTGCCGCAATCTGTGACGCCCGCGCCCGGGCGCTGGCGGCGTTGCTGGGCGGCGCCGACTACCGGGCGGTGCGCCCGGCCGGCCTGCAGGAAGCCCTGTTCATGCTCGGTCTGCCGGGCACGGTGCGGCCCGGGGTGGTGCGCGAGTTCACCCAGCACCAGCTCTCCGAGGACTGGGCACTGGGCGGAGCTTTCACCACCGCGGAGGTCGGCGATCCCAACGGCATGTTCCTCGGGATCGATCTGGACTGCGGCACCACCCGCCCAGTGATGATCAACGTGGCGGATGCGCCGAAGCAGGACGCCTCCGCTTCCATGGGCATCGTCGGCGACCTCGGCGCCGGCAAGAGCGTCCTGGAAAAGCTGATCACGGAAGCGGTGTGGGCCCGCGGCGGGGTCGCCATCTGCATCGACCGCACCCCGGTACGCGAGTGGGCCACTTTCGCGCGCACCGCCGCCAGGGACCGTTACCAGATCATCGACGCCACCCAGGCAGAGGTCTCCATCGACCCGCTGCGCATGTTCGACGGTCCTGAGGGCCGCCACTACGCCCTGTCCTACCTCACCCTGCAGCTGGGCATCGGGCCGATGAGCACCAGCGGCGAGGTGCTGCACCACGCCGTCGAGCAGGCCTCCGCCAGCGAGCAGCCGTCGATGTACCGCGTGCTGGAAGTTCTTCAGGAGATGGCCGCGCGGGAGGCGGGCAAGCGGCAGGACGCGGCCGCCACCCTGGCCGGCCTCATCCGGGTCGTGGCTACCAACCCCCTGGCTCGGATGGTGTTCGACCCCGCCTTGCCGCCGGTGCGGCTGGACGCCTCCGGCGCCTCCGACCTGATCGTCATCACCACGACCGGGCTGAAGCTGCCGCCCAAGGCGGCCTTCGACAAGCCGGAGGTGCTGCACCAGCAGCCGCTGGAGGCGCTGATCGGCCGCGCGGTGCTCTACCTGATCGCCGCGATCGCCCGGCAGACCGCGTTCGAAAACCCGGAGCGGTTCACCGCGGTGGTGCTGGACGAGCTGTACTGGCTCACCTCCTCGGCCGAGGGCACCGCGCTGGTCCACGAGATCCTCCACGACGGCCGCAAGCACGGCGCCGGCCTCATCGCCGGCTCCCACGACGCCGAAGAGCTCGGGCCGGACCGGGGCTTGATGGCCTACCGGGCACTGGCCCGCACCACCGACCGTGAACGGGCCCGGCGCGGGCTGGAGTTCGTCGGCCTGGACCCCACCGACCCGGAGCTGGTGCGGCTGGTGACCACCGGCCTGTCCCCGGTCGGACAGAAGGGCCGCGAGGGCGAGTTCCTGCTGACCTGCCCGCGGCAGAACACCGGCCGCGTCAAGGCCGTCATCCCCCGCATCGAGCGCATCGCCACCTCCATCACCACCACCCCGGGGCGCCGTACCACCGCCCCCGCATCCGCGCCGCTCGCCGGCGCCACCGCCGGTGATCGTCCAGGTGGCCGTCCAGAGGAACCCTACGCATGAGCTCCTTCTCCCCCAGCCGCTCCCGGCGCATCGCCGCCACCGCGAGCGTCCTCACCGTCATCGTCGTGGCCGTCGGCGTGCTCGTCCTGGTGCTGTCGGTGAGCCTGCCGGAGGCCTGGTGGCCGCGCACCGGGCAGGCCTTCGCCGCCGGGGACCGCCCCGCCCCGCGTCAGGATCCGTACGCGGCAATCATGGGGCCGGGTAAGGCGTACTGCGAGCGTAGCTTCACGATCTCCGCCTCTGCCGGACGCCACGACGTCGCGGGAGCGGTGAGCAGGCTGGTGCCGGCCGGAGTGGGCCTGGCCTCCCTCGTGCCGTGGCGGGGACGGACCGTCGGGCGGCGGGGGCGGGGCTGATGGTGCGTGCAGACCGCGGCACGCTGCTCTCAGCTGGGTTCGTCATGCTGCTGGCCGGTGTGTTTGTGATGGTCAACAGCCAGGTCGTGTACGCGGCGGGCAGCAACAGTGAGAGTGAGGGTCTGCTCGCGCCGCTGAACATCGACTCCTCCGAAGGTGTGCCGATCAACGGGTACGAGCTGAACGCCTCCGGCGGCTCCATCGTGGCCTTCAAATCCCAGGCTCTGGCGTTCGCCCTCTCGGGGCTGTTCACCCTGATCCGGCTGCTGGCCGGCCTCGCCGGGTGGGCGATCGAGGTGGCGTTCCGGTTTCCACTGCTGAAGATCCTCACCGTCCCCGCGCAGAAGGTCGCCGACGTCTACGACGACATCGTCGTCGACACCCTCGGGGTGAAGGGGCTGCTGCTGGCGTGGTCCTTCGTGTTCACCGGCTTCCTGCTGGTGCGCGGCCGCATCGGCCGCGGCCTGGGGGAGATGTTCCTGACCTTGCTGATCGCGGCGTTCGCCGCGTCCGCGTTCGTCCGCCCGGACTACCTCCTCGCAACGGACGGGCCGCTGGGGCAGGGCCAGCAGGTGGGGACCGAGGTCGCCCAGCAGAGCGTCAACGCCTACGACTGGGGCGGCAAACTCGCCAGCAGCTCCCCGTGCGCCACCGCTACGGGGGCCGCCGAGGCCGACTGCTACCGGCGGGAGGCCGCCACGCCGGCCTCTTCCACCGACATCGCCCGGCCGCTTCAGGACGCGGTCACCAATGCGCTGATCGTCAAGCCGTACATGCTGCTGCAGTACGGGCGCATCCTCGACCCGGCCAAGCCCGCCGATCGCACGGCGTACGCCGTCCATCTGAAGTGGATCACCGGCGGGTACGAGGCGGGCGACGTCTCGGTCTCGGACCGCGGAAAGGACGTCTGCAGCAAGATCAAGGGCCCCGGCAGGGCGTACTGTGAGCGCGGCTTTGCAGAAGGCGTCCCCAGCGGCGAGGACATCGCGCGCGACACCGGAACGGACGACGCTCTTCCCTCGCTCACGCCCGGCGGCGAGCTGCTGAATGCCTCCAACGCGCTCGTCACCGACGAGGACCGCGAGTTTGACGCCTTCCTGCAGGATTTGAAGCGGGCCGGCGACGTCGGCAAGGCATCGGCCGCCTACGCCGAGAAGCCCACCTGGTGGCGGGTCGGCGGAGCCTTGCTACTGCTTGTAGCCGCGCTGTTCATCTGCGGCATGCTTCTGTCCAGCACCATCGTGCTGCTCGGCACCCAGGCCATCTGCGCGGCGGCCGCCGCCGCGGGCGGCATCACCTTCGTCGCCGCCATGCTGCCCGGCCCCGCACGCCAGTCGGTGTGGAAGTGGCTGTCGATCTGGGGCATCGCGGTCCTCGCCCTGGTCGCAGTCTGCGCGGTCGTGCCGTTCTTCGCGATTGCCGTCGATGCCACCCTCACCGACGGCCCCGATCTGATGGTGGAGCGGATCCTGCTGATCGACGTGCTGGCCGTCGCCGGGGCGGCCGGGCACCGCAGGCTTTTGACCGGCATCAGCTCCTTCGGCCGGCGCATGGCGATGCGGATGCGCTACGCCAAGGTCGGCGGCACCCACCTGCCCGGCGACACCTCCGAACTCGGCGCCACCCTGGCCATGAACTCCCCCGCCGCACTCGGTGGGTACGGCGGCGGACTGCGCGCCCTCACCGGCGGTAGTCGGTTCGGGATGCTCGGCACCCGGCAGCGGCTCATGGGCGCCCTCGGTTCCCTGGTCGACGGGGCGGGCATGCCCGTCGACACCGGACGGATCCTCACCGACGCGAGCACCGAAGCCGGGCGCGGACTCGCCCCACTCACCGCGGCGGCAGCTGTGGGCGGGCTGGGAGCGCGGCTGGGCGCGAAGGGCGGCCACTGGTTGCTGATCGGCAAGCGTCCGGACCGAGAACAACTGGCCAAGTGGCAAAAACCCACAGCCGACGGCGACGATCCGCACGCCGGCGGCACGCCCGGTCAAGGACCAGGCGGGCCGGGCAGCGGCGGGCTGGCAGGCCCGGGCGCAGGACCGCACAGGCCCGGCGGCCCGCGTGACCGCTACCGCGACGACGACGGCCAGATCATCGACGCAGCCACAGGTGAGGTCCTGCACAACCAGCATGCCGACCGCACCCTGCTGTCCACCCGCGCCCACAACCGGCTCGTGCGGTTGCGCGGCTACCGCATCCTGCACCGCGGCGGCCGGGCCGCCTACGGGGCGACCGTCGGCCTGCCGGCCACGGTCCGTCAGGCCAAGGCAGTCGGTTCGCGCTATTCCCAGGACGCCCGCCAGCAGGTGCGGGTGTGGGGCAACACCGTCCGTGGGGATGGCCGGGCCTGGAGCGACACCGCCCGGCAGGTCTCCCGCGCGCTGCGGGAGAGCCCTGACGCCCCGGGCGGGCCCGCTTCGTCGGGCGGCCGCCGGCTCCCGACCGCACCGGCGTCGGCTCCCGGGCGACGGACGGACCCCCTGCAGCAGACAGCAGGTGCAGACAGTGTCACGAGCCGTTCTCAGCCCTCCTCCACACAGAGCAGCGCGCCAGTATCTCCAGTCCAAGGCGGCGCCACGCAGGTAAGCGCACCGGTGACGTCACCGAACCGGCTCCCGAGCGGTAACGGTTCGGCTGCTCCGGGGCCGGTGCTTCCCGGCGGCGACAGTGCACACAGCCGTGCACGCGGGGAGGCCCGGGTCCGGATGCAGGAGCTGATGCGCAGGACCGCGCCCGAGGCCGAGCGGCTGCGCCAGGAGCGCGGCCGGCAGGAGTCGCCCGGGGCGTCCGAGGACGGTGAGCAGGAGTGAGGCGCGTGCGGCGCCGTCTGGGACGGTGGGGGTGCTTGGGGATGCTGCTGCTGTTGTCCGCGGTGTGCTGTGCTGCTCCGGTCTCGAACGCGATCAGTGCCTATGTCGCGCTGCAGAGCGCTGCGAACGGCGACGGTGGTGTCGTCGACGGCGGTACGGCTGCGGACATTCCGCCGCGCATGCTCGCCGCGTACAAGAACGCCGTGCAGCGGGTGGGTCGGCACGTGCCCCGGTGCCGGGGCATGCGCTGGCCGGTCCTGGCCGGGATCGCCAAGGTCGAGTCCAACCACGCCGCCGGCCGTACCGTCAGCGCGGGCGGGGACATTCGTCCGAAGATCTACGGGGTGCTCCTCAACGGCTCCGGCGCCGGCGGCAACATCACCGTCTTCCCCGACACCGACAACGGACGCTGGGACGGCACCGCGAGCGGGGAGCGGGCGGTCGGGCCGTTCCAGTTCCTGCCCTCCACCTGGGAGGGCGTGGGCCAGGACGCAGGCAGTGACGGCACGGCCAATCCGCACAATGCCGACGATGCCGCGCTCGGCGCCGCGGTCTACCTGTGCGGAGGCGGCCGCGATCTGGGCCAGCGCTCCCAGTTGAAGGCTGCGCTCTTCCAGTACAACCGCTCCAGCGCATACGTGGCCAACGTGCTGGGCTGGATCGACCAGTACACCGCGGCTGCCAAGAGTCCGGACCTGAAAGACATGTCCGGGAAGGTCCGCACCGTGCTCGAGGCGGCCCTCGCCCAGCGGGGTGTGCCGTACTCGTGGGGCGGCGGCAACGCGAACGGGCCGAGCACGGGAATCTGCTGTTCCCCCAGTGGCAAAAGCGGCACAGGTATCAAGGGCTTCGACTGCTCGGGTCTGACCACCTACGCCTACGCGAAGGCCGGCATCCGTCTGCCGCGTACCGCTGCCGCCCAGGCCGGTGTGGGGCGGCGGATCCCCGCCAGCGGCGGCACCAGCGCCTTGAAACCGGGTGACCTGGTCTTCTACGCCTACGCGCCCGGGCGGGACTCGACGATCTACCACGTCGGCATCTACGTCGGCGGCGGCCGGATGGTCAACGCTCCCCGGCCCGGCACCGTCGTCCGTCTGGACCCGGTCGATGCGATGTCCGGTTACGCGGGAGGGGCCCGTCTGCTGTGAACACGCACTCTCCTCGCTCGCCTCGTTCGCCGCGTCCGCTGGTGATCACCGCCGTGGCCCTGGCCGTCGCCGGGCTCGTCCTGCTGACCATGCCGCACCCACCCAGCGCGCCGGCCCATGCGGATGCAGCGACCGCCCCTGCCGGCCGTCACTTCACCGGCAGTGCCCCGCCAGCTTCCCGTTCAGCTCGCGCGACCGCCTCTGCACCGGGCCGATCGGCGCCTGCATCGATGCTGCCGCCGCGCGGGGAGGGCGCGGCCGGTGACCGGGCCATCCAGCAGGCCTTGGAGAGCGCGTGGCCCACCGACCTTCCGGCCGGTGATGAGCGGCAGTTGCTCACGGCAGGCCGGGCACTGCTGCGGGCCGACGCGACAGGCGAGGGCCGCAACCGGTGGCCCGCGCACTTCGTCCGGCAGGAGACCGTCGCGCCGGCATTCTCCACCGCTCGCTTCCGTATCCAGGCCGCCATCGCCCGTCGCGACGGGCGCCCGGACCGGGCGGTGGTGCACCTGGTGTGGGCGGGCACCGACCGCGGCGGCACTTACAGCGACGGCCGCATCACCGACCTGTACTTCACCCGCACCGCTTCGGCGAAGGGAGTCTCCGCATGGGTTCCGCAGCCCCGTACCTGAGCGGTCAGGCCGCCGCATCGGCCTTCGGTGAGGTGTTCGGCCTGCTCACCGGCCTCGCCCGCACCGCCGGCTGGCTGATCACCTACTGGTGGGTGCCCGCCACGGCCGCCCTGATCGGCTGGGCGGTGGGCGAGATGGTGGTGCGCCGCCTGGCGAAGAAGGCCTCGGCTCAGCGGATGGCGCTGGAGCTGGTGCCCTCACGGCACTTCGACCCGTCCTTGGAGGAGATCTTCCGCCGCGGGGTGCAGCTGGCCAGGGCCTCCACGTCCATGCCCTGGTGGGCGCCGCGCCGGTCTAAGACGGTGCAGATCCGGCTGCGCGCGGACGGCACCGCGCCGCTGCGCTACCGCATTGAGGGACCGGCCGGAGCGCAGCGGCTGTTGTCGATCACCCCGTTCGGACCGGACGTCACCGTGAAGAAGGCCTCTCCCCTCAGGGACAAGTCGCGTGAGTACGTGGTGCGGGCCGAGTTCGTGCTGCGGGGCAGGCCCACCGCGCCGCTGCGCGAGGTGCCTCTTGAGCCCGACCCGCTGCAGCCGCTCGTTGATGCGGTGTCCGATCTGCGCGCGGAGCTGGGAGACCTCGCCGAGGTCCGCCTGGACATCCAGCGCGCTCCGAAGTGGGTACTGCGGGCGCGTCGTGTGCAGCTGATGGCCCAGGCCCGCCGCGTCGAGCGGCGCGAGGCGCAGCGGGCCGCCCGCTGGGTACGCCAGGACGCCAGCGGGATTGAGGACTCCCTGACCTGGCAGCTGCAGCAGCTGGTCACAGGAAAGCAGGGCGGGGGCGTGGGTGGGCGCCGTCTGGTCATGCCGCCCGTCCCGCGCCGGGTGGAGGCGGCCGAGGCGCTGGGCAAGCTCGCCGAGGACGACCATCTGGTGCGGGTGCAGCTGCTGGTGATGTGCGCCTCCGACACCGAGGGCCGTGCCCAGGCCCGGCTCGCCCAGCTCCAGGCCGCCTTCGATGTGTTCGGTGGTGGCGCGCGGTGGGCGATGCGCGGATGGAGCCTGGGGCCCTGGCGGTTCGGGGTGGACCGCTGGCCCAGCCGGCGGGGCTTCGAGCGGCGCTGGGAGCTGGGGCACTGTCAGCCGCCCCGGGCGAACTGGGTCCGCTTGGAGGAGTTGACCGGTCTGCTCAAGCCGCCCACCGTGCACTGCCGCCTGCCGCTGCTCGCCACCGATCTGCCGGCCTTCGAGTACGGCAATCCCGGCCTGCTACTGCAGGGCATCTACACAGCGCCGGACGGACGGCGACGCCTGGTCGCCACCTACGCGCGCGAGACGCTGTTCGAAGTCGGGGTGGGGAAGGCCGGCGGCGGTAAGACCGAACGCGCCCTGGCGCAGGCGATCGGCTGGGCGCACGCCGGCGGCGGGCTGATGTTCGTCGACCCGCACCGCGACTCCTGGCCTCGCGCCCTGCCGTTTTTGGCCCACACCCATCTGGCCGAGCGGATAGCGCTGATCGATCTGAACGCCGTCGGGCCCGCCCCGCAGGTCAGTTCATGGAATCCGATCGGTATGCACCACGACCAGGTGGCGCATGAGGTCGTCGAAGCCGTCACGGACGCCTACGCCTCCGCGCTGGGCTGGGACGACGCCAGCGCACCCCGCGCACTGACCATCCTCACCGCCGCCGTCGCCGTCCTGGTGGCAGTCAACGAGGCCGCCTGCCGGGCCGGGCGGCCCGAGGACCAGGCGACGGTTTTCCATGTGCGGGCCCTGCTCACCGACACCGGCTTCCGCAAGGCGGCGCTCGCGGCGGTGGAGGGACGGCTGGATGAGGAGACCCGCTCCTGGTGGCAGGTGGTCTTCCCGACGCTGCCGCCGGATGCGTTCGCCGTCGTCCTCAACCCGATCGCCCGGCTCGCCGCCAACCCGGTCACCCGCGCCTTCCTCGGTCAGCCTGCCGGGGTCTACAACATCCGCACCGCCATGGACTCCCGGATGATCGTGTGGGTGTGTCCGGGCGGCAACGGCCCCACCGACCGGCTGATCACCGCACTCCTCGCCCGCGACCTGCTGCGCGCGGTGCGCTCCCGCCGCGACATCCCGGAAGAGCAGCGGGTGCCGTTCCGGGCGTACTTCGACGAGCTGATCACATTGACCGGTGCCGCCCCGGAGACCATCGCCGCGATGTTCGAGGACTTCCGCAAGTACAAGGTGCACGTCCACGGCATGACCCAACTGCTCGCCCGCCTGCCCATGGCGGTACGGCTCTCACTCGTGCAGAACGCCTCCACCCTGGCCATCACCGCCGGTTCCCGGTCCGCCGTCGCTCCGATCGTCTCGGAGTGGGGTGACGACCCCGGCCCCGACGTGGTCGCCGCCCTGGACCGCTTCGAGCACTACCTGTCGCTGACCGTCCAGGGACGACGCATCGGACCCGTCCGGATCACCGGCCCCCACCTCGACGACGTCTTCGCCGACTATGCCCGCCCGCACCAGGCGGCTGCCCTCGAACGCTCAGCCCGCACCCTGGCCGGAGCCGCCCCCCTGGAGCAGCTCACGGCCCGGGCCGCCGGCCAGCTCGACCGGGTGGGCAGCTTCCTTGGCCGACGTAGCGCTGCCACACCGTCGGCCGAACAACCGCAGGAGAAGGAGTACAGATGACCGCCGGCAGCAATGCTTCGACCACCGCCCGTGCCTCGTCCGTCAGATCATGCCGTCCAGCCGCGTCACCTACGGGCCCGCAGCATGTCGAATTCCCGGGTCACAAGTCACTTCCGGAGCAGGCCCCAGCCGCGGCGGGTCGTCTTCGATGACCATGTGAGGGCTGGAGTGAACGCCTGCCAGCTCCGCATGTGGATTGATCAGGAGAGGGTGGTCTTGCGCTCTGCCTCGGTCAGGGGCGGGCCCGGCAAGTAGGGCTTCCTCGGTCCAAAAAGCATGGGAATGATCATGTCGGTGAGGGAGAACAGCCGTGTCGCGGGTTTCTCCATGCTCATCACGTCTAGCAGGGCTCCTAGGGCGCGGGGGTTGCGAGCTCCGGTGGCGACAGCACGATCGACGAACCGGGCGAGGAATCGCTCCGGGAGGGTGGGTGGTGTGTCGGTGGCGCCGGGGTAGAAGATGTCCTGTCCGACGGCGAGATCCCAGGCCGCGGAGACGGGGCGGGCCACGGCTCGCTGGAGGCGGCGGGCGGTGCCGGAGTTGGGCAGGCTCGTGGTGTGGAGTACGTCGCGGACCGCGAGGGCGCACTGGGCAGCGACGGTGATGCCGTGTCCGTAGACAGGGTTGTAGCCGGCGATGGCATCGCCGAGGACAGTGAAGCCGTCAGGCCAGTGTTTCATCTTCTCGTAGTAGCGGCGTCGATTAGCAGTGGCGTGGCTGGTGGTGACGTCGCTGAGCGGGGTGGCGTCCTTGAGGACTTCGCCGATGACGGGATCGTCCAGGCCGAGGGCGAAATCGACGAAGGCGTCCGGGTCGCTGGTGGGTTCGCCGCCGCGGGTGCCGGAGAGAGTGACGATCCAGCGTTTGTGCTCGATCGGCAGGATGATGCCACCGCGGCCGGGGGCCTTGGCTGGGTTGGCCTGGACGTTGACGAGCGGGAAGTCGATGTCCGCGCTGGTGCCGGGAGCGCGGTAGAGACGGGTGGCGTAGGTGACGCCGGCGTTTACTTCCCGTTCGGTGACCTCGGGCAAGCCTAGGTCACTGAGCCATCGTGGGGCGCGGGAGCCGCGGCCGGAGGCGTCGAGGACCAGGTCGGCGCTGAGGTTGTGTTCGTTGTCACCGGTGCGTAGGCGGATTCCTGTGATCCGGGTGGCGCTGCCCGTCACGCCAAGCGCGGTCGTGTTCTCGCGGAGCGTGATGTGCTCGTTGGCGAGGACCCGGTCGCGTATGAGGAAGTCGAGCAGGTCGCGGGAGCAGACGAGGTTGTGGTGGTGGGTGGAGGTGAAGCGTCGGAACCAGACCTCGTTGGGCGCGCGGGAGACCATGCCGCCCATGACCTGTACCAGGTTGGCGCCGTGGGCGACGATGTCGTCCACCAGTCCGGGCAGTAGTTCGTTGAAGGCTTTGACCCCGCCGCTCCACACCAGGTGTGCGTGGCGGGCTTGAGGAACGCCGCGGCGGGGTTCAGGTCCCTGGGGAAGGGTGTCACGTTCGATGATCGTGACATCGGCGAATTCGGCGAGAGCCGTCGCGGCGAAGAGTCCAGCCGCGCTGGCGCCGATGACGATGGCGGTTGGCCGGCGAGCTGTGAGGGTGTCATGCATGCGTGTTCATACTTTCTGTGGCGGTCGCCCGTCGGCGAAGGAAGTCCAGGGTGCGGCGGTGGTGCATGGCTTGAGAGATGACGTGGATGTGGTCGCTGACGTGCGGGGCGAGCTGTGGAACTTCGTCGCCGGCAATGCTCGGCCTGCCTGTTTGGTAGGCGTTGATGGCGGCTTGGATGGCGACGGCTCCGGCCACTCCTCGAGCCGTCTTTTCGCTGTGTGTGGTCAGTGCGGCTTCGTATGTGCGCTGGTACAAGATGTGATCGAAGTGGGGGGCGAGTAGGCGCAGAGCGTCATGGATGCGCTGCTGGCGCTGCATCAACCGCAGGTCGAGGGGGGTCCAGAGTCCGAAGCGTGCTGTGGCTGCAGCCGGCGCGAGGACACGTACCGCCTGCCATAGTGGCCGCAGTCTCCAGTAGTCGCGCTGGTCGCGAAGCCAGCGGTGCAGGAACGGTCCGGCCTGCGGCATGGTGAAGCCGACAGCCACCAGGATGGCTTCCAGGAGGGCGAAAGGAGGTGCCGTTCGGGTGCTCAGAACGTCCCAGTCAGTGCCGGCCCAGCGGGCGCCGAGTGCGCAGAACTTCGCCACGTCGAATAGCAGGCCGGAGGCGAAGCCGGCCTGCAGGAAGACGACGCCGGTTTTCAGCCAGCGATTGGTGATCTCTGGGAACCATTTCCACAGCATGTAGGCGGCAACCAGGGAGGACACCATGTGGGCGCCCAGGTACAGCAGGATGTGTTCCCGCATCCACGGTGTGCTGGCGTAGTAGGTGTCCAGGTCGTAGATGCGTTCCTCGGGTGCGTCGGCCAGGAAGAAGGTTAGCCACAGGGCGGCCACGATGCAGGCATAGGTGATGTAAATGCGCCGCATCTTGCGCTGGCGTTCCGCGGAGGGCTCTTCGCGCCACCTCGTGATCATGGTCAGTGCGGTGGCGCAGAATGCGGTGAGGAATGAGTAAGCCCAGGGTGAGGCGATGTTCGGGACGCCGGTGAGCGTGTTGAGCCGGTGAATGTTGACGGGCGTGATGACGACGAGGACGGCGGTGGCCCACGTCAGCAGCAGGGTCGTGGCCCGCACGTCCGGGTCGCGCCAGGCCCGCGCGAAGGTGGGCAGCTTCAGGATTAAGGCGAGGGCCAGAAGGGCGGTGGGTAACGCGTAAGGGATGTGGAAGTGAGGGCTCATCACAGGATTCCGGTGCGGTTGCTGAGCGAGAGGTTGATGCGCCCTTCGACGGTGGCGGGGCTGACCGGCCCTTCGGCGTAGCGGCCCTTCATCCAGGTGCGTACCTCACGGCCGAACAGCAGGCCGAACGTTTCCGCGTCTACTTCGTGGTCCTCCGCGGAGTTTGCCCGGGCGGCCACCGCCCGGAATGCCTCGCGCGGGACCTCTGCGGCGGCGAGTATCTGCTTCGCCGCCTCGCGGACGACCTCTTGCGCACGGTCCGGGCTGAGCGCTCGGGCGGAGGCAGTCACACCGGGTATGTGATGACCGCCGTCGTCTTGTATTTCGTGCCATAACTCATGTCCCAGGATGACGAGTTGGGCCTCTGGGTGAGTGTTCTGCTCGACCACGACGATGGAGCGGTCTCCACAGTCCAAGCGCATGCCTGAGACGGGAATGTCAGGGGGAAAAGCCCGGAAGAGGAGCTGGACGGGCCGGTTGCGGCGCACGGCCATCGCCCGGCAGAACTCGTGCATCACGACCTTCGGCTCCGCGGGCCTTTCGATCGATTTGGCCGCCTCTTTGCCGAGTTCGGCCAGCAGGGCCTTCATTTCCCTGGTGCTCATCGGCCTGTGTCCTCTTCCTCGGGCAGCACCGACCTGAAGACTCCTTCCAGGAGTCGCTCCAGCTGTCTGCGCGTCATGGAGCCGTGCATCCGCAAGTCCGTTCCCTTGACGCCGTATCGGTTCATCAGCGCCTGGACAGGGTCGTTCTCCGGCTTCTCCAGCGTGTGCAGAACCGGCTGCAGGGCACGGCTGAGGGCCTCGTCAGCCGGGGCGGTGAAGAAAGTCACTCCTCCGTCCACGTCGAAGTACTCGGCCAGCCCGTGGGTGACCTCCAGATTGGGCACCTTTCTGCCCTCGCAGATCTGGCGGGCCCAGTTTTCGGAGATCCCCAGTTCCCCGGAGATGTCGGCGGCGAGATCGGACATGCGCCTTCCGCTGCG
Source organism: Streptomyces sp. NPDC034670 (assembly GCF_055574875.1). Taxonomy (NCBI): domain Bacteria; kingdom Bacillati; phylum Actinomycetota; class Actinomycetes; order Kitasatosporales; family Streptomycetaceae; genus Streptomyces; species Streptomyces sp. NPDC034670. Next base: position 16,848 of record NZ_JBVITR010000053.1, read on the forward strand.
CTGCAGGTGCGCCTTGGCCAGGGTGCTGATGCGGGCTCGAGCGCGGTCGTTGACCGTGTCGGACGGCGAGGGGCCGCCGGCCAGCAGGGTGCGGACCGTGTCCTCGGACAGGGCCGTTCTGGCCGCCAGCTCAGTTGGGTTGAGCATCTGGGAGCGGTCCAGGCCTTGGGCTTGAATGATCGCTTGAAGGCGCTGGAGCGTCTCCGGCAGGGACGGGGTCTCTTCCACCAAGGGGCTCCCGGGAGTTGGGGATGCGGCGGCTGCCGTGCACAAGGAACCCTAGCGACCGCCTCCCCAACTCTCAACGATCGTTTACTAGCCGAAAACGATCGTTGACAGAGCGGTTTGCGCGTAGAAAGATCCCCCGCAAGCGGAAACGACCTTCACAGCTACGTTCCGTAACAACCACTCGTGCCACAGCGTTGTTGGCCCCCATCACCGCTGGAGACATGCATGTGCTCGCCACGATCCGTTCGCAGCCATCTGTGCCTGGTCCACGACCGCGCAGCTGCGCAGGCGGCATCGGACCGTCCCTGACCGACCCAGACGCATTGCGGCTGCCGGCCATGCCGCCGCACCGGAACACCAAAGAGGATCCCTTGACCACGCAGCATCTGCAGACAGCCGAGTTAAGCGCCTCGAGGAACGACCGGCTCCAGGCCCTGATGACGCAACTGATCGACGTGTGCACCGACATCGGCCGCCAGCGCGATGAACAGGGCCGGTGGCAGCCCGCCACGTCAGGCTGCGACGACGCACTCGGAGACGCCCGTGAGGTACTCGCCGACCTTTCCCGCACACTGGCCAAGACCCGGCGTGGTCTGCGTGCGATCGCCGTGGGAGCGCAGCGCCGTGTCCAGCACCAGCACTCCGACATCCTCCGCCCGGACTTGCCCTGATCCCCTTGAGTGCTTGCGGGCCGCCTGCCCACCTCCGACGGACGCGGCTTGGAAGCACGGGCAAAGGCCGATCGTCCCCAACGTCCGGCCAGCCTCGTCGGCAGGCTTATGTCACCGGCACCGTGTGAAAGGGCACGCAGCGACCCGCACGCAACTGCTGCCTTCCGCGGAGGGCCGCGCGGTGCCTGGGTGCCTTATCCCCCGACTGCTTCCCGGCCCTGGCCCTTGCACCTGTGGTCGGACCAGGCCAAGGCACCACTGTGCTGTCGAGCAGTGCCGGACTGCGGGTCCTTCGAACGCTTTGGGCCTCGGCGTGGGCAGGAGCACCCGGGCGCCCCTGCCCGCTTTCCCCTCCCCCGGGACCAGCCGTGACCACCGGTGCAAGAGTTGCCGCGTCAGGGGCTGGCGGCACTTGCATCACCGCCGGCGATGAGACCTGGGACGCGTTGAAGCTGATACGCGAGTTGGGTGCTGCCGCGCTGAGATCAGTGACCGCGAGGTGGGCGCCATCGCTGTCACGCCCGGCAGCCACGGCCGCTGCTCTCTCAAACCACCTGGACCAGGACATGGAGAGAACGTGATACGCCCGCAACCACGCCCGCTGCAGTCCGCTGCCGTTCGCATGCGGAACCGGGCCGCTGCCGCCGCCGCGCTGAGCGTTGTGCTCACGTTGTCCGCGTGCTCATCTGACAACGACGGTAAAGCGCCAGCTGAGACCTCGTCCGCACCGGTGCCGTCGCCGGCCGTCTCCGTGGACCCGGCAGAAGCCGCGAAGAAGGAAGTGATCGCCACCTACCAGGGCTACTGGCAGGAGATGGAGAAGCTGTACGCCGGCCGGAGCGGTGCTGGTGCGGACCTCAAGCAGTACGCCGCCTCGGCCGCCTTGAAGAACGCTACGGCTGACGCCAAGCGCACCCATGACCGTGGGCTCATCAACATCGGTGACGTCCGTGTCACCGACCCGGCCGTCACCAAGTACGACACCACGGGAAAGATCCCGAACGCCACCGTCTCCAGCTGCCTGGACATCTCTCAGTGGCAGACCGTCGATGCCGACACCGAGAAGCCGGTCACCCTTCCCAGTAACCGGCTGACCAAGTACCTGATCGTCAGCACGCTCGAGAAGTGGCCCGAGGGCTGGCGTGTCATTCGTGACGAACCTCAGGGCAAACCATGCTGACCCGCCGCGTCACCGCCGCGGCGGCGTGCCTTCTCACTGCTTTATCCATGCCAACGGTCGCGGTCGCCGATGAAGGACCGAAAGGCAGCGGCAGCACCACATGCGGGATGTACACCTGCCAGGTCGAGGTGGATGTCCCCGGCCAGGCCGGCGGTCAAGGCAGCGGTGCCAGCGGCACCGCAGCGGGCAGTGGCGGCGGGAGCGCAGGAGGCGGGGCAGGCGGCGGCAAGGCCACCGACCTGACCAACTGCACCTATGAGCTGGCAGATCCGCAGCCGCCTGCCGGCAGTTTGGAATGGGAAGGGCACGAGCCCGGCGACGGCGCGGTCTATGAGGAGACCTGCCGGTGGAATGACAGCGGCGACACCATCGTCCGCATGGTGTGGCTGGCCGAGCCGCCCGGGGAAGCCGCTGTCGATCCGGCCGTACTGGCCCAGCAGGCCGTGGACAAGATGACGCTGCTCGGCCCCGACATCGCCAGTCCCCGGCCGGCGGGGAAGTACACGGTCGGCGTGCCGATGTGGCTGTGGGTCAACCAGAGCGCGACGACCTATGGGCCCAACACGGCGTCGGCGTCGGCGGGCGGTGTGACGGTCACGGCCGTCGCCAAGGTGTCGAGGATCGACTGGCGGATGGGGGACGGCTCCACGGTGACGTGCACCGGCCCCGGCACCCCTTACAACGGTTCGGCGGGCATGGCGGAGTCGCCGACCTGCGGCCATGTCTACTCCACGACGTCGGCCGGTGCACCGGGCGGGAAGTACGCGGTCACCGCCACCTCGACATGGACGATCGACTGGCAGGGCGGTGGAGCAGCCGGCCGGCTCACGGAGATCCGGCAGTCGGATGTGCAGGTGGCCATCGGTGAAGTGCAGGTCGTCAGGTAGCCGCCGGAAGGACATGACGTTGAGCAAGACCACAGAACGTATCGGCACGCCCCCCGCGAACGGGGTGTCTTCGCAGCGGCCGGTGGCGGGCCCGGTGGCGCCGCCTCGGGTGTCCGCCCGCCGGCGCAGGCCCGGCGTGATCGCTCTGTCGCTGGCATTGATCGCAGCCGGTGGCGCTGGTGCCGCTGTCCTGCTTCTGCAGGTCGGCAACCGCACGCCGGTGGTGACCGTGGTGCGCGACGTCCAGGTCGGCCAGGTCCTCACCGAGCAGGACCTGGGCAAGGCGTCCGTCGCCCTGGACCCGGCGGTCAAGGCCGTGCGCGCCGATGACCTGGAGTCGGTCGTGGGCAAGCGGGCCGCGGTGGAGCTGAAGCCGGGCTCGCTGCTGTCGCCGTCGCAGGTGACGAAGGATTCACTGGTCAAGCCGGGTGAGCAGCTGGTACCGATCGGGCTGAAACCCGATCAGGTGCCGGCGACCGCTCTGGTGCCGGGGCAGAAGGTGCAACTGGTGCACGTCCCCGCGCAGGGAGCGACGAGCGTCAAAGGCGAGGACAAGCCGTCGGACCGTGCCCAGGAGACCATCGCCGGGCGGGTGGTGAAGGCGTCCAGGGCCGCCCCGGGTACCGGCATCGTGGTCGTCGACGTGGCCACCGTCACCGACGACGGCCCGAAGGCGGCCGCGTGGGTGTCGGCCGGCGCGCTGCGCATGGTTCTCGATGCTCCGGACGGGCGCTGATGAGTGTGATCGCGCTGGCCGGGTGCCGCGGTGCGCCCGGTGTGACCACGAGTGCTCTGGCTCTGCTGCTGTCCTGGCCGCTGGAGCCGGGCCGCAAGATGATCCTGGCCGAGTGTGACCCGGACGGCGGTGCCGTGCTGCACGGGCTGCTGCAGGGCGCACTCGGTGACCGCTACGGGCTGCGCAACCTGTCCATCGCCGCCCGCAAGAACGAGTTCGGTGAGGCGTTCTGGCGGCAGCTGATCGACCTGAGCAGCGAGGACGGCAAGAAGGACTCGCCACGGGACCGGCTGCTGCTGCCAGGGATCACCGATCCGGCGGAGGCCGCGGGCCTGGCGCCGGTGTGGAAGGCACTGGCGGTGACGTTCCGCGGCATCGATGCCGACTACGACCACGACGTCCTGATCGACCTGGGACGCAGCGGAGCCGTGGGCCCCTCCGCGGTGCTGGCGGAGCAGGCCGACGCGGTCGTGGTGGTGGTCCGCAACACTCTGCGCTGCCTGCAGGCCGCCCAGGCCCGTGTGCAGGCACTTCAGGAACGGGTCGGTGACGTGGGCCTGCTGATGATCGACGAAGGTCCTTATGCGGCCGGTGAGGTGCAGCGGGTGCTGCAGGTTCCGGTGGTGGCGACGCTGCCGTACGCGCCCAGGGACGCGGTGGTGCTGTCGGACGGTGCGGAGCAGCCCCGGCACTTCACCAGGTCGGCGCTGATGAAGACGGCCCGTACGGCCGGTTCCCTGCTCGTGCAGCAGGTGGTCCTGCGCCGCTCGCGCCTGGCACCACGCACGCCGGCCGGAGGGGAGGTGCCCCGTGCTGCGGGGTAGGCCTTTGCACGCTGATCCCACCGTGGCACCGCCGCCCGGGCCGCCCCGGCATGCCCGGCCCCGCCAGGCAGCCGGCGCTCCTGCGGGGGCTGCCTCCAGCGTGCAGCCGCTCGGTAGTGCGGTGCCGCAGACGACGGTGGACTACCGGGTGGCCCGGCACATCGCCACCCAGGTCGCCCGGCAGCGCGAGGACCTGGTGAAGAAGGACCCCTCGGTGGACCGGGCCGGTGAGGAGCAGCACTGCCTGAACTGGATCAACGAGGCCGTGGCGCTGTGGGCGCACGCTCAGGGCATGGAGCGCGGTGTGAGCACCACGGCGCAGGAGGAGGACGCGCTGCGCCGGGCGGTGTATGACCTGCTGTACCGGGCGGGCCGGTTGCAGCCGTATCTGGATGATGAGCGGGTCGAGGACATCTTCATCCAGGGCCCGGGCGAGGTGTGGCTCGACTACGGCGACGGCGAGCGCAAGATGGTCGGCCCGATCGCCGACTCCGAGGAGGAGCTGCTGGAGCTGCTGCGCGAGCTGGCCCGCGACTCCGGGCTGGCCGAGCGCACGATCTCCACCGCCAGTCCCACCCTCGCCCTGTCGCTGCAGGACGGCTCCCGTCTGCAGGCCATCACCGGGCTGGGACCGACGACGTATGCGGTCATCCGCCGCCACCGCGTCTCCCACGCCGATCTGGACGACCTGGTGCAGCTGGGTACCATCGACCCGGTCCTGCGCGAGTTCCTGGGCGCGTGCGTGCGCGCCGAGAAGAACGTGATGATCGCGGGCAAGCAGAAGGCCGGCAAGACCACGCTGCTGCGGGCGATGCTGCGGGAGTTCGACCCGGAGTGCCGGTTCGCCACCATCCAGACCGAGGACGAACTGTTCGCCCACGCCGGCGGCTACCACCGACAGGTCGTCTCGCTGGTGGCGCGGGAGTCCAACGGGGAGAAGGACGCCACCGGCCGCGGCGCGGGCGAGGTGACACTGCTGGATCTGATGCATCCGGCGCTGCGGATGTCGCTGGAGCGGATCGTCGTCGGCGAGGTCCGCGGCCCCGAGGTCGTGGCGATGATGCAGGCGCTGACCAACGGGGCCGGCGGCAACCTGTGCACCATCCACGCGCGGCGGCCCGACATCGTCTTCGACCGGATCGCCGAGCTGTATGCGCTGGCACAGGAGAACCTGTCCGAGCAGCTCGCCTACCGGCAGATCGCCAACGGCCTGGACTTCATCGTCTACGTCTCCATGACGGACGAGACGCAGATCGGCGGCCGCCGGCACCGCTACGTCTCCCACGTTCTGGAGGTCACCGGGATCGGCGAGAGCGGACGGCCGGCCACAAACGAGATCTTCGCCCCCGGTGCGGAGTTCGGCGAGGTGCGGGCGGTGCCGCAGATGGACCCCGGCTGCATCGACGACCTGCGCCGCGCCGGCTTCGACTCCACCCTGCTGCAGCACCGCCAGGGGCTGTGGAAAAAACCGCTGCCGCTGCTGGTGGAGGCGAGCCGATGACCCTGTGGCTGGCCCTGCTGAGCGGCATGGCCGTGATGGGCGGACTGATCGGTGTCGTCACCGGCATCGTGGGGACGACCGCGCCACGCCGGGCCTCCCTGTGGCAGCGGTGGCGGGCCCTTGGCGACGGACCGGAGCAGAGCGCGGATGCGCGGATGCGGCGCCGGGCGCTGGCGGCGGCGGCCGCGGTGGTGTTCGCGGGGGTGTGGCTGGCCTCGGGGAACTTCGTGGGCGGCGCCCTGCTGGGGGCGGCCGTCATCGGGGTGCCCTGGCTGATCACCCCGGCGCAGGTCGCGGCGGGCCGCATCGGACAGCTGGAGGCCTTGAGCGAGTGGACCCAGCGGCTGGCCGGTCTGCTGCGCCTGGGCATGGGCCTGGAGCAGGCGATGATCACCAGCCGGAAGGGGGCGCCGGACGCGCTCGCCGCGCAGATCACGGGCCTGTCGGACCGGCTGCGCCTGGGGTGGCGGCCGGAGGAGGCGCTGCGCGCCTTCGCCGACGAACTCGACGACGTCACCGCCGACAAGGTGACCGCCGCGCTGATCCTGTCCGTCAACGACCGCGGCCCGGGCCTGGCCCAGGCGCTGGAGGACCTGGCGGGCACGGTCCGCGAGGAGGTCGCCAAGAAACGCGGCATCGAAGCCGACCGGGCCAAGCCGCGCACCACGGTGCGGTGGATGACCCTCATCACCGTCGGTGTCGTGGTCGCGGGGTTCTTCGTCCCCTCCTACACGGCCCCCTACTCCACCCTGCTCGGGCAGCTCGTGCTGGGCTTTTTGACGGCCGGGTTCGTCGCCACCCTCGCCCTGATGCGGCAGCTGGGCGCCTTCCGCCGCATCCCGCGCTTCCTGATCGCCGACGCCCGCAGCACCGTCCGCCTGCCGGCCCCCGCCCCTGCTGCTTCCGTCGAGCTGGCGGCCGAGCGTGCGCCGGAAGGAGTCAGCTCGTGAACCTGCTTCCCGTGGTGCTCACCGGCGGCACGGTCGGCGCCGGCCTGGCCCTGCTGGTACGGGAGATGCTGCGTCCACAGCCCGCCCTGGCCGCGGCGCTGCAGCGCACCTCCCCCGGTGCGCTGACCATGCCCGAGCCGGACCTGGACCGGGACGAGGCGTGGGGCCGGTGGCTGCTGGCCCGGCTCGAGCGCCTGCCCGGGGTGCGGGTACCGGCCAAGAATCTGGCGCTGCTGGGCCAGGGCCCGGGCCAGTTCATGCTGAAGAAGGCCGCGCTCGCCGCGCTCGGCCTGGTCTGTCCCGTGCTGGTCACCCTTCCGTGGCTCATCGCGGGTATCTCACTGCCCTTCTACCTACCCGCCGTGGTCGGGCTGACGATCGCCGCCCTGCTGTTCGTCACCCCCGATCTCGCGGTGCGCGACCAGGCCAAGCGGGCCCGCGAGGAGTTCGCCCACGCCCTGGTCGCCTATCTGGACCTGATGGCGCTCAAGCGCGCCGCGGACGCCGGCCCCACCGAAGCCCTGGAGAAGGCGGCCGCCGCCGGCCAGGGCTGGCCCTTTGTGTATCTGCAAAGTGCGCTGCGCCGGGCCCGGCTGGAGAAGATCCCGCCCTATCAGGCCCTGACGGACCTCGCCGAGGAGTACGACCTGCCCGCGCTGGACGACGTCGCCGACATCATGCGCGGCTCGGCCACCGACGGCGCCGCCGTCTACAAGGCGCTGCGGGCCCGCACCGCCGCCCTGAACGCCGAGCTGCTGGCAAGCCAGGCCGCCGAGGCCAACGCCGCCAGCGAGAAGATGACCGCCCCCGGCGCCCTGCTCGCGGTGCTGGTCATGCTGCTGATGGCCTTCCCCGCGGTGATCCGCATGCTCACCGTCTGACCTCGAACCCCCTACTGGCTCTTGCAGGAGGAGATCATCGTGAAGTACACCGCCGTCCGTTTCCACCGCGGGGCGCGCCGGCTGGCCGCGCGGCTGGAGGAGAGCCTGACCGAGCTGCGGCAGCGCCCGGACCGCGGCGACATCTCCATCACCACGGTCATCATCTGGGTCGCCGCCGTCACCGGGGCTCTGGTGATCGCAGGCACGATCGCCGCGGTCATCTCCAAGTACAACGGAAACCTGAGCGGGATCTGATGCTGAACCGCGCTCGCCTCAACAGGTGGTGGCGTGGGCGGCGGTGGGCCGACGACCGCGGGGACGCCGCGATCCAGATGGCGATCGTCTACCCGGTCGTGCTGCTCGCCGCGATCGCCGTCATCCAGGCGTCCATGTGGTACTACGCGCGGCAGATCGCCCTGACCGCTGCCCGCGAGGGAGTCGCCGCGGCCCGCGCCTACCAGGCCTCCCCCGCCGACGGTGCGGCCCGGGCCCGCGAGGTGCTGGGCCGCACGGCCGGGGACAGCCTGCGCTCGGTCAGCGTCACGGCCGGCAGCACCGGTGAACGGGTCCGCGTCCAGGTCACCGGCACCGCGCAGTCGATGATCCCGGGCATTGCCGGTTTGACGATCAAGCAGTCGGCGTCCGGGCCGGTGGAGCGCTGGACGGTGCCGGGAGAGTGAAGACCGTGTCGAGGAAACCTGTGTCCTGGAGGGCTCGTTGGGCCGGCAGGCTCAGCCGCGACGAGGGCAGTGTCGCCATCGAGGCGGCCCTCATCGCCCCACCGCTGATCATGTTCGTGTGCCTGGCGCTCGCCGGCGGGCGCATCGTCACCTCCGGCGCGAAGATCGACGCGGCGGCGGAAGACGCGGCGCGGGAGGCGTCCATCCACCGCACCGCGGCCTCCGCGCAGGCCGCCGCCCAGGCCGCGGCCGCCGAGTCCCTGAACGACCAGGGCATCACATGCGCCTCCAGCAGCGTCAGCATCGACACCGGCGGGCTCAGCGTGCCGGCCGGGCAGGTCGGCACCGTCACGGTGAGCATCTCGTGCACGGTCAGCCTGGCGGATCTGCTGCTGCCCGGCCTCCCCGGAGCCCGCACCCTGACGTCGACCGCGACCTCGGTCGTGGACCGGTACCGGCAGCGGGGGGCGTGATGAACCCCCAGCACCTCCGCAAGCGCCTGCACCGGGGCCCGCATGTCTTCGGCGACCGTGGCGGTGTCACCGTGTTCGTGGCGGTGTGCGTGGTGGCGCTGCTCGGCATCATCGGCGTCGCCGTCGACGGCGGCGGCAAGGTGCGCGCCGTTGAGCGGGCCGACCACATCGCCGGGGAGGCGGCCCGGGCCGGCGGGCAGGCCATCGACCCGGCCAAGGCCATCAGCGGCGAGGCCGTCATCGTCGCGCCGCAGGACGCCGTCGCCGCGGCCCAGGCCTATCTACGGTCCGCCGGTGCCACCGGCACGGTCAGCGTCTCCGGCGACGGCAAGACGCTCACCGTCCACGTCACCAGCTCCTACGACACCAAGTTCCTGCCCGTGGTCGGGATCGGCTCCATGCCGGTGACCGGCCGCGGCAAAGCGACGCTGCTGCACGGCGTCACCACCCCCGAGTAAGGGACCCGATGCGCACCACGCATGCCTCCCCCACGGCAGGCCGCACCCTGGCCCGGGTGCTCAAGGGCCTGCTGAGCCTGCTTGCCCTGGCCGGCGCGGTCGCCGGGCTGCCGCTGCTGCTGGCCTGGGCGACCCCGGCGATCTGGGACGCCGGCCACGACGACCTGACGCATCTGCTGGACCGACAGGACACCGGCGCCGCGTTCCTGGTACTGCTGCTCGTGGCCGGCTGGATCGGGTGGGCCCAGTTCACCTTCTGTACCGTGCGCGAGCTGATCGCTCAGGTGCGGGGCCGCACCTGGCACGCCCCCTGCGGGCTGGGTTCCTCGCAACGGGCGGCGGCCGCACTGATCGGCAGTATCCTGGTGCTGCTGCCCACCAGCTCGGCCCTGGCCTCCGAGGCACAGGCCGCACCGTCCGCCTCCGCCGCCCGCACGCCGGGCCAGGCCCAAGCCCCCACGGCCCCTGAAGCCGACCGGCCCTCCGCCTCGAGCGCGCCGGCCCCTCACGCGTACACCGTGCGGGACCTGCGGCCGGCCGAGAGTCTGTGGAGCATCGCCGAGCGGGAACTGGGCGACGGCGAGCGGTGGCGAGAGATCGCCGCCCTGAACGAGGGCCGCACCATGCCCGACGGCCAGACGTTCACCTCCAGCAGCTTCCTGCAGCCGGGCTGGCAGCTGCAGCTGCCCGAGACCGCTGCGGCGGCCGGCGGGCCTCACATCCAGCTCGCGGGCCAGGCATCCACCGCCCCGGGCGAGAGCGAGCGTGTGGTCACGGTGCACGAGGGCGACTACCTGTCGAAGATCGCCGAGCGGGAGCTGGGCGACGCCGACCAGTGGCCGGAACTGTTCGACGCCAGCCGGGGCAAGCCGCAGCCGGACGGCCTGCCCGCCCTCACCGACCCGGACACGATCTACGCCGGGCAGCAGATCACCGTGCCCCAGGCCCGGACACCGGACGGGGAAGAACACACCCCGTCGGCCGACCGCCGCGACAGCGCCCCCTCCGGCGAGGCAGGCGGCAAACCCTCCGCTCCCGCGGCCACCCCGGCACCGCAGGACGAACAGCAGCCCGACACCGACCGTGCAGAAGGCCAGGCGCGTCCGCCCGCACCGGGCCGGACCACGACGCCCGCACCGGAGTCGTCCGTGGCCGCCCCCAGCCGGCAGCCCAGCCGGGATGCGGGAGCCCCGGGGGTGACGCCTGAGCAGAACTCCGGCACCTCCCCTTCCGCCACGCCGCCGACGCCGGCCAGGCCCTCCGGCTCCGCCGGCTCTTCTCCCGCCCCGGCGGCCGCCGAGCCCCCCGCGCCGGCCCCGGCCGGCAGCCCGCTGAGCCTGCGCAGGGTGCTGGGGGCCGGTGCGCTCCTGGCCGCCGCCATCACCGGTGCGCTGGCCCTGCGCCGCACGCTGCAGCGCCGCCGCCGCGGGTCCGGCGAGAAGATCGCCATCGCCCCGCAGACCTCGACCGCAGAGGCCAAGCTGGCGGCCGCCGCCGAACCCGAGGGGGCCGCCCGCCTGGACCTGGCGCTGCGCACCCTGGCCCACCAGGTGGCCCGGCGCGAAGACGACGCGCCGCTGCCTCAGCTGCGCGCCGCACGGATCGGCGCCCGCACCCTGCAGGTGCTGCCCGCGGACCTCACGCAGGACCCGCCGGCGCCCTTCGTGTCCGGGGAGGACGGCTGGTGGACCCTGCCCGCCGACGCGGACCTGCTCGGCGAGCGGGACGCCCACGAGGTGCCGGCGCCGTATCCGGCCCTGGTCACCATCGGCAGCACCGAGGACGGCGACCTTGTGCTGCTAAACCTCGCCCACCTGCCCGCGCTGCTGCTGGACGGCAACCCGGTCCACCTCACCGAGGTGTGCACCTCGCTGGCTCTGGAGCTCGGCATGAGCCCCTGGGCGGCCGAGGCAGAGGTCGTGGTCATCGGGTTCGGTGAGGATCTGCCGCAGCTGCTGCCCACCACCCGCATCGTCCACATGCGCCAGCCCCAGCACGCCCTGCGGGACCTGAGCGAGCGGCTGCTGGAAGCCCACCAGATGCCCGAGACCTCCCGCCAGCCCTACCTGCTGCTGTGCGCGGCGACACTGGACGCGGACACGGCCCGGCAGTCCGCCGACGTCATCGACAAAGCCGACACGGTACCGGTCGCCCTGGTCGCCCCGGCGAGCACGGCCGCCGTGCACTTCCCCCAGGCGGAACTCCTCAACGCCTCGCTCAACACTCCCCAGCGCCTCGACTACGCGGGCTGCGACGTCACGGTGCAGCGCCTGGAACACGCCGCCTACCAGCAGATCACCACCGCACTGAAAGTGTCGGGGCAGCCGGCCCACCCGGCCGAAGGGGCCTGGCAGGAGGTACCGGATGAGCCCGAAACCCGCCGGCCCGAGCCGCCCGCAACAAAGGAGCCGGCGGCTCCGGCGGAAGAGCCGGCGGCCACGAGCGAGCCCGCGCCGGCCGCCTCGCCGAAGGCAGCAAAAGTACGGGAGGAGGTCTTCCCCGCCCTGCTCGCCGCCTCCACCGACCCGGCCGGCCTGCGCCTGCCGCCCACCGCCGACGGGCCCTCCCCGGACGAGCCGCTCCAGGACCAGGGCGGCCGCTCCGGGCAGGACCCGGACCCAGCGGCCGTGCCTGCGGCAGCGGCGGCCGGGCCGGACGACGAGCACTCCGGCAAGGGGAGCAAGGCACCGGACGCCGGCACCGGTGCCACCCACGACCCGCACGCCCCGGAGATCCGGATCCTGGGACCGGTCGAGGTCACGGGGGTGGACAGCAGCGGCCACGGCCCGCGGATGGCGCAGCTGGCGGCACTGCTGTACTTCCGGCCCGGCCGCCACGCGGACGTGCTGTGCGAGGCCATGGACCCCCTCAGCCCCTGGTCGACCAGCACCCTCAACGCCCGCCTGCAGGGCCTGCGCCGCTGTCTCGGCAACGACCCCGACGGCCGGCCCTACGTCCCGCGCCGCAGCACCGGCGACGACCCCTACCGCCTGGCCCCCGCTGTGCGCTGCGACTGGACCCGCTTCCTCCACCTCGCCGAACGCGCCCTGCCGCTGGGACCCGCGGGGCTGCCGGACTTGGAGAAGGCGCTCACGCTGGTGCGCGGCAGGCCGTTCGGGGGCAAGCCCTTGCCGTGGGCCGAGCCCCTCGCCCAGGAAATGACCACCCGGATCATCGACGTCGCCCACACCGTGGCCGCCCACCGCACCCCCGCCGGCCCGCACCAGGACCTTCACGCGGCCCGGCAGGCCGTGGCGACCGGGCTGGAGGTGGACGACGCGGCAGAACTGATCTACCGGGACTGGCTCCGGCTCGAGGCCGCCGTCGGAAACCGGTCGGGGCTGCACACCGCCATCTCCCGCATCCAGCAGATCAACCGGGCCCTGGACTGCTCCCCCGAACCAGAAACCGAACAACTCATCAACGACCTGCTCAACGGCCCGCACACGACGGAGCACAATGCCCTGTAGACAAGACGTCAGGGGCGCGGCGGACCCTGGCCGTGAGCCGCGCCCGTCACCCAGGAGATGCGGTTAGACGCGCCGCATGCTGAAGCGCCGGGCCTACAGCCGAGCTCGGAGCGTCCGTGCTGGATTGAGCACCCGTCCCTGACCAGTGCGCACGACGACGCACCGCACCTCAACCCGGGACGCGGGGCACTGACATGTGCTCACACCAGCAAGCTCCTACGGCCAGTACAGCTTGACGTCCTCATCAGCAACCCGCGGCCGGATCACGGTTGGCGGCTGCACCGTGTACCCCAGCGCCCGCAACGCTTCCGCCGCAGCCTCGGGCGCGTCACGGACCGCTGACATCAACTGGATCTCCCGCCAGTTCCGCAGCCGCTCATCGATCACCGCCCGCCACCCCGGCGCCGTCGTGATCGCGAACTCCCGCTTCATGAACAGCAGCACATCCTCCAGTGCCGGCCGCATCCGATGCCCACCAACGGGGAAATGTATCTCCGACAAGCGCGGCAACTTCCGCCGCCTGAGACCCTGCCGGGGCCTGCCAGCATCAGCCAGGCGCAGCAGATACGCCATCTCGTCCCGATGCGCATGAACTTGGATGTGCGCCCCCGGCGGCTCCTTGCTGTTCCGCACGTACTCGAAGCGGATCAACGGATCAGGGATCCCTGCATAATGCAGGTGGATATCCGCCTGATCCGTAGCAAGGAACGTGCTGCTGCCGTCCCAGCAGCAAAAGTAGCGGGCCCGTAAGCTCAGGACTGGCTCATCGTTGATCGAGATCGGGATGCGTAGCTCCCGCTCGTCCGCCGATATCGGCGAAACCCGAACGCGTGCCCCCATGTTCAGGGCAGCGAAACGCGGGGCGTCCTCGCCAAGGACGCCCCGCGTTAAGGCAGTCAGATCATCCGCGAACTCGGTCGCCAGCTCGTCGAGTCGCGACATCCCCTCGGCATTCACCGTCGAGAAGGTAGTCGATCCCTTCGATGGTGTGCCACACGTCCAGCTCATCCATCGACAAGCTGTACATTTCAGCCCGATCGCGAAGCTGCTCGTAGGACATGCCGACCTCGGCGAGCAGGCTGGCTCTCTGCTCGCGTAACTGCTGAGGCGTCTTGTGGATCACCGTCGTCATAGCGAACCCCCAGTTCGTTGCTGACTGCCAGTCAAGCAGTAGCGACTGACATCCAGTCGGGCGCCCCGCAGGAGCAGCATCCGACCGAGTGAAGCCCACCTGGTAGATACCCGCAAGACGGCGAATGGACGCGCAGGTCAAGCCGTGAATACCAGCACAGGAGCGAACTCAGAACCCACTGCGCCAGCCGGGTGACGCTCCAGCGAGCGAAGGCGGGTCGTCGCGACAGTAGCCATTTCTACTCTTACTGGCTGGATTGCATCCTTGTCGACAAGTAGCCACGACTCCACCCTTTCAAGGTCACTAGTGACCGCAAGGTGGAAAGCGTGCCATTCGGCAGTGGAGACAGGGCTCAGATTCAGCAGATCCTCGAGCAGCTCGGGAAACTCACCACCGACCTTGCCGCCGTCAAGCAGCAGGTCGCCGACCAGCAGCACATGATCGACCAGGCTCGGCAGGACGCCACCGCAGCGATCACCAGCGGTCTCGCCGAGATCCGGGCCGTCGCCCGCGAAGCACTCGGTCGCACCAGCGACGTCGCCAACGGACACCTCGCCAAAATCGGCAGCGAGCTTGTCTCCATCCGCAGCGCTATTGGCCAGCCGGACACTCGACTCTGCGAGACGCCGCCCCCGGCGCAGGAGGTGCAAGTGGCCAGGGAGGAGCCCGCCGCCGCCCCCGAGCAGCAGCCGGCCGAGCATCTGGCACCCGAACCCGCGCCCGAACCGGAGTCGCACGCCGAACCCGCATCCGGGCCCGATCCGGACATCCTCCGCGCTGCCGCTGGCATCGCCCACGCCACCGTCGAGGCGCACCGCGACACCTGGGCCTTCCTCATCCAGACCGCCGGACGAGAGCAGCACTTCCACATCCCCGGCAAAGTCCAGGACGACGACGGGTTCGTCCAGGTGCGCTTCTCCGGCCCCAGCCTCGTAGCCGCCATCACCAGCCTCGACCACGTCCACCACACCGCCGACAGCCCCGTCACCCGAGCCATCGCCGCCCACGTCCACGGCAAGATCACCATCGTCGTACAAAAGATTATCGACCGACCCCATCGCGGCGACGGAACACCCGTCCGCATCGTCATCGACGACCGTTAGAACCCAAGCGCAGCGGGGAGGGCCCTTCGCGCATGAGATCAGACCCGCGACACCGCGAGCGGTGCCGACGCCGGCGGGACGTCCAGTCCCATGCCCTGCGCGAGCAGCACCCGGGCCTTCCCGAACAGGCTCATCGCCCTCTATTCCTCAGTGTCGGTACCGTCCATCCGAGCACGATTACGCTTCGTCCGGGCCCGGCACAGCATCAGGGCGCGGGGGGTTTCGGAGTCACGGCGCTGGCCAGGGACCGCCTCGAGCGGGGCCGACTGGCCATCGGAGGATGTGTCCGGCTCCGTAAATGCCCGTCGGCTCAGCTCACGCATTGCCTGGATCTGCCACTCCACCGCTTCCGCGGTCCCCGGGTCTGCCTGCCTGGCGGGAGCTACGGCCCGGTGCGCGACCATCGCCTGTTGATAGCCCGCAAGACCGTAGTGCGGGTGGTTACCGCCGCTTGGGGTGCGGCTGCGGTCCCCGGCGCGATCTCCGCCTCGCGGTGCGCGGGCACGGCACCGACGGCCAGGACCCGGACAGCGCGTACGGCGTCGGCGCCGACCACGCTGTTCGCCGTGGCGACGATCCGGGTGCTGATCAACCGTAACTGGGTGACGTAGGCAAGTGAGTCGGGGCGCAGGTCCAGCTGCCCGCTGACCGGGGGAACCCGACGGCCTAAACGTGGTCGGGCAGCTGGGGAGAGATGATGGCCGCGATGTTCGGCCAGTAGTCCAGCACACTGCCACCGGCGGCGAGGATCGCCCAGGCCCGCTCCGCCATCAGGCCCTGGAGCACGGCGGTGAACCCGGTCGGCTCACGGCCGCCGCGCTTTACGGCACGCTGGGTGCGGCGGCGTGGCATCCGGGCCTCACTGTCGCCGCGCTTGCAGGCAGCCTCGCGGGCAGCGCGACCCGCGCGAGGTCAACACCAGACCGCTCCGGGCCGTCCACGCCGGCGTGCCCGGTGGGGGTGATGGTGGTCTCGGTCATGTGGGCCTCTTACCGGTGGGTGATGGTCATGAGAAAGCTGCGGGCGGCGTTTGCCAGCTGGCGGGCGTGACGGCCTTCCGACGGTTCACCGAGTGGACCGAAGCCCGGGTGCGGGCCAAGCTTCACCGCCTGGTCCTGGACGAACTCGGTTCCCAAAGCAAGCTGGACTAGTAGTGCTTCGTTAGGTTCTGGATCTGGTTCTGCTGGTGGTGAGGGGTCGGCCGCAGGTGGCGCAGGTGCCGGTCCAGCACCTCAGCAGGTCCTGGAGGACGTCCAGGACCTGGTAGAGGGTCAGGCCGGCATCAGGGCTTTTGGGTCAAGCCGCCGCAGGGTGAGAAAGGCCTGGGCGGCGGTGACGAGGGTGACGTGGTGGTGCCAGCCGCGCCAGGTGCGGCCCTCGAAGTGGTCCAGGCCCAGACCGTGCTTGAGTTCGCGGTAGTCGTGCTCGATGCGCCAACGCATCTTCGCCCACCGCACCAGGTCGGCGATCGGTGTGGTGGCGGGCAGGTTCGATATCCAGTAGCCGGTCGGAGCGTCCTGGCCGTTCGGCCATTCCACCAGCACGGTGCGGGTGGGCAGGACGCCGTCCCACCGATTGCGGCCGCCGCCCGCCTCCTGGGTGGCGGCCAGGGACTGCTTGCCCGCGGGCCGCACGGCCAGCACCGCGAACCGTGAGGTCATCACGCCCTTGCTGCCGTGGCGCCAGGTCACCTCGGTGAACCGGCCGGCGCCGGACTCGACCGCGAGGACAGCGACGGCTCGTGGTGGGGTGCGGTAGCGGGGCAGCGTGGGCGGTCCAAGCCCGCCATAAGCGGGCCGGTGCGGTTCGGCCTCCTGCAGGTGGGCGACCTCCTTCCCGGTCAGGGCGAGGACGTAGGACAGCCCCCGTTCCTCGAGGCCGGTCCGGAACGGGGTGCTGACGCCGTAGCCAGCATCGGCGACCACCACCGGCGCCTTCAATCGCCAGGCGGCGAGCACATCGAGCAGGCCGAGCGCCAGACGCCACTTCTCCTGGTGCACCACGTCGTCGGGGACTCCGGCCCGGCGGCACCGGTCCGGCTCGTCCGTCCACTCGCGCGGCAGATACAACTGCCAGTCCAGCGGGCAGGACGCGGTGTCAGTGGCGGCGTGGACGCTGACCGCGACCTGGCAGTTCGCCCGTTTGCCGACCGCCCCGCAGTACTGACGGGCCACCCCGACCGAGGCGGTGCCGCACTTGGGAAACGACACATCGTCGATCACCCACACCTCGGGCGTGATCGCCTCGGACAGCCGCTGAGCGATCCGCCGCCGCACCGGCAGCGGATCCCACGGCGACTGGCTCACGAACTGCTGCAGGGCCTGCATGTTCCCGTCCGGCAGCCGCTCGGCCATCGGCTGGATCGACTTGTGCCGGCCGTCCAGCATCAGGCCCCGCAGATAACACTCGCCCCACCGCCGCTGATCCCGCCGCGGCAGCGACCCGAACACATCGGCAACGAACCCCGATAACTCGCCCCGGAGCCGTTCCACCTCCCCCAGCCTCATACCGGAGAGGATGCCCACCACCAGCAAAGATCACCCAATGTAACGAAGCACTACTAGTCGCGCTGCACGATCGGCTCCGTCAGCGTGAGGGTCCTCAAAGGAGGCAGCCGACCGGACCGCATCCGACCAAACACGGCAAGAAGGGATCGAAAATTCACCTCAGCACCGACCGCCGCGGCCTGCTCCTGTCGGTCGGCATCTCCGCCGCCAACCTCCACGACAGCCAGGCCCTCATCCCTCTGGTCCGCGGCATCCCGCCCATCTGCTCCCACCGCGGCCCGCGACGCCGGCGCCCCGGCAAGCTGCACGGAGACAAGGGCTACGGATACCGGTACCTGCGCCGATGGCTCGCTTCCCGCGGCGTCCAGGGGACGACAGACCTGTGCACGGGCGGTGGAGGGAGAGGATGGAGCTACCCCCACGGGTGCGGGAACAACCTGCGCGACGCGCAAGGCTCGCGCCTGGTCTCGGAGCTACCTCCGCGGGTGCGGGGCCGACTCACCGCCACGCTGTGCGGCGAGGAGGTGCAGGGAGCTACCCCCGCGGGTGCGGGGACGACGGCGAGTACGCCCCCATGCCGGCCGCCCAGACGGAGCTACCCCCGCAGGTGCGGGGACGACGGCACCTTGCCCGCCTCCGCATCCTGAACGCTCGAGCTACCCCCGCGGGTGCGGGGACGACTCACACGGTGTCGTGGATAGGGCCGGAGTCTCGGAGCTGCCCCCGCGGGTGCGGGGACGACAGAGCAAAGGGCTGGGGTTTAGCAAGACTCCACGAGCTACCCCCGCGGGTGCGGGGACGACATGTCGCGGGCGCCGTTGGGCCGGTCGATGACCGAGCTACCCCCGCGGGTGCGGGGACAACCAGCAGATCGCCACCGCCGCGGTCACCGCCGTCGAGCTACCCCCGCGGGTGCGGGGACAACTCGCTCATGGCCCAGGACCGTACGCGGCGGGTCGAGCTACCCCCGCGGGTGCGGGGACGACGGGATGTCGGGCATAGGTCACACTCCGGTTCGGGAGCTGCCCCCGCGGGTGCGGGGACGACATCCGGGCCCGCAACCGGGCCCGCGTCGCCGGGGAGCTACCCCCGCGGGTGCGGGGACGACCAAGTAAGGAACGGGGTCCGCTCATGTCTGAGCGAGCTACCCCCGCGGGTGCGGGGACGACGGGTACCGCCCGAAGAACCGCGAGGTCGCCGACGAGCTACCCCCGCGGGTGCGGGGACGACGCGCTGGACCAGGCGTTCCACCACTTCTGGCTGGAGCTACCCCCGCGGGTGCGGGGACGACGACTTCGCCGTCGACCGCCAGGGGCGATGGTGGGAGCTACCCCCGCGGGTGCGGGGACGACGGGTCGCGGGGTTGATCGGAGTCGCCATCTCAGGAGCTACCCCCGCGGGTGCGGGGACGACCCATGCGGGCGGCGGCGAGTGAGGGTCCGGAGGGAGCTACCCCCGCGGGTGCGGGGAAGACCCGCGTCCCGGCCGAGCCGAGCGGTCACACCTCGAGCTACCCCCGCGGGTGCGGGGACGACCGTGGTGATCGGGTGCCCATCGGCCCAAACAACGAGCTACCCCCGCGGGTGCGGGGAAGACCTCTCAGTCCTTGGGTCGGTGTCCTGCTCGACCGAGCTACCCCCGCGGGTGCGGGGACGACCGCCGGCCGCGCGGCGCCGAGAGGAGGGACGACGAGCTACCCCCGCGGGTGCGGGGACGACGGATCTGGGATGATGTGGTCACGGGGACCTCTCGAGCTACCCCCGCGGGTGCGGGGACGACCCCATTGCGCATCCGCGCGCGTCGCCGCGGCCGGAGCTACCCCCGCGGGTGCGGGGACGACTGGTCGAGGGCGGCGCACAGGGCGGAGGCGGGGGAGCTACCCCCGCGGGTGCGGGGACGACAACGTCACCCAGGAGGTGGCGCGGCTGCTGTCCGAGCTACCCCCGCGGGTGCGGGGACGACTGCGGCTCGGGATCGTGGATCGCGGGCTTGCGAGAGCTACCCCCGCGGGTGCGGGGACGACTGGCGGCCGTCCCACACCGAGATACCGCGCGCCGAGCTACCCCCGCGGGTGCGGGGACGACTTCGGCGCGGGCCTGGACGACGTCGGGGTCGTCGAGCTACCCCCGCGGGTGCGGGGACGACCCTTTTCGTACCAGGCGAGACTTGCCATATTCCGAGCTACCCCCGCGGGTGCGGGGACGACATGCGGTCGACGCCGTAGGCGAGGTCGGTGAGGGAGCTACCCCCGCGGGTGCGGGGACGACGTCCCCTGGGCGCAGCTCGCCGTCCCTGATCAGGAGCTACCCCCGCGGGTGCGGGGACGACCACTCCCGCCCGGTGACGGCGGTCGGGTGGTGCGAGCTACCCCCGCGGGTGCGGGGACGACACGACAGAGGCAGAGGTCAAAGCGTTCGAGGCAGAGCTACCCCCGCGGGTGCGGGGACGACGCGCCGAGCTGCGCCTGCAGCCTGGCGGTGATGGAGCTACCCCCGCGGGTGCGGGGACGACACCAGGCGCCCGTCCGGGCTGATCGCCGTGCCCGAGCTACCCCCGCGGGTGCGGGGACGACAACTCCTCGTCGGGAACGAGCCGGGCCCGGCAGGAGCTACCCCCGCGGGTGCGGGGACGACGTCAGGCAGGTGTCGGGGTCAACGCCTCCGCAGGAGCTACCCCCGCGGGTGCGGGGACGACACGTTGACCCCTCCAACCTCAGCCGTCAAGTGCGAGCTACCCCCGCGGGTGCGGGGACGACCCACGTGGTCCACGCGGTGAAGAGGTCGCGCGCGAGCTACCCCCGCGGGTGCGGGGACGACGCGAAGATCCTCCGAGAGATCGGAGAGGACACGGAGCTACCCCCGCGGGTGCGGGGACGACCCACCCGGCCGGTACGACGGGCACACGCGCAGGGAGCTACCCCCGCGGGTGCGGGGACGACCGCCGGCTCGAGGACCCGGAGCCCGCCGGCCTGGAGCTACCCCCGCGGGTGCGGGGACGACAGCGGGGCGGGGTACGCCGACGTGGCGCGCCACGAGCTACCCCCGCGGGTGCGGGGACGACCCAGGCCAGCCTCGTCGTACTCGGGCCGAACGGGAGCTACCCCCGCGGGTGCGGGGACGACGCCGGCCGGGGGTTGGCCTTGCCGTGGGCCCAGGAGCTACCCCCGCGGGTGCGGGGACGACGGCGTCGCTCATCGACTCAGTGAACATGACCACGAGCTACCCCCGCGGGTGCGGGGACGCCGACATCACCGGCGGCACCCTGTCCAGCCTCACCGAGCTACCCCCGCGGGTGCGGGGACGACTTGACCTAAAGGTTCGTGACGCTCTGGAGACGCGAGCTACCCCCGCGGGTGCGGGGACGACGACAGCGCATACGCGGTCGCTGTAGCTAACGGAGAGCTACCCCCGCGGGTGCGGGGACGACGGAGCGGCCGCCGGGTATCTGCCGATGCCGGAGAAGCTACCCCCGCGGGTGCGGGGACGACTGCAAAAGGGTGTGCTGAGTGGGACCGCCCGCGGAGCTACCCCCGCGGGTGCGGGGACGACACCATCGACGTCACCGGCAAGAGCCGCGTGGTCGAGCTACCCCCGCGGGTGCGGGGACGACGCCGGCTCATCACTACCAACCTCCTGCTCCCTCGAGCTACCCCCGCGGGTGCGGGGACGACGACACGGTGAGCGTCCCGGAGGCGGTCGCGCAGGAGCTACCCCCGCGGGTGCGGGGACGACAACGGGTCGCCGCAGTCGGCGCACGTGCGGGCCGAGCTACCCCCGCGGGTGCGGGGACGACGAGCCGTGTGGCGCGGACGACTGCGCCGTCACCGAGCTACCCCCGCGGGTGCGGGGACGACGTGCCGTCGTCGGAGACGACGAGGAAGATCCGGGAGCTACCCCCGCGGGTGCGGGGACGACTACTTCCAGCCCGTTGGCGAAGCGGCGGATCGCGAGCTACCCCCGCGGGTGCGGGGACGACGTCGTAGAGTCCGTCTCGTCGGTCCTCAAGAAGGAGCTACCCCCGCGGGTGCGGGGACGACACCCTGCCGAACGCGGCTGAGGTGCACAGGTCCGAGCTACCCCCGCGGGTGCGGGGACGACCCCGGCATGGGCAGTTCGTGCGCGTGCCAACCCGAGCTACCCCCGCGGGTGCGGGGACGACTCCATCGGCGACACCCAGTCGGGGAACTCCCGCGAGCTACCCCCGCGGGTGCGGGGACGACGGCTGTCCGCTGGTGTCGACGTCCGTCATGAGGGAGCTACCCCCGCGGGTGCGGGGACGACTCGCCCTCGGGGTCGGTGTCAGCCAAGAGGTAAGAGCTACCCCCGCGGGTGCGGGGACGACGTGGGAGGCGACACCCTTGCCTCGGTGGCCGTCGAGCTACCCCCGCGGGTGCGGGGACGACGTCATGCACGCCCGGCTGAGGGACCAGGACGGTGAGCTACCCCCGCGGGTGCGGGGACGACATGCCGCCCTTGAGCGCCGTCACCGCGGTCCGGGAGCTACCCCCGCGGGTGCGGGGACGACCTGCTGCACCTCGCTGCGATGGACCATGTCCGGGAGCTACCCCCGCGGGTGCGGGGACGACCGGTCGGCGAGTTGGGCGTCCACCAGATCTACAGAGCTACCCCCGCGGGTGCGGGGACGACGTGGGGGGTTCTGCGGTAGACGAATCGTCCAGGGAGCTACCCCCGCGGGTGCGGGGACGACTAGACGAAGGGGAGCCGGACGGATCGGCTCCCCGAGCTACCCCCGCGGGTGCGGGGACGACCGATAGGACCGCCGGACCACCAGCCGCTCGGAGGAGCTACCCCCGCGGGTGCGGGGACGACCCCGCCCCGTGGCACCCACTTGACCCACCACAGGAGCTACCCCCGCGGGTGCGGGGACGACCCGCAGGAGGACACCATGGCCAAGATCTTCGGAGAGCTACCCCCGCGGGTGCGGGGACGACACCGTCAACGTGTCCGGTGTCGTCTCCGTCGCCGAGCTACCCCCGCGGGTGCGGGGACGACCCCGCCCCGTCGGGATCGAGCATCCGGGCCACGGGAGCTACCCCCGCGGGTGCGGGGACGACGCCGCCCGACGGGGACGCGGAAGCGATGCACTCGAGCTACCCCCGCGGGTGCGGGGACGACCCATGGATGCTCCCTCCCAAATCGGGTGTGCGCGAGCTACCCCCGCGGGTGCGGGGACGACGCGGGCGGGTTCGTCGGCGCGGCGGCCGGGTCGGAGCTACCCCCGCGGGTGCGGGGACGACATCCGCACCACCATCACCAGCTCGCTGCGGACGGAGCTACCCCCGCGGGTGCGGGGACGACAAGGTCAAGGGCATCGCCAAGACGCCCGTGGCGGAGCTACCCCCGCGGGTGCGGGGACGACGCCGGCGCGGAGGACACGCAGACCGAGGTCCGGGAGCTACCCCCGCGGGTGCGGGGACGACCTCGCAAGGGCGCGCTTCTCCTCCGCAGGCAGGGAGCTACCCCCGCGGGTGCGGGGACGACACGACCACGCGGCCGTCCTCCAGGGTCCGCGGCGAGCTACCCCCGCGGATGCGGGGACGACACGCACAGCGCCGCGTCCGGGAAACGATCGAGGGAGCTACCCCCGCGGGTGCGGGGACGACTCGCCCTGATCAGGTGATGGAGGAGACGCGCGTGAGCTACCCCCGCGGGTGCGGGGACGACATGGTCCCACTTTCCCGAGGTGAGTGGGACCACGAGCTACCCCCGCGGGTGCGGGGACGACGCGACAGAGCCGGAAGGATGCGCTCCAGCTCGGGAGCTACCCCCGCGGGTGCGGGGACGACTCCACGACACTGGGCGAGATGCTGCTGCCGGTCGAGCTACCCCCGCGGGTGCGGGGACGACCAGGCCCGGACGAAGCCGCGGATGCCGAAGTCCGAGCTACCCCCGCGGGTGCGGGGACGACGCCGAGTGCGGCGGCGCGTCGATCTCCAGGGCGGAGCTACCCCCGCGGGTGCGGGGACGACGCGGCTTCGCCGATCCCGGAGTGGCTGGCCTGGGAGCTACCCCCGCGGGTGCGGGGACGACGCACTGGCATCGGACAGCGGGGGTCAGGGCAGGGAGCTACCCCCGCGGGTGCGGGGACGACGTTCGGATTCCAAACTCGCAGGTGGTGAGGCGCGAGCTACCCCCGCGGGTGCGGGGACGACCACCCATGACCGTGCCCGCCAACCCCAACCTCGGAGCTACCCCCGCGGGTGCGGGGACGACGCATCCGGTCCGTCGTCCCCGCACCCGCGGGGGGGGCTGCCCCCGAGGGTGGGGGGGCGAAAACCTGTGGCCCTCGGGGTGGTGCAGGGGGGCCGGTACTTTTTTTTCACCCG
>NZ_JBVITR010000053.1:40884-53399 GCF_055574875.1 Streptomyces sp. NPDC034670
CTAGCACGCCCCCCCCCCTCCCTCCCCCCCCTCCCCAACCCCCACCTACGCCACCCCCCCCCCGGCCCGCCCCCCCACCCCCCCCCCCCCCCCCCCCCCCCCCCCCCGGGGGGAGCTACCCCCGCGGGTGCGGGGACGACACTTCGTGACCTGCGGTGTTGTCAGGTGATCATGCCATTTTGCTTCACCTCGTTCGCAGGACGCCAGGGCTGTCCGCCCTGGCGCGGGCGGGCCATGAGGATCAGACCGTCGAAGTCGACGGGGGTCCAGCGGTCGCGGCCGGCGGTGCGGGCGGACCAGCCCTGTTCCGTGGCCGCCGGCTCGATCATGACGGCCTGGCCGTCGTGAATGCGCTCGGCGAGGACGTTCCAGAGTCGGTCACGGATCCGGGGGTTCGGGTTGCCGACGTAGACGCCGGCGGCCACTTCGACGAACCAGCGGGTGAGGTGTCCCCGGAGTCCGGGTGGGGCCGCGATGAGCACGACCACGGTCGTCCCGGCGCTCATGGGGCCGTTCCCGCGGGGGTGGGGTCGGTGGGCTCCGGGATGATGTCGAGGTGGTGCGCGGCGCTCCAGTTGCGGCCGCCGCTGACGACGGTGTCGCCGTCGTCCCAGAGGGCGCCGAGGTCCTCGTCCGGCAGGTCGCCGTCGTCGGGGACGAGAAGTTGTTTGATGTCGGCGACGATGCGGGGCAGGAGTTTGCCCCGCACGGCGGCGTCCCGTAGAGCGGTACGCGCGTCACGCTCCGAGGTGAGACCTTGCGCGGCGAGGTCGAAGGCGAGGGGGATGGTGAACTCGGCCTTGTAGAGGTCGGCGATGTCCAGGACGAAGGAGAGGGCGTTGCCGGTGTGGACGAAGCCGAGAGCGGGGCTGGCGCCCAGTCCGGTGACGGCTGCGTGGCAGATGCCGTAGAGGGCCGAGTTGGCGGCGGACAGGAGCCGGTTGACGTCGTCGCCGGCGGCGAAGGCGTCCCCTGGCTTGTAGTCGCGTTTGGTCCAGGGGACCCCGGTCCGCTCGGCGTGCTGGGTGTAGAGGCGGCGGATGCGGGTGCCTTCGCGGCCGCGGAGCTGCTGAAGGGTCAGGCCGGCGGTGTCCTCGCCGGGGAAACGCATGTCGTACATGCGGCGGGCGACGGCGACGCGTTCCTTGGGGCGGGTGACCAGCCAGGCCTGGCGGAGCTGGAGTCGGGAGCCGCGCGCGGTGCTGGTGCCGGTGGCGTAGAGGCGCACGCCCTGCTCGCCGACCCAGCACACGGCGGTGCCGGAGTCGGCGAGCAGGGTGACGGCGGGGTGGGTGATCCGGCTGCCGGGCCCGATGAGGAGGACGGCGAGCCAGGCGGCCGGGACGTGGACGGTGCGTGCCTTGTTGACCAGGACGATGGCGTTGTCGTCCCGGTCGATGTGGCAGCGCTCGGCGTAGAGGCTGGTGATGCGGTCCTCGAGCCGGTGGATGTCCTGTGGTCCGGTCCGCCACCAGGGTTCAGCCATGGTGCGCCTCGGTGGTGCGGAGCGGGGCGAGGGTGAGCAGGCCCTGTCCGTAGCCCTTGGCGGGGCCGATGCCGCCGAGGAGGGCAGCGCGCAGTGCGTCGGGGTCGGTGACGCGGAGGCGTCCTTCGAAGGTGGCGGTGGACAGGGTGACGCGGGGGCCGTCGGGGCGCTTGCGGAAGCGGAGGATGTCGCGGCTGACGAGGGTCACCGCGGGTCCGGCGGACAGGTCCTGGTCATCGGTCTGCAAGCCGGGGGCCGGGGGGGTGGCGGTGGCGTCGGGGATGGCGAAGCCGTGGCGCTCGCACCGCTTGAGGAGCCATTCGAGTTGCTGGGCGGCGGTGCGGTGGGCGACCCGGAAGCCGCGGTGCCGGCTGCCGTTGTCGGTTCCTTCCTTGATGCGGGCGGCCTGCTGTTCGCTCGGCCGGCTGGGCCGGGGGAGATTCTGGACGGGGTTGGCGGTGAGGCGGAATCCGAACTCGCGGCCGCGGACGAGATGGTCCAGGAGGGGCGTGTAGTCGGCGATGAGCGGGGCGCCTCCGTCGGCTCCGGGCCAGCCTGCCTCGTCGACGAGGTGGGCCCAGGAGGGGCGGCTCTCGGTGAGGACGAGGATTTCGGCCCGGTGCGGGGTGTTGCTGTCCAGGCGCCACAGGACGCGCTCGGTGACGGGCTGCACGGCCAGCCCGGACTGGACGGCGGCGTGCAGGCGGTGCGGACTGGAGAGCAGGGCCGCGGCGGCGCGGCGGCGCGGGTTGAGGGCGATCTTCGACAGGTAGGGCATGTGGTCACCAGCCCAGGAGGGCGAACGGGTCGTGGTCGGACTGCCCGGTGGTACCGGTGTCCGCTGCGGGGCGGTCCGGCTGGGTGCGGCCGGTGGGCACGGTGACCCAGAGGTGGCGGACGGCGCGCCGGCCGAACCGGGTTCCGGTCTTGAGGTCGTAGGTGTCGGGGACGTCGACGGCGAGCTGGTCACCGGCCGGGTCCTCGACGGTGGCCTCCAGGGACACGGTGGTGCCCCGGGCCTGCCGGCGGCGGTGGCTGCCCGCCTGCCACGGCACTTCCCGCAGGACGTCCTCCAGTGGGGTGTCGGTGCGGAGGCCGAGGCTGACGGGTCCGGTGGGCGGGCAGGAGCGGCGGCCGAGGAAGAGCGGGAAAGCGGGGTTGCGGACGGCTTCCTCCAGGCTCTGCACCAGGGCTTTCGGGCCACGGAGGGCGGCGACGAAGACGGCGTCCTGGAGGTAGAAGCGCTGGGTGACGCCGGTGTATTTGGGCGGGGTGGTCCGGGTCTGCTGCCCCTTGGCGTTGGCCTTGGCCGACAGCAGCGGCAGTCCGCGGTAGTCGCTGTAGGTGTGGTAGTCCCGCAGCAAGGTGCCGGGCTGGTCCGCCCGGACGCCGAGCTGCAGGCCGACCAGGTCGGTGAGGGAGGCCTCGCGGGCGCGGCCCTCGGCGGCGGACAGGAGGCCGAGGATGCCGGACTTGGTGGGCCGGGGGCGCGTTTCACGCCGGTTGTAGCGGGACGGGCCGCCCCAGGACTGGAGCGGGGCGGCCAGCCGCAGCACGAGGACAGCGTGCTCGGTGCCGGTCATCGGACGCCGGCCTCCGCGGTCTCGGCGGGTGCGATCTCACCGTCGGCGAGCCACTGCCCGACCAGGGCGTCGACGGAGTCGAGCAGGGCGGGGAAGGGCAGGGAGGAACCGAAGACCTCGGTGATCTTGTCGCCTTCGGCGGTGTAGGTGGCCAGGGTCCGCAGCGGCCTGTCGCCCCAGGTCTCACCGACCGCCTTGAGTTCGTCGGCGAGCC
Organism: Streptomyces sp. NPDC034670; assembly: GCF_055574875.1. Taxonomy (NCBI): domain Bacteria; kingdom Bacillati; phylum Actinomycetota; class Actinomycetes; order Kitasatosporales; family Streptomycetaceae; genus Streptomyces; species Streptomyces sp. NPDC034670. Next base: position 44,168 of record NZ_JBVITR010000053.1, read on the forward strand.
GCACGACGGATTCCGAGGCCAGGCCGGTGACGCCGGTGACGGGCTCCTCGTAGGCGGAGACCAGGTTCACGGGCTGGTCGGCGCGGACGGTCAGCAGCACCAGGTGGGGCAGGGTGCGGTGGGCGAAGGAGTTCTGGTGCCCGGTCGGCATGGACCGGGCGAACGCGTCGATGAACCGGACCGCCGCCCGGCGGGTCTCCTCGGCGTCGGTGAGGTTGTCACGCAGCTGGTGCACGCCGAGGACGGCGTAGCGGTACAGGGTGGAGGAGTTGAACTCGACGGTGCCGATCATGCCGGCGCCGTGGTCGTCGGTGTTCTCGTCGTCGACCGCGGTGTAATAGTCGAACTCGGTGCGCACGGCGTGGGTGGACAGGGCGTGCGCGACCTGGACGGAGGCGTCCACGTTCAGGGCGGGCAGGTCGGCGACCATGCGGCCGAACAGGGCGACCTCGGCCGGATGCCCGGTGGACAGCGTCTGGACGACGGGGAGTTTCTTCACCTCGTTCTTGAGGTCGTCGTCGGGCAGGGCGGCGAGCTCGGCGGCTCGGTTGTCGAGCAGCTTCACCAGGGCGTCGAGCTGCTTCTTGCCGAAGAACAGCAGGTAGGCGGACTGGTCCTCCTTCTTCGAGGACTTGGTGATGCCGAGAGGTTCCAGCAGGGCGGCGGCCAGGCGGTCGGCCTGCTCGCCGGTGAGGCCGGCGCCGCCCTCGGCGGTGGGGCGGGCGAGGCGCTGGGCGAGCAGGGTGGCGATCCGCTTGGTGCGGGTGGCCCGGTCGGCCTCCGGCACCTGCTTGGCGTACTCGGTGCGGGTGGCCCGCTTCCACGCCTGTGAGGAGACGCGGGCGCGGCGGGCGCCGCCGTATACGGCCTGCTTGGGGGTGCCGGAGTCGTCCCGGTTGACGTTGGACGGCGGCAGGCTCTGCAGGATGTGGACCTCGACGAAGAGGGTGGGCTGGTTCATGGCATGACTCCTTGAAGGCATGGGGGCGCCTCTCGGACGGGGCGCGGGTGAAGACGGACTTGGTGTGATCGGAGCGCCGGGCCGGGAGGCCGGTGCCGTGGCCGGCCGGTCCGCCCGGGCGGCGTCAGGAAGACGCGGCGATGTGGAAGTCGCGGTCCCACCGCTGCCGGAAGCCGGTGGCGGCGTCCGGGCGGCGGGGGTCGTCCCAGGTCCGCAGGGCGGTGCGGAGCAGGTCGTAGTCGAGTCCGACTCCGGCCCGGTTCAGCAGTGGGGCGAAGGACCGCAGGTGCATGGCGAGTTCGTCGGTGTCGGCGGAGGTGAGCAGAGCGCCGAAGCGCCGCTCCAGTGCCGCGGTGGCGGCCTTGCCTTCGCTGTCCGCGGCAGCCTTCCGGGCGAGCAGACCGACGGCCGTCCCCGGGCTGTTGCCCGCGACGTGCATCCGGCGGTCGTGCGTCTGCTGGTGGCGGGCGAAGAGGGTGAGCGCGGTGTGCTCGGCCGCCAGGTCCCGGGTGAGGGATCCCTTGTCCCGCCACTCGGACGCCATGCGGGTGCGGTGGAACGGCCACATCGCGGCGACCGTGCCCGGCTCCCGGCCGGTGCCCGAGCGCAGCGCGGCCAGGTCCGCTCCGGCATCCGGGCTGCCGGGGTCGAACGCCACCCAGTACGGCGCCCGCTCCTGGCCGGCGCTCTCCCCGTCTTCCGGGGCCGGTGTGCCGGGGTCGGTGTACTGCAGGCCCCAGGACCGCAGCACCCGGTTGCGGCCTGCTCCGTCCCACGCGGTCAGCTCGCGGAACAGGCGGGTGTAGTCCAGGCCGGTACCCGCCTGCCGCAGGAGCGGCACGAGCCGCTGAAGATGCTGCACCAGTTCGTTCAGGTCCTGGGCGGTCGCGGCTGCGATCAGCCGCCGCTCCACGGCGGCCTGTGTCAGCGCCTCACTGCGGCGCAGCAGCAGACAGGCGGTGCCCAGGCCGACACCCGGCCGGTGGACGGGTTCGGACGCGGCGTGCTGGTGCAGTCCGAACAGGATGAGCGTGTGGTGCTCTGCGACGTAGCGCTCCGGGAGACGGCTGGATCCGTCGCCCTGCAGGGGAACGCGGTGGACGGACCGCGTGGACGGGTCGGTGCCGGCCTCCCGGCCGACGCCCTCGCGCAGGGACCGCAAGGTCCGTGCGACGTACTCGGAGAATTCCGGGCGCCGCCCCTCTTTGCGCGCCGACTGCCAGTCCCGGGCCGCTTCTTCCCAGAAGAACAGCCGGGTCCGGCCCGCCGCGGGACGGACGCCGGGGGTGCTGTCGGTGGTCGTCATGCTGCGGCCGCCTCCTCGCGCTGGACGCGGCGCTCCTCGGCGGCCCGCGTCAGGATCTCGGCGAGCCTCGTGCGGAAGACGCCGAGGGCCTTGCCGCTGCGGTAGACGAACTCCTTGTCGCCGCTCTTCACCGTGCGGCCCACCACGGCCCGCGGCGGGGCTGCCGCGAGCAGGAGGCCGGCCTCCCTCTCGGCGGCGATCTGCACGGACTGCTCCCACGCGAGCTGGGCGCGCTCCAGGAGTTCCTCGTCGTCCTCGTCGACGGTCCGCAGTCCGGCGAGCAGGCGGCGCATGGTCACGTCGAGGGAATGAAGGAACTGCGCGGACGGCCGGCTGCCCTTGTCGCGGGGCAGCGGATCACCGCCGGCGGCACGCCGCAGGTCGTTGTTGAGGCCGTCCAGGGCCCGGGCGACCTGGTCCGCTTGCGCCACGCAATCCAGCAGGACTTCACGCAGCTCGTCGTCCTGGGCGAGCAGGGCCCTGACCGGCAGGGGCAGATCGTCACCGATGGCGTTCTCCACCACGGCGGACTGCGTGCCGTACTCAAGGCCCGAGGTCTCGATACCCAACCGGTACTGCCAGGACAGCACCCCGCCGCCCTGCAGGTCCCCGATCTGACGCAGCAGCAGGGAGGTATAGGGACCGTCGCCCTGCACGGGCAGCGTCATCGCCAGAAGCGTTCCCAGCCCCTGCCAGGCAGCGCGGCCCGAGGTGTGCCGGCGGGGCCGCCGGTGGGGCTGCCCCTTCTTCGGCTTGGCGGTGTGCTGCCATGCCGTGTGCGGCTCGAGCTCGGGCGTCTGTGCCAGCCGGTCACCGGCCGACACGATCACCCGGTGCACCCGCGGGCCCTGCTCCGTCTCGCAGGTGATCAGACGGATCCGGCGGGCCTGGAAGGTCAGCAGGTCCAGCAGACCGGTCGCCGGACGTTCGGACCAGGCGGCCGCGGCCGGTGACTTGCAGGCCAGATCGGCCGGGCGCTCGTCCCACGCCCACTGCGGCCGGTCCCCCGGCTCCAGACCGTCGGGCAGGATCGGCGTGTTCAGCAGCAGCGTCTCGTACAGCGTCTCCCCGGTGGGCACGACCACTCCGAGCTGGCCGAGCGGCCCGGTCGGGTTGCCGGTCGTCTTCCCGTTCCTCGCCTGCGGGTCTCCCACGGCACCGGTCTTGATCGACGCCGTGTCCCAGCAGTGCACGTGCAGCAGCCACAGCGCCGCGTCCCCCGGCGTCAGCAGCAGTTCGTCGGCCTCACTGAGCGCGCTGAACAGGGGCACGTTGTTACCGGACGCCACGGACGGCACCAGCTGAGCGGCCGTCTTCGTCTCTCCGTTCAGCGACTCCAGGCCGGCGACCTGGGCGAACGGGCGCTCCGCGTCGAACAGACGGAACCGGTCCCCGTAGCGGGGGCCCAGATAGTGCGCGAGGCGGTCCCGTTCCTCCTGTGAGAAACGGCCGCGGTGGAACCTCTCGCCCCACTCCTGCCGGGTGCGCGGTGCCCCGAGGGCGTCGATCATCACGGGCAGCAGCAGTTGCCGGAGCACCACCGCCAGCATCGTGTGCACCGGCAGCTCGAGACGCCGGATGGTGTCCGCTTCTAACAGTGCGTCCAACAGCCCGACGGGCTTGTGGACGCCGTCACGAACGACGGCGTCGAGCCATGCATCGTGGATGAGGTCTCCCTCTTCGGTCATGGCTGTTCCCCCCTTCCATGTGCTGGCCTTCCCGCGTCCCCCCGGACGCGTTAGCCGAATGACCAACTCCATGACGCTCAGCAGGAGTTGTCCCTCGACAAGCCGTTAAGAGCGTTCCACGCAACGTTTGCTACTTCAAGCGAATCGAACGAACTCGATGACATGGACCGACCGGCCGGCGATCCCGGCAGAGAGCGGGTACTCTGCGCACGGCTCGTGGAACCGGCGCCCTCCCCGAAGCCGGGGGTGTTCCCGTTTGGTACTTCGATCAGCACCGGAAGCCGTCCCCGCAGGCGCGGGGTGAGACGGACCCGGCCCGGCTCCGCGGCCGATTCACCCCGCACCCCGCTCGACGACCAGTCCGAGCACGTCGTGGTACGACACCCGGTCCGGACCCAGCAACCTCGTGCCGTCCTCCTCCAGCACGAGCGCCAGGCGGTACCGCAGCCAGGGCCGGCCGGCCCAGCCCGGGAGCGGGCTCAGCTCAGCCCGGGCGGCGTCCGTGAGACGTGGGAGGAGGCGGACGGTGCCGCCCATCAACCGGTCGGTCACCTCGTCGTCGTCCACCTCGCCGTGCACTCCGAGCCAGGTTCCGTCGATGGCCCGGTAACCGCCGGAGGCCCGCCGGACGACGATCACTTCGACGGACGGGTCGCCGTCACGGACGACGGCATCGAGCTGTTCCTCGGAGGCGGCCCGGCTGCCGGCGTAGTGGAGCCCCTCCAGGGTCGGAAAGGCCCATTCCCGCCGACGGCACAGCAGGTACTCCTCGGCGTTCTTCTCCCGCTCCCGTTCCTTCGCCTGCCACTGCTCCCCCGCACCGGTCTCGTCCCAGTCCGCCGGGCAGATCCCGGCATCCCCGTAGGCCCGCGCCACCAGAGCCGGCACATCGGCGGGAATGCTCCATCCCGGTCCCGGTGCCGACGGCTCACCCGCATCCACAGCCGTCAGAGCGCCCGCGGCCTCCGTGACCAGGGCCGCCGCCCGCAACAGCGACCACTTACCGTAGATCCGCTCCGAAGCACGCAGAAACCGCGGAGCCCCGTCCCTTCCGGGCGTCACACCAGTGACCAGTACCCGGGGTACTCGGTGCGCGACCGGACGACGGGTACCGCCGTGGCGGTGCAGCCGACCGATGCGCTGCAGGAGGAGGTCGGTGGGCGCCAAATCGGTGATCAACACGTCGGCATCCACGTCGAAGGACTGCTCGGCGAGCTGAGTGGCGATCACCACCATGCGCTCCGGCCGGTCGTCGCCCGCCTGCGGTCCCATCAGACGCAGACACTCCGCCGTCCGATCCGCCCGGTGGGCGGCGCACAGCCGCGCGTGCAGAAGGTGCAGGACACCGTCGAAGCCTCCGGCCCGCAGATCGCGGTAGATCGCCTGAGCCCGCTCGACCTGGTTGACCACCACCAGGACCACCCCTCCCCCGGTGACGGCCTTCCGCACGGCCGCAGCGACCCGCGCCCCCGCAAGGTCCGTATCGGGCAGCCAAGACAGCCTCACGGGGACCGACTCCCGCCAGGGCGGCACCGCCTCACGGGACGTCTCGGCAACCGCCCGGCCGCCGGTGCCGTAGGCCACCGTGACGCACGGGTACCCGGCCGGCTCCGGCACCGGCTGGTGCACGTCCGCCGTGCCGAGTACACCGGACAGGTAGGCGTCGACACACTGCTGCCGCTGGGCGGGCGGCAGTGTCGCGGACAGCAGCACCACGGGAACCCCCGCCTGCCCCAACCAGCGCAGTGCTTCGACGAGGAACTGCCGCATGTAGACGTCCGCGGCGTGCACCTCGTCCACAACGACGACCTTCCCGGCCAGCCCGGCGAACCGGAGCATGACATGCCGGGTACGGGTCGCCGCATGCAGCAGGTGGTCGACCGTGCCGACCGCGAACGCGGTGAGCAGGCCGCGCTTGTCGCCCAGGAACCAGTACGCCGGGCCGTCCGCCCCGGGGCCGGCGACCCGGTCCGCCGAAGACTGAGCGGACGCCATACCGTAATCGGCGTCCTCGTCGATCGCACCGAAATCGTCGCCGACCGTATCCTCAGCGCCGCGACGGCCCCCGTCCTCGCATCCGCACCCACCGCCGCCCGGGCGTGACTTCCCGTCCCAGATGGCCCGCCACCAGGCATTGAACCGCCGACGGCCGTGCAGGAGCGCAACCTGCGACTCAAGCTCCGGCTCGAAGGTGCGCACCCACTGCAGCACCTGCTCGTACATCGGGTCGCTCGTCGCCTGGGTCGGCATCGCCACGAACACCCCGTCGAGGCCGAACCTCGCCGCCAGGACCTCGGCGGCCGCGAGCGCCGCCTTCGTCTTCCCCTCGCCCATCGGGGCCTCCACCACCAGCAGCCCCGGCGCCGGCATCGACCACGCCCGCTCCACCAGCTCCCGCTGCGACGCCCGCGGCCGCACGCCCAGCCGGCGGTTCAGCGGGTCCAGCGGGTTCTCCGGCACGGGGAGGTCCCGCCAGCCGCCGCGGAGGCGCAGCCGCTCCCAGGCTGCCTCCGCACGGCGTCGCGCCCCGGCGGAGGAGATCAGGCCGGCGTCCGCCAGGCCGGGGAACTGGCTGCTGTCGCTGGCGATCCAGTCCGCCATCACGATCAGACCCGACAACGCCAGCTGCTCGGCCTTCCGCAGCGAGCCCACCGGCCGTGCGTCCGCCAGGTCCTCGAAGCCGACGGCGCGCGTGAAGACGTCCACGACCGCCCGCTGGGCTTCCTCCCAGGCAGCACCCTTCCCCTGGGCCCCTCGCGGCGGCCTGAGAGCAGCAGCCGACGGAAACGTCCCGTGGTGTCCGGCGACCAGCGGCCACACCCACCCGGCGGTCTCTCCGCCGCCCCACTCGGCGACCAGCCGCGGCATCAGCAGCACGGCGCCGGCCACGTCATGACGCCACCGCTTCTGCCGGTCCGCCGGCAGCCGCCCCCACGTCAGCCCCGCTGCCAGCACCGGTGCGGCCTCGGCCGCGTCCATGGCCTGGAACGCCGGACACGCCTTCCCGCAATCGTGGATACCGCACACCCACATGAACCACAGCCGCCCCCGGCCACCGCTGATCTCGTCCAGCCGCCGCCGGAACGCGGCCGACAGGTAGCGGTCCCACATCACCCCCGCCACGGCTGCCGTGTCCAGCAGGTGACCGAGCAGCAGATGCGTCCGGCCGCCGTTCCGCGCCGCCGACTTCCCCCACAGCCGCGACACCCGCTCGACAGCCTCCGGCGACAGCCCCACTGCCTTCATCAGCTCGACGATCGAGCATTCACTTTCCACCAAACCCCCCAGTACTTGGTGCCAGCGGCACCATAAGCTGCACCACTGACAACGGCCTGAGAAAAGAAGCCGGAGCCGAATGCAGGTGAATGAAAAACGCGCCTCTTGCGAGCATCACCACAGCTCAGCAAGTGTCGCCCCCGCACCCGCGGGGGTTGCTCCGCCTCTGAAGCGAAAGGGATCATCGTGAAGGCGTCGCCCCCGCACCCGCGGGGGTTGCTCCCCGGCCCCGCGCCGCTCCGGCCCGACCTGGCGGTCGCCCCCGCACCCGCGGGGGTTGCTCCTCGACTGGTCGAGGGCGGTGATCGACTCCTCCGTCGCCCCCGCACCCGCGGGGGTTGCTCGACCTGACCGCGGTCGCCCTGGCCGGGTACCGCGTCGCCCCCGCACCCGCGGGGGTTGCTCCCCCACCCCCCTCATCCCGTCCGACCACCTCACGTCGCCCCCGCACCCGCGGGGGTTGCTCCGTCGTCTCCCCCAGTGCCTACGCTGGACGTGTGTCGCCCCCGCACCCGCGGGGGTTGCTCCTGCAGGCTCTGCCCGGTGACCAGCGTGATGGAGTCGCCCCCGCACCCGCGGGGGTTGCTCCCGGGCGAGCAGCCGGGCCGTGATGCTTCCCGTGTCGCCCCCGCACCCGCGGGGGTTGCTCCTTACGAGTGTCAGCCTGACACGGCGCGCGGCCGTCGCCCCCGCACCCGCGGGGGTTGCTCGGTGCGCGGCGAGTAGTCCTCGACCTCGGGCAGGTCGCCCCCGCACCCGCGGGGGTTGCTCGGCCGGTGCCCGGTCCGGCGACGGCGTCGCCATGTCGCCCCCGCACCCGCGGGGGTTGCTCGCCGCTGCTCTCCAGCCACTCGATGATGCGGGTGTCGCCCCCGCACCCGCGGGGGTTGCTCCTCGACGTGTCCGCCGGCGTCCAGACCGCCATCGTCGCCCCCGCACCCGCGGGGGTTGCTCGACCGCCGCGCCCGCCCCGGCGAAGCCGCAGAAGTCGCCCCCGCACCCGCGGGGGTTGCTCCATCACATCGTCGATGTCCACCTCGCCCCGCACGTCGCCCCCGCACCCGCGGGGGTTGCTCGTCGGCGGCGGCCGTCCGGCTGTCGCTGCGCGCGTCGCCCCCGCACCCGCGGGGGTTGCTCGGCCAGGACGATCAGGACGAACAGGACCAGCGCGTCGCCCCCGCACCCGCGGGGGTTGCTCACGAGATCATCGCCGCCGAGACCGACCGCGACCGTCGCCCCCGCACCCGCGGGGGTTGCTCCCAGGCGCGGTCCGGCCCGCGTCCCGCGCCGTCGTCGCCCCCGCACCCGCGGGGGTTGCTCCCGGACGATTCCGCCATCGACCGGCCTCCGGGCGTCGCCCCCGCACCCGCGGGGGTTGCTCCCGGTCCCGGTACACCGCGAGCACCTCCTCGTCGTCGCCCCCGCACCCGCGGGGGTTGCTCCCCGGGCTGGTACTCGCGGTGGGTGGGCATGTAGTCGCCCCCGCACCCGCGGGGGTTGCTCGAGGTAGCGGGCGAACTGCTGGGCATCCTTCGGGTCGCCCCCGCACCCGCGGGGGTTGCTCTCGACAGTATGTTCGATTTTCCATCCGTGAACAGTCGCCCCCGCACCCGCGGGGGTTGCTCCCTCGCGCGCGGCCGTCGAGGACGAGGACTCGTCGCCCCCGCACCCGCGGGGGTTGCTCCCGATGACGTTGACGCTCGATGACCTGCCCACGGTCGCCCCCGCACCCGCGGGGGTTGCTCGTGGATGCCGCCGGTCTCCCCGGTCCCCGCGAGGTCGCCCCCGCACCCGCGGGGGTTGCTCAGCCGTTCGCCCGGCTCATGTTCGGGGAGGGCAGTCGTCCCCGCACCCGCGGGGGTTGCTCCGGGACTGAGTCGCCCTTGGTGCGGCGGTGCGGGTCGTCCCCGCACCCGCGGGGGTTGCTCAGCCGTTCGCCCGGCTCATGTTCGGGGAGGGCAGTCGTCCCCGCACCCGCGGGGGTTGCTCCGGGACTGAGTC
>NZ_JBVITR010000053.1:53497-53792 GCF_055574875.1 Streptomyces sp. NPDC034670
CCGCCCTTGGTGCGGCGGTGCGGGTCGTCCCCGCACCCGCGGGGGTTGCTCCCTCCTGACACGGGAGGCGCACGCGCGTGGTGTGTCGTCCCCGCACCCGCGGGGGTTGCTCCCGCCAGGGCCGGACCCATCCCGACCACCACAGGTCGTCCCCGCACCCGCGGAGGTTGCTCGCCGTCCGAGGTGTACCCCCTGATGGTTAAGAGTTCCTAACAGAAGTCGTTGATCAAGTAACCATCGGCTTGTCTGCTCGTTGGTCGGGTCGTGGGAAAGCGTCAGTCGCGGCCGTGGATCG
>NZ_JBVITR010000054.1:0-44634 GCF_055574875.1 Streptomyces sp. NPDC034670
GCGCGATCCGCTCCCGCGCGGTCAGCTTGCCCTTGGCGTGCTGCGCCGCCGTCGCCCTCTCCCCCGGCCCGGCCAGCGCCTGCCGGCGGATCCCCCGCAACTCCGCCACCCGCCCACGCGCATCGGCCGGCTCCTCCGGTGCGGCGTGCGCGGCGGGGGCCGTCGTCCTCGACATCTCCTCGGGTCCTTCCTGCCCGCCGGGCCGACCGGTCAGCGCCAACTGGACGGTGCGGTGTAGGGCTTCAGTCCGTGCCACCACCGGGGCCGGCCGGACGGCCGGCCGGCCGCGGGCGTCCGGTCCGGCGTCCCGGCCCTCGCCGCGAGCAGCACGAGGGCGAGCGCGGCCAGTTCCGCCTCGTCCGCCCGCCCGTGCTCGACCCGCAGGCGGAGTTGATCGCGGTCGCCGTCGCCCATCGCGCCTCCCTCGGTGCGTCCCCCACACCGTCGGGCACGCCGCTCGAGTCCCGCTTCAGCGCCGCTCGCGGGCGGGGCGGCCCCGGGTCACCCGGGACCGGCGGCCGTGGTGTGCGGGGAGGCGGAGGGCGGCGAGGCCGCCACCCGGGGGAGCAGGAAGGACCAGAACTCCTCCAGGCGCTCGGGAGTCAGCCAGTCGTCCTCGCGGTCGGCCAGCTCCTCGAGGCCGACCGTGGCCGCGACGACGGCGACGGTGGCGGCCCGGGGCGAGACGTCCTGCGCCAGTTCGCCGTCCCGGTGCGCCTGCGCGATCAGGTCGTGGACCCAGGAGTGCCACCAGCCCCGGAGTTGCGCGCCCTTCTTGCGGGAGGGGTCGCCGCTGAGCTGGAACCCGGCCCGCACCACGGGATCGGAGGCGGCGGCGAGCAGCAGGCGGCACATCATGGTCGTCAGCAGGTGCAGGGAGTTCCGGGCCGTCGAGCGGCAGTGCCGGGCCAGTTCCTCGGCGTGCGCCACGGCCGCCCTCTCGACCTCCCCGGCCAGCGCGTCCTTGCTGGCGAAGTGGAAGTGCAGGGCTCCCGCGCTGACACCGGCCCGTCTGCTGATGGCGGGCAGGGAAGCCAGTGCGTACCCGTCGTCGGCGAACGCCTCGGCGGCCGCGCGGATGAGTGCCTGCCGCGTCTGTGCCGCCCGCTCCTGTTTGACCATCACGCCCTCCCTCGGGACCCCGCGCAGAAGCGGAACCGCTTCGTACGCCTCCCCGGGTACGGACATCCTCAGTCCGCACAAAACCGCACGCCGGGTATTTTTCATACCAACGGCGAGGACCGTCCCCTGTCGTCATCCACTGCCTTACCGTCCACCCTTCCCCCTGTCACCCCCCTGACCGGCCAATCAGGTCGCGGGCGCCGGCGGACGGGCGCGCCGGCGGGGAACGGATCGCCGTGCCCCGGCCCCGGCATCCGGTGATCTTAACAAACCGTCCGCGTGGTTTGTCATGCCCCTGCCAAGAGGCTCTCTGCAGGCCCGCCCCGGGGCCGGGAGCCGCCGGAGGCCGCGTCCCACCATGCGGAACGCCGGGCTCCACCATCCATGGTAGGACGGTGGAGCCCGGCGACGGGCGGGAAGGGCGCCGTACGGCTCACCCCTCGGGGCGCGGCACCGTACGGCTCAGCTCCCGGGGCGCAGCACCACCGGAAGCGCGCGGTGTCCGTTCATCAGGAAGGTCGGCAGGGGCTCGAGTTCCTGCGGGGCACAGGCCAGCCGGAGGTCGGGGAACCACTCGAAGAGGGCCGAGAGGGCGGTGCCGGCCTCCACCTGGGCCAGTTCCGCCCCCAGGCACCGGTGCGGCCCGTGTCCGAAACCCAGGGTGTCGCGGTCGGTGCGCAGCACGTCGAAGCGGTCCGCGTCCTCGCCGTAGCGCGCGGGGTCGAGGCCCCCGGCGGCGAAGGAGACGAGGATGGGGTCCCCCTTCCGGATCGTCACCCCGTCGAGGTCGATGTCCTCCACGGCGAACCGCATCGGGGAGTACGCCCCCGGCGTGTGCGCCCGCATGGTCTCCGCGACGACGTCGTCCCAGGTGGCGCGCCCCTCGCGGACGTGCCGGAGCTGGTCGGGGTGGCACAGCAGGGCGCCCGCGGCGTTGGTGATGAGGGTGGCCGTGGTGTCCTGGCCGCCGGCGATGACGAGGAACAGGGTGCCGAGCAGTTCCTCCTCGGTGAGCCGGTCCTCCTGGTCCCGCGCCTCGATCAGCGAGGAGGTCAGGTCGTCGCCGGGCCGCCGGCGCTTCGCCTCCACGAGCGCGGCCAGCATCCCCAGGGCTTCCTGACGCGCCGTCGCGATGTCCCGCGCGGGCAGCGTGGTGCTGAACATCTTGTGCAGCGCGGCGCACAGGGCGTCGGTCCGCTCGCCCTGCGGAACGCCGAACAGTTCGCAGATGACCCGCATCGGCAGCAGTTCGGCGAACGACGTCCGCAGGTCGGTGGTGGCGCCGGGCGGCAGGTCGGCCAGGGTGCCGAGCAGGTCCGCGCAGATCTCCTCCACCCGGGGCCGCAGGGCCCTGGAGCGGCGTGCGGTGAACGCGCCCGCCACCAGCCGGCGCAGTCGGGCGTGGCTCTCCCCGTAGGAGAAGAGCATGTTGCGGTTGGCCACCCACGGGTACAGCGGCCAGTCCTCGGTGATCTTCCCCTCGATGAACGCCGGCCAGTGCAGACGGGCGTCCTTGGAGACTCTCGGATCGGTCAGCAGCCGTTCGACGTCACGCTGCCGCACGACGGCCCAGGCGGTCACTCCCCCGGGCAGTTCCACCTCGCTCGCGGGCCCCTTCTCCCGCAGCATCGCGGCCTCCCCGGCGAGGTCGCGACCCGTCACGTCCAGGGCATAGGGGCAGGCGGTCTTGTTCATGAGTGCGCTCCATGGGTAGGTCCTGCGTCACCTTCGATTGCGACGTGCCCATGGGGAAGGTCCCGGCTTCCCACCGCCTCCGGCGCCCGCGCGGGACGCCGGGGCGCCCACCGGTCAGCCCGCGGTCCCGGCCGCCTCCGCTGCCCGGCTCAGTTCCTTCATCTCCTGGTGGACGCGCTCTCCCCGGTCCGCTGCCATGTCCAGTCGCACGAGCACCGCCGGGACCGCGACGCTCGCCATCAGGTGACGCTGCAGATCGGCCACCCGATCCGCCAGATCGGCATGGTCGGTCATCACCTTGGACAGCACCTGCACTCCGGTGAACGCGCCGACGAACATCTTCGCGGCCGCGTCGACGTCGACCTGGGGCAGCAGCTCGCCGTTGTCCCTGGCCGCCGAGAGCGTGGCGGCGTTGTGCTCGATCCACGCCGCCATCGGCACGCGCCGGTCCAGTCCGTCCCGCGGTGCTCCCTGTTCCACGGTGAGGCGGACGCTGCCCCGCACCAGGGGGTCGCCCTGCTGCAGCAGGTGGGCGAGGAGGAACGCCTCGTCCAGGCCCTGCTGGAGCTTCAGTTCGCGCGGTGGGGTCGGCGGCATGCCGGTGAGCTGATTGGCCAGCACCGCCTGGGCCAGCTCCTCCTTGGAGGAGAAGTGGAAGTACAGGGCCCCCTTGGTGACGCCGGCCCGGCGCAGGATCTCGACGATCGTCGCCGCCTCGTAGCCGACCTCGGCGAAGACCTCCGCGGCTGCGGCCATGATGGCCTGCCGGGTCCTGATCGCCCGTTCCTGCAGTACCACCGAACACCTCCGCACCCCGGGACCACCGCAGCTGCACCGTAAAACCAGCCCGGCGGTATGTCAACGCTCCCCCGGTGCCCGCGCATTAAGCGGAATCGATGCCCTTCAAATGGACAAGTGCCCTGCCACTTTCTCGCCGAGGGGTAAGCCAAATGCTGATGAAAGACCATCAAACACCGCGCACTTTTCGCCGACGGGGCTTGATGAGAAAACCGGTAGGTACGTATCTTCTGGCCCGGCGCATCCCACTCTTTCGGACTGCGATCTGGAGAGGGCCATGACCCTGCTGCGAACCCAGGAGTTCCCCGCACTGCTCACCCTCACCGCCGACCCCGGCGGCCGGCCGTCCGGCGATCCCGCACCGGTGATCGAAGACCTCACCCGTGACCGGATCCGCACCCCGCACGGCACGGTCGCCGGCGAGCTGGCGCACCTGCTCTTCGACCGTGACGACCGGGCTCGCCTGCACGGTCCCTGGCGGAAGCTCATCTGCGACGAAACGTTCCGCCACCGCCCGGGCCTGTCCCCCGAGGACCTCATCGCCCTCCCCTACGAACGGCTGCGCCTGGTCAACGACGCCGTGGGCGGCGACGCGGAGGGGCTGGCACGGGATCCGGCGCTGCTGGCGAGCCTGCACGAGTGGGCGGCCGTCGTGGACGGCGGCGGAAGCCTGTGCACGGTGGCGAGCATCCACTACAACCTCTTCCTCGGAAGCCTGCTGGACCACGAGGGGGGCGAGAGGCGCGACCTGTCCGACTTCGTGTCGCTGCGCCGCACGGGCACCTTCCTCTGCACCGAGCTCCAGCACGGCAACGACGCCTCGGCGCTGGAGACCACGGCCGCCTTCGACCCGCACACGGGCGGCTTCGTCCTGCACACACCGCACCCGGGCGCGCAGAAGTTCATGCCCAACACCAGCACCACCGGCGGCCCCAAGAGCGCCGTGGTGGCCGCCCGGCTCCTGATCGAGGGCCGGGACCAGGGCGTCTTCCTGTTCCTGACCCCGCTGAGCGACGAGCGGGGGCTGCTGCCGGGCGTGCGGGTGCGCCGGCTGCCCCTGCGCAGGGGCGCCCCCGTGGACCACTGCCTCACCTCGTTCGACCGGGTGCGCCTGGGGCGCGAGGCCCTGCTGGAGGCGGAGCACGGCCGGCTGTCCGCCGACGGGACGCTGCACAGCACCCTGGGCAACCGCCGCAAACGGTTCCTGCGGTCGATCGGCCGGGTCACCGTGGGCAAGCTGTGCATGAGCGCGGCCGCCGTCGGCGCCTCCCGGGCCGCCGTCGCCCTCGCGGTGCGCTACGGTCACCACCGCCTGGTCAGCGGGCCGAGGTCAGGCGAGCGCGTACCGGTGAACGCCCACCGCAGCCACCACGGCAGGCTGCTGCACTCGCTCGCCACGGTGTACGCCATGACGTTCCTGCACCGTCGGGTGCTCTCCCGCTTCCTCGACCCCACCGACGAGGACAGGGCCGGCGCGGAGCGCCTGGTGGCCGTCGCCAAGGGATGGATCACCTGGCAGGCCCGCGACATCACCCTCGAGTGCCGCGAGCGGTGCGGCGCCCAGGGGCTGTTCTCGGTGAACGCGCTGTCCGACTTCCCCGAGTACGTCGAGGGCACCATCACCGCGGAGGGGGACAACCTCGTCATCTGGGTGAAGGCCGCCGCCGAGATGGTCTTCGGCCACGACGGCGCCGACGCGGCGCCCGGTGCCCCGCGCGCGTCCTCGCTGGCCGACCCGCGGAGCGTGCGCGACCTGCTCGCCCGGGTGGAGGCCGTCTGGCAGGAACGCGCCCGCGCCGCCCTGCGCCGGGGGCCGTCCAAGGATCCGGTGGGCCGCTGGAACACCGCCTGCCCGGCCGCCCTGGAGATGGTCTCGGTCCACGCCGTGCTCCAGGCCGCCGACGCCTTCCTGGCCGCGGCGGCGCAGGCGGCCGGCCCCCGGACCCGGGAACTCCTCGAGCAGATGTGCCTGCTGTTCCTGCTGCAGAGGATCGCCCCGTACACGGGCGACCTGCTGGCCGACGGACACCTGTCCGACGCGCAGGTCCGCCGGCTGCCCGAGGTGCGGGAGGCGGTCGTCGCCCGCCTCGCCCCGCACATGATGACGCTCGTCGAGGCCTTCGACCTGCCCGCCGAGTTCCTCGACGCGATCCCCATCGCCACCGGCGGCTGCGTCCCGCTCGCCGACCACGCGGCCGGCGCCGGACGCTGACTCCCCTCCCGTGCCCGGGGCGGGGCCGCCGGGCACAGGACGCGGTCCCCGCGCCCGCCCCGCCCGCGAGCACCTCATTGACCGCCCGGGAAGGAAGGGCGTCCCAGGAACCCGACCTCATTGACGTGAAGTACATGAGGTGCGTTCGGCGGGACGCCTCAGGTCGCGCGCCGCAGCGCGACGACGACGTTCTCGCCGGTGGCCTTCGGGCTGAGCCGGTAGTACTTGATGTGGGCGAGGCGGTCGGACTCCTCCAGCCACCCGGCCTCGACGACCTGCCGGCGGGTCCGGGAGAACACCGACGGGGACATCCCGACCAGCTCCGCGAGGTTGGCCGCGGTCTCGACGACCGCCCCGGCCCGGTCGGTGGGATGCAGGGCGTACAGCATGACCACCAGGCGCTGGTTGGCGGTCATGCCCGCCGTGCGTCGCAGCAGGTCCAGGTTCCTGTGCTTGTCGTCGCTGGTCATTGAACCTCCCACCGCGCAGGGGTGTTGTCGTCGAATCCCGGGATGTCCGGCGGGTTGCAGGTCTTCACCGCTTCACGCTGCTCGGCCCCCGTCCCGTGGAAGGAGATGTACGGGCTGATGCGGTAGAAGTTGTAGTTGCCGATGCGCCCTCTGACGATCAGGATGCGGTGCTTGGCCAGCTTCCTGTTGATCTTACCGACGGCATCGGCGGACATGCCCACGCGCTGGGCGATGTCCGCTCCGGTGGCCCGCAGCGGCTCCATTCCTTCCGGTGAGACACCTATCCACCACAGGACGAGGAACTTCTGGCTGGGCGTGAACGCCTTGCTCACGGTGATCGCTTCGACGCGTGCCTTGTCCACCTGGGTGTGCCGCCCGGAGAAGGCGTACGGCACGTAGGGGACGGCCTCACCGGTGTCGGCATCCACCAATCTGCGTGCTGCTCCCAAGGGGTCCCCCGTAAGTATCGATGCGCAGCGCGTTGCCCACGGCTCTCCAGTCGACCACATGAACCTAACGCACATGTGCAGGGAGTCAATCTGCTCAGCCTGTCGTCCGTGTCCCTTGTTCCTCCGGTCATGAGCCGGGGCCCGGCGGCCGAAGTCCCACTCCCCCTTTCCTCATGTACCTCACGTCAATCTGGTGCTGTTCCAGAACAGTGGCACCCGGTTCCCTGGGACGTGGTGGCGGTTCCTGTGACCGCAGTGCCAAGACCCCAGGAACCGGGCACTCGGATCCACCGATCGTGCTCCACGACCGTACGATCTGGGTGCCAGATCGTACGGTCGTGGTCCGATCGGTCATCTCCGCAGGTCACAGGACTTATGGCGGAATCGCTCTCTTATGTAGTCCAGCAGCGCGCCGTCCGGGTGACCGGGCGACCGCGGAACTCGGTGAAGGTTCGTCACGCTCCTTGTCCCGGTGGGCCTTTCACGGGGTCGAACCCTTCCTGTGCCCCCTCCCCCGCCCGGCCACCCCCCGTCGACCCGGTCCGGCCCGCCGGGGGCGATCCGGGCCCGTCCCGCGTCCCACCGCGACGGGCGCGGACGGCCGGCACGCACGACCCCGTCGCTTCCCGGCGCGCACGGACCCCGGCACCGACGAAACGGGCGCGCGCCGGGAAGTGACGGGGCCAGCGGGGTCCAGGGGCCGGCGAAGGCCCCTGGTACCACGCCGCCCGGCCCACGGGGGTCACCCCGGACGGCATCAGGTGGGGAAGGAGGCGTACTTGCGGCGGCCCTGCCGGGGAAGGGGTGACCACCGGAGGACGCCCACCGGTCCGGGGGGACGGGCGGGTCGGCCCAGGCCCCGCGAGGAGACTCCTTTCCCCGGCTCCGTGATTTTCCTGGGTGTTGGAGCCCTGGTCTTCACGGCGTCCGTCTCGCGGGTGTTCCGTCGCTGCACCTCCCGGCCCCCGGTGCTCCGATGAGTTTTCCGCCCCGCGGGGGTCTCAACGGCAGCAGCACGCGTCATAGCAGTACGGCCCGCCCCCCATGCGAACGGGAGAGAAGGACATGTCAGCGACCCGAAGGCAGACGGCCGAGGCCGGCGCCCGCGTCGTCTCCGCCGACGGCACCGAGATCGCCTTCGAGAAGTCGGGCAGCGGGCCGGCCGTGGTCCTGGTGGCCTCGGCCCTGGCCGACCGCTCCGACACCGCCAAGCTCGCCGCGCTCCTCGCCGAGCACTTCACCGTGATCAACTACGACCGGCGCGGCCGCGGCGCCAGCGGCGACGCCGCCTCCTACGCCGTCGACCGCGAGATCGAGGACATCGCCGCCCTGATCGAGCACGCCGACGGCCGGGCGTCCCTGTTCGGCTCCTCCTCCGGCGCGGTCCTCGCCCTGCGCGCCGCGAACGCCGGCCTGGACATCGACCGCCTGGCCCTGTACGAGCCGCCCTTCGTCGTCGCCGACGGCGACGAGGGCCCGCCCCGGGACCTGGCCCGGCAGGTGGAGACGCTGCTCGCGCAGGGACGCGGGAGCGACGCGGTCAAGTACTTCATGACGAAGGTGCAGGGCATGCCCGGCGCGGCGGTCTTCTTCATGAAGCTGATGCCGAAGGTGTGGCGCAACCTCGTCGGGCTGGCCCCCACACTGCCCTACGACATCGCGGTCATGGGCGACACCCAGCAGGGCAGGCCGCTCGACGCCGCCGAGTGGAAGGGCGCGGGCATGCCCGTCCGGGTGCTGACCGGCGGCAAGAGCCCCGCCGCCTTCCAGCGCGCCGCCCGCGCCGTCACCGAGGTCCTCCCGCAGGCCGACCACCGCACCCTGCCCGGCCTCAACCACGGCGCGGTCGTCATGGCACCGAAGAAGATCGCCCCGCAGGTCGTGGAATTCCTCAAGGGCTGACCGGGCTTCGTCTTCCTCGCTCGTGGGCCCGGGCCCGGGCCCCGGAGGGTTTCGATGTCCGGGGTGCCCCAGGTGCCGGGCTGCCGTCGGACAGGCCACCGCCGGGCCGGCTGGACAGTCGTCCAGCCGACCCGGCGTTCGCGTCCCCGGCCTTCGTGTTCACGGCCGGTGCTTCGGCAGGCGCATCGCCATCGGTAGCGCCAGCGCCATCAGGCCCGCCCCGCACAGCAGCGTCGTACGGAACCCGTCCGTCGCCGTCAGCAGCAGGGCCGTCAGCGCCGTGCCGACGGACGCGGCCACCTGGGAGATGATGTTCAGCGCCGTGCTGCCGGCGGCGACCTCGGTGTCCGCGAGGCCGCGCGTGGCGGAGGCCATGACGGGCATGTTCGTCATGCCGACCCCGGTGCCCATCACGGCGAGGGAGGCGACCAGGCGCCAGTACGGGGCGTCGGGGCCGGCCTGGACGGCGAAGGCGAGGAAGCCCGCGACGGCGACCAGCACGCCGGGGACGACGATCGCGCGCGGTGCCACGCGGTCCGAGATCCGGCTGGCGACCTGCATCACGGTGCCGCTGCACAGGAACTGGGGGACCATCAGCAGCCCGGCCTGTGTGGCGGACAGACCGCGCTCCTGCTGCCAGTACAGCGGTACGAGCATCATCGAACCGAAGTACGCGGCCGAGAACGGCATCATGGTCGCCACCGCGCGGCCGACCGACGCTCTCCGCAGCAGCCGCAGGTCGAGCAGGGGCTGGTGCGCCCGCAGCGCCCGCACCGCGAAGGCGGCCACCAGCACCGTACCGGCGACGACCGGGACGATGACCCCTGCGGTGCCGAAGCCGCCGCGTTCACCGCCCAGCGTCAGCCCGTACAGCAGAGCGGCCAGGCCCGGGGAGAGCGTCAGCAGTCCGGCCAGATCCAGCGGGCGGCCGGTCCGCTCGCCGTCGTCGCGCAGGACCCGGGCCCCGAGCAGCAGGGTGAGAGCGCCGACCGGGACATTGACGAAGAAGATCCAGCGCCAGGACAGTGCGTCGGTGAAGACACCGCCGAGGACCGGACCCGCCATGGGGCCGATCAGGACGGGGATGCCGAGGACGCCCATCATCGTGCCCTTGCGTTCCGGCGGGGCGGCGCGCAGGACGACCGTCATCGCGACCGGCACGATCATGCCGCCGCCGAGTCCCTGCACCACGCGGAACGCGATCAGCGAGCCCGCGTTCCAGGCGAGGCCGGTGAGCCCCGAGCCGAGCGTGAAGAGCGCGACGGCGACGAGGAAGACCCGCTTGCTGCCGTACCGGCCCACCGCCCACGCGGTGACCGGGATGACGGTCGCCAGTGCCAGCGAGTAGCCGGTCACCGTCCACTGGACGACGGACAGGGGCGCGTCGAAGGCACGCGACAGGTGGTCCAGGGCGACGTTGACGATGGTCATGTCGAGCACCGTCATGAACGAACCGAGCACCACGACGCCCGCGAGGGCCAGGACGTGCCGGGGAACGGCGGGCAGGGACGGTCCCCCGCCTCCCCCGGCCCGCGCCGGCAGGGTGGTGCTCATCGTTCCGCGTACGGGGAGCGGGCGCGCCCGGCCCGCAGCGTCCGCCCCCACCAGCTCAGCTGGTCCAGCATCGCCTTGCCCGCCCCTTCGGGTACTTCGGGCCGCAGCAGTGAGCCGTCCTCGGCGAAGCTCTCCCACGCGTTGTGGAAGCTCACCGTGTCGCGCACCGTGACGGCGTGCAGTTCGGCGAAGACCAGCCGCAGCTGCTCGACCGCGCGCAGGCCACCGGCCAGCCCTCCGTAGGAGACGAAACCGACCGGCTTGGCCTGCCACTGCGTGTAGTGCAGGTCGATGGCGTTCTTCAGGGGTGCGGGGAAGCTGTGGTTGTACTCGGGGGTGATCACGACGAAGGCGTCGGCCGCCGCCAGACGCTCCGCGACCCCGGCGGCCTCGGGATGGGGCTCGGAGGAGGCGACGTCGGGCAGGGGGTGCTCGGCCAGGTCGACGGGGTCCCACTCGAAGTCGTCGCGCTGGGCGGCGAACCGCAGGAACCAGTCGGTGACGATGGGGGCGAAGCGACCCTCGCGGGTCGAGCCGGTCAGAACGGTGACGCGCAGGGGGGTGTTGGCCAAGGGATCGCCCACCGGGGCACCGGCCGTGAGGGAGGCGTTCGGGTGAGGAGAGGAGGCTGGTGGGTTCGTCATGCCGAGAAAGTACAACGCCCATGGCAATGAGTGCAACGGACGTTGTAATGCTCCTGGTCTGGATACCGTGACTGGCGACAGGAAGGGGCAGGACGCGTGAGACAAGGGCTGACGGAGAAGCGGCAGGCGATCGTGCGGGGAGCGCGCCGCGTCTTCGGGCGCGACGGCTACACCCGTGCCGGCATGGACGCCATCGCCAAGGAGGCCGGGGTCTCCACCCGCACGATCTACAACCACTTCCCGGAGGGGAAGGCACAACTCTTCCGCGTGGTCGTCGTGGAGGGTTCGGAGGAGGTCGTGCGGTCCCACCTCGACGCCATCGACCGGCGGCTCCACAAGGTCACGGACCTGGAGGCCGACCTCATCGGCTTCGCGCACGCCTGGATCTCACCGATGTACCGGTACCGCGACCACTTCGCCGTCGTCCGGCAGCTGCGGGCCGAGGTCGGCCACATCCCCCAGGACTTCCTGGACACGTGGCGCGCCGCCGGCCCCGACCGTGCCCTCAAGGAGGTGGCCGCCCGCTTCCGCGAACTGGCCGGGGAAGGACTGCTCGACGCCCCGGATCCGGAGCGCGCCGCGGTCCACTTCCTGCAGTTGACCGGCGGTGTGATCAGTGACCGCACCTATCAGGGAATCCTGCCCATGCCGGAGGAGGAGCGGGACGAGCTGATCGCCTCCGGGGTGCGCGCCTTCCTGCGGGGATACGAACGACGCTGAGACCACCCGCGCACGGCACCGGGACCGTGCCGGGACCGCGGCACCGCCCCGGCCGCCGCCACCAGCCGGGCGCCGCCACGAGCCGGGCGCCGGTCGGCCGGGTGCGCGGGTGCGCGCGCCGCTCGGGAGGTGTCCGCCGCCCGCCGATGAGGAGGTGGACTCCCCCGGCTCGTCGCCCGTGCCCCGGAGCCGCCGGAGCCGGGCGGGACGCCACGGTGCCGTGTCACGCCGCCCCGCAGCGACCGCGCAGGAGTTCCACACCGTCGCCCTCGAGGTCGTCGCAGTAGGCCGCGCGTCCGGTCATGGCCATCATCAGGGCCACGGTGGGGCCGGAGACGAGGGGTCCGGAACCGGTCGTGAACGGCCCGTCGTCCGCTACGAGTCTCAGCCCACCGACGCGTCCCTTGGCGACGACCACGAGGTCCGAGCCCCGGTAGTACTCGGCCGTCTCCGTGACGACCTCGATCGGATAGTCGCGGCGGATCCCCAGCGGGCGCCGGATCTCCTCCCCGTGCACGATCGTCTCGCCCAGCATGGCGATGGCGGGCAAGGGGGGCTTGGTCGTGCTCGGGACGATGCGCCGGAAGCGTTCCAGGGTCTCGCCCGGGGTCGCGCCGAGCTGCTCGGCCAGCCGCACGGCCACCTGCTCGTCGAAGTCGAACCGGCAGCGGATCACCCCCGCCAGCCAGCTCACGGCGTTGAGGCTGGCACCCGCGGTCAGGTGCGCCAGCACCTCACGCACCGTCAGACCGGCGCAGAGCGAGGGCGTGGCCCACTGCTCGTCCGTCAGGTTCGTGAGATCGGCCGCCAGCGCCGCTCGCTCGGCGCGGATCGAGGGCCAGACCCCGGTCTCGCGATTGCGGTCCGCGGTCGGTGCCGGATCAGTCATGCGGGCTGGACTCCTGTCGAGGATCGTGGTCTGCGTTGCTCCCGGCCGAGCAGTGCACGTCCGGCAGAGGGGCGTTTTCGAAGGAGACTCCTGCTCCGGAGCGAAGTCATCGCCCCGGTGCGAGGAGGGCGGGGACGTGCCGCGGTCCACTTCCCGCGGTTGACCGGCGGAGTGATCAAGGGTGGCACGCCCGCACCGTCGCCCGGCCGGCCCCGCTGTCAGCGCTCCGTGCCATCATGCGGACGCGTCCGGGGCAGTGGGCCCGGTGTCCTGACGAGGAGTTGAGGATGGGGGCGGGTACGGAGCCGGACGGTTCGTCCAGGTCCGACGAGGAGTGGGAGCGGTTTCTGCGCGAGTCGGTGGCGGGTGCCGCCGACGCGCCCGAGGAGCCGTCCGCGCGGGCCCGCGACGTGGCGAAGCGGCTGCGCGCGGAGCCCGACCGCGGCCCGGAGGGCTGGCGCAGTCACACGCCCGCGCGGCCCAAGCGGCGCACGGGCTGGTACGCGGTCGGGCTGCTGGCCTCGTTGGTGCTGCTGGTGGTGGCGCTCGAGCCGGGGCGGACGGTGGACTTCTTCGCCGGCGACGATTCCGACTCCGCGCCGCTGGCGGCCGAGACCGCCCGTCCGGCCCAGGCACCTCCGGCGGAGGCGGCCCGACGTCCCACTGCCGACGAGCCGTTCCGCGGCTCGCCGGCGGCGCGCTGGGCGAACGGGGCGGCGGGGATCACCGTGCCCGAGGCCGGTGCGGTCGGCTGGATGAGCACGGCCGAGGTGGAACAGGCCCTCGCCCGCAGCCGAGACTTCCTCGTCGCGTCCAGCCTGGACCGCGGGGTACTGCGGGGTGAGCGTCCCGAGAAGGCGATCGCACTGATCAACCCGCACCAGAAGGACGTCCAGGACCTCCTGAGAACCGCTTTCCGAACCCCGGGCGAAAGCAACGACCCCCTCCTCCTCTTCAGCCGCTTCCAGCCCTCCCGCACCCGCCTGGTCGGCGATGTGGTGAAGACCCGGGGCCGGCTCACCTACCGGGAGGGTGAGCGCGGCGCGCTCCAGGTGACCGCCGACGTCACCTTCGTCTACCCGGTCGCCCGCGCGGGCGCGGGGAGCGACGACGAGATCGTGCGCACGATCGTCCGGCGCGAGCTGGTCCTGAGCTGGGACGACCCTGACAAGGTGATCACGGAGCCGGGCACGTTCTCGATCGTCTCGTACAAGTACGACGTGACCAACGGCGGCTGCGGCGCCCCCACGGGCTACTTCACCCCGCCCTTCGGCACGGACGACCGGGCGGACGAGACCGGCCCGGAGATCGACCCGTACGACCGCAGTGCACCGGTCGGACGGAGCGGGTCCTCCGGGGACGAGTGCGCGAAGGCGACGCGTTCCTAGTGCCGCAGCAGGCGACGTGTGCCCGGTGACCGCCTGGGGCGTCAACTCGTGCTGAGTGGTGCGCTCGCCCCGGCGTGCCCCGGCGTCGAGCCGGTGGTCCGCCCGGACATGGCTTCCCGGAAGCAGGGCGGTGAACCGGGCCTCGAGACGTCGCCGTCTCCGCGAGCGAGCGCGGCCAGGTCACGGCTGCCCCGGCTCCGGGTCACCGGACCGCTTGAGCAAGTCCCTCTCGTCCACGGTCACGGACCCGTCCCTGGGCCATGGACCCGGCAGCCCGGTGGACACAGCGGGCTCGAACTTCAGGCCAGTCGGGACGAACGCCTTGCCGGTGAAAGTTCCCGTGGCTCTCACGCGCCGACCGTACCGAGGGATCTGACAACCGCGGCTGGACCATGGCCGCCCCCGGCGCCCGGGGGCGGCAGAATTCTTGAGGAACAAGCCGAGGGACCCTCCGCCCGCCGCCCGGCCCCTCGGGATTGATCGCCTAGTGCGGCTCTTCGTTCGTCTGCTGCACGCCGTCGAGATCGTCGGCGTAGTACTCGATCGCCCGCCGGTAGCCCTGCACCCGGCGGTCGCTGCTGGTGGCGGCCAACGTCTTCAGCAGCAGCCGCACCGCCTCGCGGCCCTCACCGTCGTTGTACAGCGCCATGGCCAGGAAGGTCTGCAGCGCCGGATCGTCAGGGAACTCCTCGAGCCCCTGCCGCAGGGTCCGCACAGCCGTCCCGTAGGAGCCCAGGACCCGGTGGGTGCTTCCCAGCCCGAGGAAGGCACCGTGACGTTCTTCCGGAGACAGTCCCGCACCGCTCAGGGCCCGCTCGTAGAACGGGACGGCCTCGGCCTCCAGGCCGAGGACATCGTGCACCCAGCCGGTCTGATAGGCGATGACGGCGTCCTCCGGATACCGCTCGGCCAGCTCCACCAGTTGCTCCCGGGCCTGCCCGGCCCGGCCCTGTTCCCGCAGCCGCACTGCTCGCGCCAGCGCCGCGTCCCTCTCGTGATCACCGTCCATGCCGCCCCACGTTGGCACACCGCGCCCGGTCGGCAAAGCGCCGGCCATCCCACCGCCGGCACCTCCGCCCACCGGCCCCGCTCGCCGCCGTGAAGGAGGGCGAGCGGGGCCGGTGGGCGGCTCTGCTCCTGGGCTGCCGGCTGCTGGGCCACCGGTGGGCGGCCCTGCTACGGGGCTCCCAGCTCGGCCAGCAGGGCCTGGTACTCGTCCGGGTACTGCTCCCGCAGGATGTCCATCCACACCCGGGCCCCCTGGACGAACGTCCTGGGCTCCATCTTCTGGTGGAGGTGGCGCACGCAGTAGAAGGCGTCGTCGTAGGGCAGCCGCTTCGGCTGCTTGGGCTGCGCCGCCTCCGCGTTCGCCGCCTGGGGCTCCCCTGCCCCGGTGCGCGGTTCCGGGATGGACTCGGGAGCCTGCTCGCGTCCGGCGGACGGCGGGGTCGCACCGGGTCGCACCGGAGGGGCCGGAGCGGTCGGCGGAGCGGCCGGTCCGTCGGGCGCCTCCGGGATTATCACGCCGTGATAATCGGCGGGACCCGCCGAACGCTCGACGGCCTCCTGCGGCCGGGCCTCCGCCTTCCTGCGGGCCGCCTCCGCCCGTTCGTCCGCCTTGGCCTTCTGCTCCTCGGGGGAGAGCTTGCCGAGGTTGCGGACGTGCTCCACCTTCCGCACCCCGGTCACCAGGTCCTTCTGGAGCTCGGGGGTGAGCTTCAGCAGGGACAGCTTGCTGGAGATGGTGTTCTGCGGGATGCCCAGCCGCTTGGCCGCCTTGGTCTGGGAACCGTAGTGGTCGACCAGGGTCTTGAGGGCGTGGGCCTCCTCCAGGTCCGTCATGTCGTCGCGGTGGTAGTTCGCGACGAACGCGGCCTCGAGGAGGGACTCGTCGGTGGCGACCCGTCCGTTGTCGACGCGGACCGGGATGGTGGCCATGCCGACGCGGCGAGCGGCCTCGAGGCGTCGGTGGCCGTCGACGACGATGTACTGCGCCCCGTCGTCGAGATCGCCGGCGCGCTCCGGCCGGTTGCGCAGGTAGGCGTCGACCGTGGCCACGGCGATGGGGATGATGATGCCGACCTCGCGGACGGTCTGCACCGTCTCGTCGAGGTTGCGCAGGTGGTTGCGCGGGTTGTCGGGGTTGTCGCTGATGAGGGTGACCGGCAGCTCGGTGATGGCCGCCGCGGTCGCCTCCTCGCCGGCGATGGTCTTGTCGATGAGGTTGCGCCGGGAGGACCGGGCGCCGCGGGCCGCGCCGAACGCGGGTGCCGCTCCCAGGGTGTCGGCCTTGCTCACCGGGTGGCTCCCCTCGCTACCTGCCGCATGGCTTCCGCCTGGTCGCTGTGGGGCGCGTAGGACAGCAGCGGCATCCGCTTGCGGACCGCCTCGCGCTGTTCCTTCAGGTCGCCGATGACGGCGAGGACCTTCGGGTCGCCGAGCGACTTCCAGTTCTCCAGGGACGAGGTGGCGACGTAACCGCGGCGGGAGTCGTACAGGTTGACGACCAGGCCGAGGTAGTCGATCTCCAGGGAGAGGTCCTCGCAGAGGTCCTCGATCTGCTGGGCGAGCATGCCGTAGGCGGTGGCGGAGGAGTCCTCGGCGAGTACGGGGATGATGACCCCGGAGACGCCGGCCGGCTCGCCGCGGCGTCGGCGCCCGTAGTAGAGGGCGGCGTCCATGGCGATGCCGAGGCTGGGCGGGCAGTCGACGATGATGACGTCGTAGTCGGCTTCCAGCGGGCGCAGGGCCAGTTCGAGGGCCGCTTCCTTCTGGAAGCCGCGCTTCTGCGTCGCCACGACGGCGATCTTCGCGTCGAGGAGGAACCCGTCGAAGCAGGCGGGCAGGACGTGCAGGCGCTTCTCGAACCGCGGATCGTCTATCACCACGACGAGGTCGCGCAGGTCTCCCCCGCCCTCGCCGCACATGTGGGAGACCAGGCTGTCGTGGTTGGGCTCGATCTGGGGAACGCCGAGCTGTTCGCTGAGGTGCCCCTGCGGGTCGAAGTCGACGACGAGGACGCGCTTGCCCGCCTCGGCGTAGGCCTCGCCGATGCCGGCGGAGAGGGCGGTCTTGCCGACGCCGCCCTTCTGGTTGCCGACGATCTTCCGCTCGGGGTCGGTGCCGCGGGCGCCGTGCCGGGGGGAGGGGTTCGCGTCGAGCCAGTCGCGGATCGACTGGGCGAGGCCCTGGGTGTAGGAGACGCCGCGGTCGGTGCAGGTCTCCTTGAACTGCTCGTACAGCCCGGGCGGAAGCCAGGTGGAGAACGACTTCGCACCGGCGGTGTCCACTTCGGTGCCGCCGCTCGTGTTGCCGCGCCAGTCGTGGATGGCCGCCTCGACCGCGTCCTGGATGTCCAGGCTGAGTTCGGCGGCGCGGACCTTGAGTGCTTGTTGGAGCGCCGAGGGCAGCTTGGACGCTACCTTTTCCCGGTCTCCGTCAGGGTAAGGGGAAGCCATGACGTCAGCATACTGACTTCTGACGGTCTCATGGCACCCACTTCGCAGGTTCTGACGCGGTTTCACCCGATGGGCCTCCTGCCGGGATTATCACGGCGTGATAATTGCCGCCCGGCGTGGCCGCGTCCGTGGGAGCGGGCGGTCGTCCGCGGGGAGCAGCTCGACCGGGGCGGGGCGTACGCAACGGGCCGTTCCTCCGCGGACCTCGGCACGACAAGGGAGCGCCCCTCGGGTTCATCCGGTGCGCCGCGAACCGATGTGGGCGAGCACCGGAGCGGCGCCGTCCTCTGCGGCGATGCGGGAGGCGAGTGCGGTCGCGCGGCGGCGGTGGGCCGCCTCGGACAGACAGGCCGTGAGGGCGGCACCGAGGGTTTCGGCGGTGAGGTCCCGGAAGGGCAGGGGCCGGGGAGCAACTCCCAGCCGGTGCAACCGGGATGCCCAGAACGGCTGGTCGGCCATGACGGGGACGGGCACGGCGGGCACGCCGGCCCGCAGTCCGGCTGCGGTGGTACCGGCCCCGGCGTGGTGGACGACGGCGGCGGTGCGGGGGAACAGCCAGTCGTGCGGGAGGTCGCCGACGGCCAGGACGTCGGGTCCGCAGCCGCTCAGTTCGGCCCATCCCGCCTGCACCACCGCGCGCACCCCCGCCCGCCTCACCGCCGCGGTCACCAGCTCGCTGAGCCGTTCCCCCTGCCCCGGCGCCATGCTGCCGAACCCGATGAACACCGGAGGCGGACCCGCCCGGAGGAAGTCGACCAGCTCGGCCGGGGGCTGCCAGCGGTGCGGTCACGCGGGCCACCAGTAGCCCGACACTTCGACGCGTCGGGGCCGGTGGTGTTCAGCGCAGGGTGAGCGGGGTCGCGGATGCCACGCGGGACAGCTTCTCCGGGTTGCGGACGTAGTAGAGGCCGGTGATGCGGGCGTCCTCGACACGGAGCGCCATGACGCCGTCGATCTCGCCGTCCAGGCGGACGAGGAGGGCCGGGTTGCCGTTGACCACGGTCGGTTCGGCGGTGAGCGTTCCTCCGACCTTGCCGATGCCACTGGCGAACATGCGGGCCACCCGCTCGGCGCCGGCGACCGGCCGCAGCGCGGCGTGCTTGATGCCGCCGCCGTCGCTCATCAGGACGACCTCGGGGGCGAGCACCTCGAGGAGGGCCTGCGGATCCCCGGTTTCGACCGCGCGCCGGAACGACTCCAGGACCGCCCGGCCCTCGTTCGAGGAGGCCGCCCGACGAGGGCGGCGGGCATCGACGTGCCGGCGGGCACGGTGGGCGATCTGACGGACGGCCGCGGGGCTCTTGCCGACCGCGGCCGCGATCTCGTCGTAGCCGATGTCGAAGACCTCGCGCAGCACGAAGACGGCGCGCTCGGTCGGTGCCAGCGTCTCGAGGACGAGCATCAGCGCCATCGACACGCTCTCGGCGAGCTCGACGTCCTCGGCCACGTCCGGCGCGGTGAGCAACGGCTCGGGCAGCCAGGGGCCGACGTACGCCTCCCGGCGGCGCTTCACGGTGCGCAGCCGGTTGAGCGCCTGACGGGTGGTGATCCGGACCAGGTAGGCGCGCTGGTCGCGCACCCGTCCCAGGTCGGCCTCGACCCATCGCAGCCAGGTCTCCTGGAGGACGTCTTCGGCGTCGGCCGCCGATCCGAGCATCTCGTAGGCGACGGTGAAGAGCAGGTTGCGGTGGGCGAGGAACGCCTCGGTCGCCGGGTCGGTGGCGTCGCCGCCCATCTCTCGCCCTTTCTCCTCGTCCTTGCGGTCCTTGCGGTCCTTGCGGTCCTTCACGGCCGGCCCGGCGGTCGGCCGTGTTCGCGCGTCCACGGCGGGGTCCTCGCGGCACGCACCGGTCAGGCTGCCCGGTCGGTGGCGGCCGGGGCCCCGGCGGGGTCGGCGCGCAGCAGCCGCCGACGCTTGGCGACACCTCCCGGGAGGCGGTGCAGGCGGTACGAGCCGGGCTTGTGCGCCTCCTCGGTCAGGTGCTTCGGGATGCCCTTGCAGGCGACTTCCTTGATCCTGGCACCGAGGCCGCCGCCGATGTGCGGCCACACCGCGACGTCGGACCTGTTGGCGAACTGGTAGATGCCCGCGCTTCGGCCCAGGCTGATGCACTGGGCGTAGAACGACTGGTGGAGGCCCTCCGGCTGCTCGCCCGCGAGGCGGCTGAGCACGGTGTCGGCGGCCCTCGCGCCCAGCGGCATCGCGTTCAGGCAGCTCATCCGCAGCGGCACGCCAGAGGGCGCCGCCGAGTCCCCGGCCGCGACGATGCGCGCGTCGTCCACGCTCGTCAGCGTCTCGTCCGTGAGCAGGCGGCCCACGGCGTCGGTGCTCAGCCCGCTGCGTGCGGCCAGGTCGGGGACGCCGAAGCCCGCGGTCCAGACGGTGACCTCACTCGGCAGCTCACGGCCGTCGGCGAGCCGCACGGCGTCCCGGGTCACCGCCGTCACCTTCGCGTCGGAGCCGTCGATGACCGTCACACCGAGCTCGGTCATCCGCTTCGCGACCGCGCGCCGACCCCGGGCGTGCAGGTACGGGCCGAGGACGCCGCCGCAGACCAGGGTCACCCGGCGGCCCCGCTCCGCCAGCTCGGCAGCGGTCTCGATGCCGGTGGGGCCGGCCCCGACCACCGTCACCGGGGCCGTCGCGGGAGCGGCGTCGATGACCGGGCGCAGTCGCCGTGCCGCTTCCAGGGTGGCGATCGGGTGGGCGAACTCGGCCGCCCCCGGCACGCTCGGTTCGGCGTTGCCACTGCCCACGGCGTAGACCAGGTAGTCGTAGTCGAGCGTGCCGCCGACCGCCAGTGCCACCCCGCGCTCGGCCGCGTCGATCCGGGTCACGGTGTCGACCACCAGCCGGACCCCCTCGGCCAGGACGTCCCGGTAGGCGACGACCGCGTCGTCGGACCCGCCGACCAACTGGTGCAGACGGACCCGGTGGACGAAGTCCGGGCGCGGGTTGATCAGCGTTACGGTCACGTCGTCGCGCAGTGTCAGCCGGTTCGCGGCCATCACGCCCGCGTATCCGCCGCCGATCACGACCACGTGCGTGTTCCCGGTCATGGTGCCTCCTCCGTTTCCAGGGATTCGGCCTCAAGACACCGCGTCATCGGTCGCTGTGACAGCTTGTGGTCCAGATCACTCCGCTGGTGCTGGGCTGGAGCTGTGACCGCAGGGGTCCGCCGGGGCGGGGGAGGACTGCGGCTGCGAGGCCGCGTGACGCCGGGACCGGATTATCACGCCGTGATAAGTGCCGGCGTCGCGTGACGCCGGGACCGGGTTATCACGCCGTGATAAGTGCAGGCGTCGTCTCGTCCGCGGGCGAGACGTGGCCGACGCGAAGCCGCCCGCGTGCACGTCAAGGGCTGCTGGACCGAGCTGGTCCGGCAGGGTCGGACCCGTCCGGGGCAGGGGCCGCGGTGCTGGTCCTTCGGCCCGGGGGCACCCCCATGACGCCGGCGTCAAGACCTTCTGTGGTGCTGGCACGACTTAACCGGTAGACTAGATTCCGAAACCTAGACACATCGAGGCCCCCGCTCCGGCGGGGGCCTCGATGTTGTGCCGGTCGGTCACGGGCGGGACGGCCTCCGCCGCGACCGGTCGCGGGCCGTGGAGAGGCTCAACACCTCCGCGGTCCTCTCGTCGGCGCTCCTGGGCGGCTTCGAGCGGCCGGGCGAACTCCTGCGGCCCAGACGCTTCTCCTTCTTCTCCTGCTCGGCCTGGGCGACGGCGGCGTCGTACCGCTCCTGGTAGTCGTCGACGTCGAGACGGTCCGCGGGGTCGAGCGCCCCGATGGCCTCCAGGTGCTCGGTGACGCTGCGCGCGCCGCTGATCATCGGGTTGAGGAAGTAGATGCCCTTGGCCTGGCGGAACACCAGCTTGGCGAGGATCAGGGCCTGCAGGCCCCGCCCGACCATGGAGCGGTGCACGTCCAGGGCCTCGGCCAGTTCCTCTTCGGTGACCAGGCAACGGCCTCCCGGCTCCTGGGTGCCCAGGAGCCGGAAGAGCACCCGGTAGGCGATGCCCGGCATCGCGGGCATGTACGCGAAGCCGTTGAAGGTGCCGTACGTCAGCTCCGGCGGCTCCGGGTTCGCAGACGCTGCAGTCCTCATCCTCACTCCTCCGGCTTCTTCGCCGTGCGCTTGCGCTTGCGCGTCCTTGCCGACGGCCTGGGCAGTTTCGCGCCCGGAAGGGCCATGCCCCTGAACTCTTCCGGGACCTCGGGGTCGAGCACGAACTCGTTGAGCAGGCTCAGCTGTTCCACCTGGACCTTGACTCTCTTGGCAACTGCCCCGCGAACGGGTTTCTCCACCGTTCGGTACCCTCCGCGAAGGGTCACCGCGGGCTGGAGCTGGATCGACCCCTTCTTCGGAGAGTAGGCCAGCCCCAGCTTCTTCAGCTTGGACTGGGCCCTCGACACCTGGGCGGGGTCCATGTCCAGTTCGGCGGCGATCTCGGTCTGCTTGAGCTCGACCGCCCCTCCGACCTCCTGGCTCCCCATCATGTAGAGCAGGACGCACAGGGTCACGTTGTCGTCCCGGAAGTACCTGGCGGCCCAGCGCAGGAACTCCAGGCTGTCCTGGGCGAAGTACTTGCCGACGAAGTCGCCCGCGGTGACCGGGGGCTTGACCTCCGCGCTGTGGCCGACGGGCAGCTCGACGAGGTTCTTCCTCGGACCGAGCGTTCCGGCGTACGGGCTGCTGGGGCTCGGTGCCCGGGGTGGGGACGAGCCGGGGGCCCGACGCGGGTCCCCTTGAGGCTGTGCGGGCATGGCGCTGTGTGCTCCTCAAGATCGAAACCTAGACGCGGAGCACAGTAGTGATTGCGCATATAGATAGCAACGACGCGACCTATCTGCGCGTTGCGCGTGTTGAACATGACCTGGGAGTCATGTTCGCGACCACTCTGACACCTGTCGCGGGATTGCGCAGATAGGTCGCAATGGATACGGGCCACCTTGACCCCGGAAGCAATTTCCGCGGGCGAAAAATGACCTGGGAGTCATGTTCTGAGGCCTCGTCACCCCCTCTGACCTGCGACGATGCGATCCGCTCTATTCTCTATAAGTGCGGGTCCGTCTCGGTGACGCCCATGTGGCTGATGCTGGGAGTCATCTCAAGGCCGTCCTCGGTGAGGCTGGTTGAGGCCGGTGGTACCAGGGGCCTTCGCCGGCCCCTGGACCCCGCTGCCCCCGGCACTCCTCGACGCGCATCCGTATCGTCGTGGCGCGCACCGTTCGCGTCGAGGAGCACCGGGGTTGTGGTGCGATGGTCCGCCTCTTGCCCGCACGCCTCACGTGCACCGCGCCCATTTCCACCGCCGCAGCGTCGGGCTGTGCTTTCGGAGGGAAGGCCGTGGGACCAGGCCAGGAGGAAAGCCAGCAGCAACAGCACAGCAGTGGTTGATCTGCTCGTCATGGTGCAGGTACCGAGGTGGGCTGAGGGGGCGTCGGAGGCAAGGGAGGGGCGGGGGCGGGGGCGGGGGCGGGGGAGTCATCCGCACAGGGGTCAGGAGCTCGGGAAGGTGGGGGGATCCGACCGAGTGCGGTCTCGGCTTCTCGGTCGTGTCAGCCGCTCGCTGCTCATTGTTCGTCGGTTGTGCCGAGCTCGGGGGAGTGGTGAACCAGGAGCGGACCAGAATCGATGTGTGCTTCAGGCGTCGGCCGGGCCGGTGCGGAGCACCGTCGTGCGGTTGCGGCCTGAAGCACATGACTTGACGCTCACGTCACACCTGACGCCCACGTGACCGACGAAACGCCTGCTTGCGGATACCCGCTGTGATCGGGTCACACGGAGGGGAAAGCCTGCCGCTCGTGTTCGACGTCTTGTGGAGTGAGGGCAGTGTCGAAGAGCTGTACCGGCGCACGTCGCCGTGGACAGCGGTGCGGCTGCGGGTGGCGTCCTGGATGCTGCTGCCACCCGGCACGGCGGAGGGCACCTGGACGGCCCTGGTCCTCGCGGTCGTAGGCACCGCGGACTGCGCCGTCGCGGGACCGGGGCGGTAGTCGGCGCGGGCGATGCTCCGGTCCGGGGCGCCGGGAAGTCCGCATCTTCGAAGTAGTGAACCCGGAACGCGGATTCCTAGCCTGCTGGTCGGCGCGGCCAGTCGTGCGCGCCGTCCGTATCCGGAGCCACCGAAGGAGCGCTCGTGGATCACAAACCCGGAATGCATGAGATGGGCGGCTCCGTGTCCGCCGTGGACACCGCGGGTGCCGTCCTCTTCATCGGACTGACCGTGGTGATGTGGGCGGCAGTGGCCGTGCTCGCCTACGCCAACCGGGGGCCGGTGCGGCCGTGGCTGTACCGGACGGCGGTGGCACTGATCGGCGTGGGTGTCGTCGGACAGATCGGCCACTTCCAGGAGCACATCGCACAGGCGATCTACTGGATAGCCAACCCGTACTCCGAGGCGTGGATGACCCCCTGGGCGAACAGTTTCGCCAGGGGGATGGGCCAGGTCGACGCGACCAAGCCGTCGCTCGGCATGGAGGTGCTCCACCTCACGGGCAATCTCATCTTCCTCGCCGGCCTGGTCGGCATCATGCAGATCACCCGGAGGGTCGCCAGCCGGCTGGAGTCGCGCAAGTGGGCCAGGATGGGGGTGTGGATGCAGGGCATCCACGGCGTGGAGCACCTCGTCCTGACCCTGTCCGTGGCGCTGGGAGCCAGCCGGGCCGTCGGTCTGTCCACCTGGTTCGGCGCGATCGAGCCGGGCGTCGCGCTGACCACGTACCGCGTCTGGTGGCACTTCGTCGCCAACCTCGTCGGAACGGCCATCCTGGGACTCGCGATCTTCCACCTGTGGAAGGAGAAGCGCAGCGTCCGGGCGGCCTACCGGCCGGAGCCGGGCGGCGGCGTCCCGCCCCTTTCCGACGGGGGGAGCCACGAGGACGTGCCGCGAGAGCCCGTCCTGGCCGGCGGGGAGCGGCCGGTCACCGCGACAGCGAGGGAGTGACGTCGTCGCCCAGCTCCGCCCGTGCCGGTGCCGGAGCTGCCGCTGAGGTGCCCGCGGCCTCCGCACGGCGCCGCCGGCGCGGGCCGTGGAGGGCCCGTCCGGGAGCAGGTTCCGCCCCGGCCGCGGCAGCGGTCCACCACGACGGGTCCCGCCGCCTCCGGTGGTGCCCGGGCCGTCCGTCCGGTGCCGTCCCGCGCCCCGCGGGGCGGCACCGTCGTCGTATCCGCCGGGTGCGGGCGGCCGCACCCGGCGCGATGCGGGCGGCCGCACCGATCCGAACTGCCGCGCCCCGCACAGAAACCACCTCCCTTGCCAGGGCGTTGACCGGGTAAAGCCGCCCCGTCGCGAGCCGGAGGGCAGGGCCGGGTTCGCCGGCCCCGGCTCCCGTGCCGCGTACGGGTGGGTTCGCCCCGCACCGCACAGCGCTGCGGGAGGGCCTGCGGCGGGCATCGGGGACGACAACGGAAGGTGGAGCGGGATGACGCAGGCCGAGGTGGGTGGGCCGGACGAGCGGGTACCGGGGCGTCGGTGGACGGTGCGCCTGGACGCCGTCGACCGGAGCAGTACGGCGGTGCGCGTCTCGTGCAGCCGCCCCGCCTGCGCCGAGCAGCGCCTGCCGTCCGCGGCCGCCGGCCGTGCGGCCGCGGAAGCCCACCTCAGGGCCCATCTGCGCGCCACCCCCGTCCCCAGAGCCGAGGCGTACTGTGCGTGCAGGGCCGAGGGCTGCCGCACCCATCTGCCCGACACCGGCCGCCTCACGCGCGCCGAACCCTGGCGGTGCGGCGGTCCGGTCGTCTTCGCCGTCCTCACCGACCGGGAAGGACGCTGGTGGCAGGCCATGGAGTGCTGCTCGCGGTGCGCGGCCGCCACCCCCGGGGCGAGGACCGTCGCCACCTTCCGGGCGCCCGGCCCGCGGACCACCGGACGCCCGGCCCCCGCGGCCACGGGGACGGGCGCGGGCGCGCCGCTGTTCTCCGACCACCAGGCCGCCGCCGGGACGAGGGCTCCGGCTCCCCGCTCCGCACCCGCGCGGCGCCGTCCACCGCAGGCGAGGATCGCCCAGCGGGTCATCCCGCACGACCTGCGGCCCGTCGCCCTGCGGGACGAACTCGTCGAACTCGGTGACCTCTTCCGCGCCTACCAGCGGCGCGAGCAGCCCGACCTGGCGCTGCTGGCCGACCTCCAGGAGCGCAAGGCCCGTGCCTTCACCGCCTGGGCCGACGTCACCTGCGACGGCGCCCTGCGGTGGGAGGCCCGGCGCGCCGAGCAGGCAGCCGCCGTCGCCCGCCTCCAGCACCAGCGGCGCACCGGCGGCGTCGCGGTCGGCGACGGGCCGGCCGTGACGCGGCTGCTGACCGTACCGACACAGTGGGAGCACGTGCGCTCCGTCCTCGCGCACGTGGCCGAACACGCTCCGCTGCCCGGACCGGAAGCACGGCTGCTGGTACTGATGCTGACCCTGCGCACCGCGCACACCGGCACCGGCAACCTCGTGGGCCAGGACCTCACCGCGCTGGGCCTGACCGATCCGGGGGACCTGGTCGAGCGGCTGGCCGGGTGCGGCTGGCTCACCCTGCCCGGCACCGTCGACGACCTGCTCGCCTCCCGGCCGGAGAACCCCACCCCGATCACCGTCCCCTCCCTGGTGCCCCGCGAGGACGGGACGGGCCCGTTCACGTTCGGCAGGAAGACGCGGCCCAAGCTCTCCGGCTGGGCCCAGAGGGTCGTCTCGGACAAGAAGCTCCGCAAGGCCAAGGCCACCGCCTGCACCCGGCTGCTCGCCCTGACGCTGGCCGCCGGGACCGACGGCTCGGGACGCCTCGGCCCCGGCGGCCAGGGCATCGCCCCGGACGTTCTCAC
Organism: Streptomyces sp. NPDC034670; assembly: GCF_055574875.1. Classification (NCBI taxonomy): domain Bacteria; kingdom Bacillati; phylum Actinomycetota; class Actinomycetes; order Kitasatosporales; family Streptomycetaceae; genus Streptomyces; species Streptomyces sp. NPDC034670. The sequence continues at coordinate 26,113 of NZ_JBVITR010000054.1, forward strand.
CGCCCGGGTCCCGGTCGACGCCGACGAGCTGCGGCACCTGATCGACCGGCTGACCGCAGCGGACTGGCTCACCGACGCCGCTCTCACCGACGCCACCCTCACCGGACGGCTGACCGAGCGCGTCCTCCCCCTCACCTGCCCCCACGTCTGATGCCGTGGCCGGACTTTCACCGGTCCGGTCGTCGTCGGCCGGATCCCCGGGGACTTCCAGGGCGCGGAACGTCGGCATGTGCTCGGGGCCGCACCCGCCACGGCGACGGCCCCCACGGTCGGCCACGTACGAACGGCTACCGGCCGGGGGAGTTCCGGACGGAGAGCCCGGACACGGGGGCGCCGCCCGCCTCAAGCAGCTCGAGGGCCACGGCGTCGCCGTCCGCCGCGCCCTGCCCCACCCCGACCGGGGCGTCGTCTACGAACTCACCGACCACGGCCGGGAACTCCAGTGGGCCGTGACCGCCCTCGGCCGCTGGGGCGCCCGGACCATGACCGCGCCCCGCCCCGGTGAGATCACCACCGTCGAAAGCCGGGCCCTGTCCTTCCACACGGCCTTCCGCCCCGAAGCCGCGGGCGGGGACGCCCTCCGCTACGAGGTGCGCATGGCGGACGCCACGTTCCGCCTGTCCGTCGACGGCCCCTCCCTCACCGTCGGACACGGCCCGCCCCCCGACCCGGACCTGGTCGTCGAGACCCTGGCCGGCCGCCCCGTCCTCGACCTCATGCGCGGCACCCTGCCCCCCGACGAGGCCCTCGCCTCCGGCCGCCTCCGCGTCGAGGGCCCGCCCGCCCTCCTCACCCGCTTCGCCGAGATCTTCCGCCTCTGATTCCCCCGCCGGCCCGGCCGTCCGCCACGCCGGGACCGGCCCTCCGTCCGGCCGCGGCCCCGCGCGGGGCCGGTCAGGAACCGCAGCAACCACCGGCCGGGGCGTCGGTCGCCACCGGTGCGGCGGCCGGGGCGCCGAGCTGGACCAGCTGCGGCGCGGGGGCGCAGCAGCCTCCGCCGCCCTGGTCGGCTTCGGGCGCGTCGAAGAGTCCGGCGCCGCCGCAGACTCCCGTCTCGGGCAGGACGAGCTCGACGCGGTCGGCGGCTTCGAGGTCGCCGGCGATCGCGGCGGCGACGGAGCGGACCTGCTCGTAGCCGGTCATCGCCAGGAACGTCGGGGCGCGGCCGTAGGACTTCATGCCGACCAGGTAGACGTCCTGCTCGGGGTGGGAGAGCTCGCGGTGGCCGTGCGGGTAGACGGTGCCGCAGGAGTGCTGGTTGGGGTCGATCAGCGGTGCGAGCGCGACCGGGGCCTGGAGGCGCTCATCCAGGTTCAGGCGGACCTCGGACAGGAAGGACAGGTCGGGACGGAAGCCGGTCAGCACGATCACCTCGTCGACCGGGTCCGGGCGGCGCCCGTCCTCGCCGACGAGGACCAGGCGGCCGCCGGCGGTGCGCTCGATCGCCTCGGTGCGGAAGCCGGTGACCGCGTCCGCGTGGCCGCCGTCGACGGCGGCCTTCGCCGCCAGGCCCAGGGCGCCGCGCGCCGGGAGCCGGTCGGCTCCGCCGCCGCCGAAGGTGGAGCCGGAGACGCCCCGGCGCAGGATCCACACCGCCTTGGTGCCCGCGCCGCCGTCGGCCCCGGCGAGGTCGGCCAGGTGGGCGAGGGCGGTGAAGGCGGAGGCGCCGGAGCCGATCACGGCGGTGCGCTTGCCGGCGTACCGGGCGCGGACGGCGGGGTCCTTCAGGTCGGGGACGCGGTAGGTGATCCGGTCCGCGGCGGCCTTCTCGCCGAGGGCGGGCAGACCGCTGCCGCCGGCCGGGGACGGGGTGGCCCAGGTGCCGGAGGCGTCGATCACCGCGCGGGCGAACAGCCGCTCCTCAGCTCCGTCGGCGTGGGCGACGTGCACGACGAACGGCTGGGCCTCGCGGTCGGCGTCGACGATCCGGTCCCGGCCGGCCCGGGAGACGCCGGTCACGGTGGCGCCGGTGCGCACCCGGCCGCCGAGGGCGTCGGCGAGCGGCCGCAGGTACTGCTCGACCCAGTCGCCGCCGCGGGGGTAGGTCGCCGCGTCGGGCCGCGTCCAGCCGGTGGGGGCGAGGAGCTTTTCGGCGACGGGATCGACGACCTCGCCCCAGGTGGAGAACAGGCGCACGTGCGCCCATTCGCGCACCGCGGCGCCGGCGGTGCGCCCGGCCTCCAGGACCAGGGGCTCGATGCCCCGGTCGACCAGGTGGGCGGCGGCGGCCAGACCGATCGGTCCGGCTCCGATCACGACGACGGGCAGCTCGGCGGTGGCGGGCGCGATCACGGCGACTCCTTGCGTGTTTCGACATCTGTCGATGGCTTGCGCGACTCAGTGTGGCACCTGTATTGATAAGCGTCAACATAGGAGTTCATCTAATCAAGAGGAGGGGGGTGCCGATGGAGCGCATCGATGTCGCCGTCATCGGTGGTGGCCAGTCGGGACTGGCGACCGCCCGTGCCCTGCTGCGCCGCGGGCTGCGGCCGGTGGTGCTGGAGGCGTCCGGCCGCGTGGCCGGGTCCTGGCCGCGCTACTACGACAGCCTCACCCTGTTCTCGCCCGCCCGGTACAGCTCCCTGCCCGGGGTGCCGTTTCCCGGCAGTGAACCGGACCGCTACCCGCACCGCGACGAGGTCGTCGCCTACCTCACCGCCTACGCCGACCGCCTGGGTGCCGAGATCCGCACCGGCCGGCGCGTCACCTCCGTGCGCCGGACCGGTCCCGGGTTCGAAGTGGTTCTCGAAGGAGACGACCGGCTCGCGGCACGCGCCGTCGTCGCGGCCTCCGGCTCCTTCGGCCGACCGCACCGGCCGGCGCTGCCGGGGCTGGACGAGTTCACCGGCCGGGTGCTGCACGCCGCCGACTACCGCAGCCCCGCCCCGTTCGCCGGCCGCCGCGTGGTCGTGGTCGGGGCCGGGAACTCCGCCGTGCAGATCGCCGCCGAGCTCGCCGGGACCGCTCACGTCACGCTCGCGACCAGGAGGCCGGTGGCGTTCGCCGCGCAGCGCGTTCTCGGCCGGGACCTGCACTTCTGGCTGACGCGCACCGGACTGGACACCGCACCGCTCGGCCGGCTCCTCCCACGCCCTCCCTCGCAGCCGGTCCTCGACGACGGCCGGTACCGGGCGGCGCTGGCCGCCGGGCGGCCCGAGCGGCGGCCGCTGTTCACCGGTGCCGACGGAAGCGGACTCGTCTGGCCGGACGGGGGGCGGGAGAAGGTCGACGCGATCGTGCTCGCCACCGGCTACCGGCCGGATCTGCCCTACCTCGCCGATGTCGACGGCGCCCTGGACACGACAGGGAACCCCCGGCACCGCGAGGGGATCGCCACCGGGGTGGCGGGACTGGCGTTCGTGGGACTGGAGTGGCAGCGCAGCCTGTCGTCCAACTCGCTGCGTGGGGTGGGCCGGGACGCGGACCGCGTCGCCCGGCACCTGGCCGCTCGCCTCGCGCGCCGGTGACGGGCCTGGCCGCACTTATTCGACATGTGTCAACATAGTCGTATGTCGAAGTAAGGTGCGGAGGTGCCGCCGTTGCTCGGAAACGACGGTCGGGGGGCGGCGCCGTGCTGCCCGCCGCTGACCGAGCGCCCGTTCACCGCGCAGGAGGCCGAGACGGCCGCGCGGATGTTCAAGGCTCTGGGCGACCCGGTGCGGCTGCGGCTGTTCTCGGCCGTGGTCTCGTACGAGGGCGGCGAGGCGTGCGTGTGCGACGTCTCCGACGTCGGCGTCTCCCAGCCGACCGTGTCCCACCACCTGAAGAAGCTCAAGGAGGCCGGACTGCTCACCTCCGAGCGGCGCGGCACCCGGGTGTACTACCGGGCCGAGCCGTCCGTCCTCGCCGCCATGGGCAAGCTGCTGGCCCTGCCCACCGCGGCCTGACGGTCGCCGCGTCGGCCTCCAGGACGGTGAAGTCACCTCCAGGACGGTGAAGTCGGGTGCCGGTGGCGCAGGTGGTGGCCGGTGGCGAGCCCCGCCCGGCCGCCGGCCACCACGTCCGTGTGCCGCGTCACGGAGCCGTCGTCACCGCGCCGGCGCCGAACTTCCCGCGCCAGGCGAGCGCGACGTGAACCAGGCCGATCAGCACCGGGACCTCGATGAGCGGGCCGACGACACCGGACAGCGCCTGGCCGGAGGTGACGCCGAAGGTGGCGATGGCGACCGCGATCGCGAGCTCGAAGTTGTTGCCCGCCGCGGTGAAGGCGAGGGTCGCGGTGCGGTCGTAGGCCAGCCCCAGGCCCTTGCCGAGCAGGAAGGTGCCGAAGAACATGACCGCGAAGTAGACCAGCAGCGGCAGCGCGATCCGGGCGACGTCCAGCGGCTGGGAGGTGATGGTCCTGCCCTGCAGGGCGAAGAGGACGACGATCGTGAACAGCAGCCCGTACAGCGCCCAGGGGCCGATCCTCGGCAGGAACCCGGTCTCGTAGGCGGCGCGGCCGAGCCTCCTCTCACCGAGGCGGCGGGTGAGGAAGCCGGCGACGAGCGGGACGCCGAGGAAGATGACGACGTTCAGCGCGATCTCCCACGTCGAGATGTCCAGGTGCTCGCCCTCGCCCAGGCCGAGCCACCCCGGCAGCAGGTCGAGGTAGAACCAGCCCAGCAGGCCGAACGCGAGGACCTGGAACACCGAGTTCAGCGCGACGAGGACGGCGGCGGCCTCGCGGTCGCCGCAGGCCAGGTCGTTCCAGATGATGACCATGGCGATGCAGCGGGCCAGGCCGACGATGATCAGGCCGGTGCGGTACTCGGGCAGGTCCGGCAGGAAGATCCACGCGAGGGCGAACATCACTGCCGGGCCGAGGACCCAGTTGACCACCAGTGAGGAGATCATCAGCCTCCGGTCCCCGGTGACGGCGTCGAGCCGGTCGTAGCGGACCTTGGCCAGCACCGGGTACATCATGACCAGCAGGCCGAGCGCGATCGGCAGGGAGATTCCGCCGACCTCCACCTTCGCCAGGGCGTCGTCCAGGCCGGGGACGAGCCGGCCGAGCCCGAGGCCGACGGCCATCGCGGCCAGGATCCACACCGCCAGGTAGCGGTCGAGGGTGGAGAGCTTGGCGGCGACCGGGGAGTCCCCGGCGGCCGGGGCGGTCGTGGCGGACTCGGTGGAGGTCACGGGCAGGCCCTCTTGTTCCCGGCGGCGGTGCGGGCGGCGGCGGCGAGTTCGGCGAACTGCCCGGACAGGCCGGCCAGGACGTCGGGCTTGAGCTTGTAGTAGGTGAAGCGGCCGCACGGCTCGGTCTCCACCAGCCCGGCCTCGCGCAGCACCTTCATGTGGTTGGACAGGTTGGTCTGCCTGGCCCCGGTCTCCTCCACCAGATGCGTGGTGCACAGCGTCTCGCGCGCCAGCAGGGTCACGATCCGGAGCCTGAGCGGGTCGCCCAGTGCCCGGATCACATCAGGATCGACTGAAGTCAGCATGCGCTGATACTTTCACATCATTGTTCGCTGACATCAGCGAATACTCATGTCATGAGTGGTGTGCCGCCACCGTGAGACGAAAGAGCCTTCCATGCCCGAGACCGCCGACCGCAAGCCGTCCGTCCTGTTCGTCTGCGTCCACAACGCCGGCCGCTCCCAGATGGCCGCCGCATGGTTGGCCCACCTGGCCGGGGACCGCGTCGAGGTCCGCTCCGCCGGCTCCACCCCGGGCACCGAGGTCAACCCGGCCGCCGTCCGGGCCATGGCCGAGGTCGGCATCGACATCTCCGCCGAGACGCCGAAGGTCCTCACCGCGGACGCGGTGAGGGAGTCCGACGTGTGCATCACCATGGGCTGCGGGGACACCTGCCCCGTCTTCCCCGGCAAGCGCTACCTGGACTGGGAGGTGGCGGACCCGGCCGGCCAGGGCGTCGAGGCCGTCCGCCCGATCCGCGACGAGATCAGAACCCTGGTCGAGGGCCTGATCGGCGAGATCGCCCCGGCGAGGCCGGAAGCGACGGCCTGAGCGGGATGCGCGGGGTCGTCACCAGCGGCCCCGGCCCCGCCGCGCACACGTCGCCCTCCGCGGTGGCCGGCCCGGCTCGTCCTGCCGTTCGCACGGCGGCGCGGTCCTCCAGGGCGGCGGAGCACTTGATCGACGGGGTGGGACGGGGACGCGCGGACCCGGTCCACGAGGTCTCCGGCCCGGCCGCGGCCGGCCCGGACCCGCCCTTGCCCGTGACGGCCGCGGTGACGCCCCGCCGGTCCGGCGGAGCGGCCGCGTCCGCCGCCACCTGCGCCCGGTCCGGCCGCCGGGAGCACGGCCCGCGCGGGTCCCGTACTGGTCCGCCCGACACGGTGCCCTGCCGGTCAGGCGAAGTCGGGCGTCATGGCGGCGGCCATCCTCAGGTGCGGAGCGGCCCGGTCCTCCTCCCCCAGGCGCTGGAGGGTGCGGCCGAGCATGAGCCTCGCATAGGCGTCGTCCGGCGCGTCGGCCGTCAGCCGCTCCAGCAGGCCACGGGCCCGGGCCAGTTGGGCGGAGTGGAAGTAGCCCCGGGCCGCCGCGCGACGGACGTTCAGGTCCTCCGGGTGCTCGTCGAGCAGCGGCTTCAGCAGGGCGAGAGCGCCGAGCGGGTCACGCTGGTCCAGCAGGGACTCGGCCCAGCGCAGCCGCCGTACCTCCTCCGGCATCCCGCGCCCGTGGTCACCGCCGGCGAGGAAGTCCGCGATGATCTCCGGCGGCTGGGCGCCGGCCAGGGCCCGGTCGCCGACCACGATCGTGGGCGACGTCGCGATGCCCCGCGCCTTGCCGATCAGGAGGAACTCCCGGACCCCCCGGTCGCCCGCGTCGGTCTCCAGCAGCTCCGCCCCCTCGGCGAACCCGGAGCGGACGGCGACCGCGCGCAGCCGGCGGCGGTCGCCGATGTCGTCGCCGTCGATGAAGTGCGCCCGCATCACCTGCTCGGCCACCTCGTTCTGCAGCGCGGCGCCACCGTGCTCCCGGGCCAGGTGGAGGAGGCGGTGGGCGTCGTGGCTGGCGACCCGCCAGGCCGCGCCCCACCGCGGGCCCAGCCCTTCGTCCGCCGCGATCCGGGAGATCCGGACCCGGTTCTCCGCCGGGGACAGCCCCGGCGCGCACCGTCGCAACGCCGCGTCCACCAGCGGGTCGCGCCACGCCTCCTCGAGGGGGACCGCCCGGTCCGGCGCGGTCGGGTCGATCCGGAAGGGGCGCCAGACCACCTCCGCCCCGGCACCGGCCGGACCGGTCAGGGCCTTCTCCAGGCGCCGCTTGCCGATGTACGCCCATGCGCAGACCACGTCCGCCCAGATCTCGATTCGCATGACCGGCACACTAACCGACATCTGTCGATTAGTTAAGCGACAGATGTCGGTTAATGTGGGGGCATGAATCCGGACGACCCTCGGGCCCGACGCAGCCGGGCCCGGCTGCGGACGGCGATCCTGGCACTCGCCGCGGCCAAGGATCCCGCCGCGATCACCATGGCGGAGGTCGCCCAGCACGCCGGTGTGAACCGGGCCACCGTCTACCAGCACTTCCCCGACGTGGACGCGCTCGTGGCGGACGCCATGCAGGACGCGGTGGCGCAGGTGGCGCGCGCGGCGGCGCTGTGTCCCCTCGACGCCCCCCGGGACAGGGCGCCCCAGCCGCTGAACACCTTGTTCCGGCACGTCCTCGACCACGCGGCCCTGTACCGACGCATGCTGGGCCCGCACGGAAGCGCGCTCTTCGCCGCGCGCCTGCGGGAACGGCTGACCGCCGAACTCGCCGCCTCCTTCCGCGACGGCCGCCGCCCCGCCGGATGCGACGACGTACCGGACGAGGTGCACGCCGCCTACCTGGCCGGCGCCCTGACCGGTGTGATCGCCACCTGGGTCGCGGAGGACGACCCGGCCCCCGCGCCGGCCATGGCCCTCGCCTTCTGGGCCCTGTTCCGACGCTGACCCCGCACGCCCGCGCGGCACGTCCGCGCGCGGCCCCGACAGCCACGCCGCACGCCGGCGCCCCGACGGGTGACCGCGGCACCCGTGCGGCCGAGCCCGCGACCCACCGGCCCTCTACGGTGCCCCGCCCCGCCCGGGCCCGCCGTGCCGCGGGTGCCGGGGGAGGGGGCCGGGGAGGGGAGGGACACCGGCCCGCGCCGGTTCCGTACCGCCGCGGTCCGTCACGCCGGTTCGACGGGCAGCCACAGCTCGCAGGTCGCGGTGCTGAAGTCGTCCGCGCGCTCGAGGACCGCGACGATCGAGGGCCCCGGCCGCAGGCGCCACGGGTTGGAGGGGAACCACTCGGTCGCGGTCGCGGCCCAGGCCGTCTGCAGCGCCTGCGGATGCGGTCCGGCGGTGCGGAAGACCGCCCACGTGCCGGCCGGCACCTCGATGGCGTCGAGGTCGTCCGGGGCCGGCGTGTCCCCGGAGACGGCGACCCCGTGCAGGTAGGTCAGTTCGCTCCCCTCCGTGCCGTCGGGGTCGAGGTCGTCGCAGACCTGCAGCAGGCCCCCCGGTTCGGTGTCCGCGAGGGACTTCAGCCGCAGGTGCTCCGCCTGCGGCAGTGCGGCGATGTGCCGCTGGATGTGCGGGTTGACGCCCCGGTGGATGAGCGGGACCCGGGCTGCGTGTCCGACCAGCCGGAACGCGGGGCGGTCGACGAGGCGGGTGTCCATGGGGGTGCTCCCTTCGACGGTCAGGTGGAACCTGAGCTGCGGTTGCGTGCGCAGGGGGCCTCCGTCGCGGCGCACCTCGCCGGGACCGGCGCCGTGGACCGCGCGGAACGCGCGTCCGAACGCCTCGGTCGAGCCGTATCCGTGCCGGACGGCGATGCTCAGCAGATCGTCCTCACCCCGGACCACGTCGGCCGCGGCGACGGTCATGCGGCGCCGGCGCACGTACTCCGACAGCGGCATGCCGGCCAACGACGAGAACATGCGGCGCAGGTGGTACTCGGTCGTGCCGAGCCTCCCGGCCAGTCCGCGGACGTCGAGGAACTCCTCGGCGAGGTGCTCCTCGACGAGATCGACCAACTGGTTGAGTGCCGAGATCACGAGGCCTCCTTTCGACGACAACCCTGCCGGGCGGACCCCCGGCCGGACCCGACCGCTGCGGTCCGATCCGATCACCCGCCCGGACGGGCGCGAAGCCGGCCACGCCCACGGCCCGTACGGCCGGGCCTGCGCCCGCTCGTGGTCACCGGGGCCGGTAGGCGGTGGCCAGCACGGAAACGGTGACCCGATCGGGCAGCAGACCGTCGTCGTTCACGTCCGCGCGGCTCACGTGGCGTGCGTTCGGCGTCATCGCCACCAGATCCAGGGCACTCTGCCCGGTCAGGGGCGCGGGATATTCCACCTGTTCGGTGACGACGGCCTCGAAGAAGGGGCTCAGCACCCGGTGCAGGCGCTGTTCCTTGGCCGGGTCGACCGCGACCGTCGCGGGCAGCCGACCGCGCAGCTCGGCCAGGTGCCGCCCGGTGGGACGGACCACGACCAGCCGGCCGGTCGGGCGCAGGACACGGTGGAACTCGGCCGGGTTGCGCGGGGCGAACACGTCCAGCACGACATCGGCCACCCCGTCGGCCAGCGGAAAGGGGCGGAAGACGTCCCAGGCCACCGCGGCGGCTCGGGCGTGGGCACGGGCTGCCGAGCGCAGCGCGCGCACCGATGTGTCCAGACCCAGGCCGTGGGCGCCGGGCAGCCGGTCGAGTACGCCGGCCAGGTGGTAGCCCGTGCCGCATCCCACGTCCACGACCGTGGCCCGCTCGGACACGGCGTCGGCAGCCAGGCGGGCCCCGACGTCGCGGATGGGCGCGTAGCTGCCGGTGGCCAGGAACCGGTCCCGGGCCCGGACCATGGCCGCGTCGTCGCCGCTGGTGGCGCGGGTGCCCGTCAGCAGACCGGCGTAGCCGTGGCGGGCGATGTCGAAGGTGTGACCCGACGGGCAGCGCAGTGCGCCGCGGTCGGGGTGCAGGCGGTGCGTGCGGCACGTCGGGCAGCGCAGCAGATCGAGGGACAGTGCGAGGGCAGGGGGAGAGGCACGGGCACGAGGCACTCCGGGCAAGGGGTGAGGGGAAGGGACCGTGCCTGCACGTGCGCTCGGAGCGTCACTGCCGCAGGAAGGTAACGGGCAGCGTCGGAGCCGTGGTTCACGGAGCAGGCACACCGAGGAGGGCGACGCCGTCCGGTGTCGCCCTCAGAGCCTTCCGATCACAGGAAGCAGTGGTGCGGGGTGCTCGTGAATGCCACGCCAGGAGTCTACGAGCACCAGCGAAGCCCGTCGGACCCGGGCGAGGTCCCGGCCCGAGCGGGGACGCGCGGGGTGTCAGGGTCGCGCCATGCCGCGTACGGACAGGGCGTCGAGGGTGATCGCCGCGTCACCCGACCGCGTCCGGGTCGCGCTCGTCGATCGCGAGGCGCTCACGGCATGGCTCCTCCGGCCGGCATGGCCGGCCGGTTCGAGCGGTTCGACGCCCGGCCGGGCGGGTCGTACCGGTTGGTGCTGACCTCCTCCGACGCGTCCGGCTCACCCGGCAGGACGACCGCGGACTCCGACGTCGTCGAAGCGCGTTTCGTCGACGTCGCCCCCGGCGTGCGGGTCGTCCAGGCGGTGGACTTCGTCTCCGACGAGCCTGCCCACGCCGGCACGATGACCATGACCTGGGAGGTCACCGCCGTCGAAGCGGGGACGCGCGTCGACATCGTCGCCGAGGACGTCCCGGACGGCGTCTCCGCGGAGGACCACGCCACGGGGTCCGCCTCCTCCCTCGCGAACCTCGCCGCCCACGTGGAGCGGTAGCCCGCGCTGACGCGTGCGGACGGCGCACGGCACCGGGCACGGGGCCGGTGCGGCAGCGGGTCGACCCCCGGGCGCCGGGGTCGGGGCACCTGGGCGCTGCCTGGCATCACATGGCGCCAAGTGGCGCCATGTGATGCCAGGCCGCGTCTCCAAAAGCATGTGGTCATGTGCGGCTCCACCATTAATCAGGTTGCTCTCCTCGTGTTTTCGCAGGTCAGAAGGCTCGCTTCTGCACGTGCCCCGCATGAGGTCCCCTTCGGGCTTGCATAGACGCCATTATGGCGCCATGATGGCGTCATGGACCTCACCCCGTACGTCGACACCCTCCGCCGCGAACTCGCGGTGGCCGCCGAAGCCGGCGGTGACGAAGCCCGCGAGCTGGCCGAGCGGCTCACCGCTCCCCTGGAGTCGGCGACCCGGCTGACCCTGCTCAACGTGCTCTCCGCCGCGATGGACGAGATCACCCGCGAGCTCGCCCCCGGCTCGGTCGACGTACGGCTGCGCGGGCTCGACCCCGACTTCGTGGTGACGCCGCCGCCCGCGGGGGGCGGCGCCCCCGCGGAGCAGGCCGCGCCCGCCGGACCGCCCAGCGCCCCGGCTCCCGCCGAGGGTGACGAGGGCGGCACCGCCCGCGTCAATCTGCGGCTGCCCGCCCACCTCAAGGCGCGCGTCGAGGAGGCCGCGAACCGCGAGGGCCTGTCGGTCAACGCCTGGCTGGTGCGGGCCGTGTCGGCCGCGGTCGACGGCGGCGCCCGGCAGCGCACGGCGGAAAGGACCCGGACCGTCGGACAGAGCTTCACGGGCTGGGTGCGCTAGCCGCGCCCGCGCCCGCCCCACTTCAACCCACACCACGTCCCACCAGCGGGGACGCCCTGAAGACCCAAGAGGACGGGACAGCCATGCCTTCTTTCGACACCCTCGAACCCATCTCGGTCACCGCGCACGTGGAGGCCGGTTCCCTCCAGTTCACCGCGGGCGACCGCCCCGACACCGTCGTGCAGGCGCGTCCCCGCGACCCGAAGAAGGACCAGGACGTACGGGCGGCCGACCAGACCGAGATCACGTACGCGAACGGCGTCCTGACCGTCAGGACGCCCAAGCCCAACCTGTTCGGCCGCACCGGCACCGTCGACGTGACGGTCGACCTGCCCACGGGCTCGCGCATCGACGTGACCGGCGCCTGGGCCCAGGTGCTCGGCGAGGGCCGGCTTGGTGAGGTCCGCGTGAAGACCTCGTCCGGCGACGTCCGCCTCGACACCACCGGCCCGCTGAAGCTGACCGCGTCGCACGGCTCGATCACCGTGGACCGGGTCGAGGGCGCGGCCGAGATCACCACCAGCTCCGGCAGCCTGCGCGTCGGCCTCGTCGACGGCCCTGCCGTCCTGAAGAACTCGCACGGCACCACGACCGTCGGCGCCGCGACCGGCGCGCTGCGGGTGAGCGGCGCCAACGGCGACATCGACATCACGCGCGCCGGGGACTCGGTCACCGCCACCACCGCCCACGGAACCCTGCGCGTGGGCGAAGTGTCCTGCGGCACCGTTCAGTTGGAGACCTCCTTCGGTGCCATCGAGGTCGGTGTCCGCGAGGGCACCGCCGCCTGGCTCGACGTCAGCTCCGACTCCGGCCAGGTGCGCAACACGCTCACCGCGTCCGGGACCCCGGAGGGGACCGAGGACACCGTCAAGGTCCGCGCCCGCACCCGGCACGGCAACATCGACATCCGCCGCGCCAAGGCCTGACCCCGCGTCAAGTCCTGGCCCCGCGTCAATTTCTGACCCCGCGCGCCAAGGCCTGACCCCGGAAGAACCGGCTCGACTCACCCCTCTCCCCGCCCCCTTCAGTCTTCTCCAGTCTTCGAACGGGAGGGCTCCATGCCTTTTTCTGTCATGCCCATGTCCAATGAACGCGGTGGCCCCCCGTCACCGACCGCCGTCTCCGCCGTCGGTCTGCGCAAGTCCTACGGCGACAAGACCGTGCTCGACGGCATCGATCTGCGCATCCCGGAAGGATCCGTGTTCGCGCTGCTCGGACCGAACGGCGCCGGCAAGACCACCGTCGTGAAGATCCTGTCCACGCTCATCACCGCCGACGACGGGCAGGCCCAGGTCGCGGGCCACGACGTCGCCACCTCCCCGGACGGGGTGCGCGCCGCGATCGGCGTCACCGGGCAGTTCTCCGCCGTCGACGGGCTGATCACCGGCGAGGAGAACATGCTCCTCATGGCGGACCTCCACCACCTCCCCAAGCGCGAGGGGCGGCGGGTCACCGCCGAGCTGCTGGAGCGGTTCGACCTCGTCGAGGCCGCGAAGAAGCCCGCCCAGAGCTACTCCGGCGGCATGAAGCGGCGGCTCGACATCGCCATGACGCTCGTCGGCGATCCGCGGATCCTCTTCCTCGACGAGCCGACCACCGGCCTCGACCCCCGCAGCCGCCACACCATGTGGCAGGTCGTCCGCGAGCTCGTCTCCGGCGGCGTCACCGTCTTCCTCACCACCCAGTACCTGGAGGAGGCCGACGAGCTCGCCGACCGCATCGCGGTGCTGAACGACGGCAGGATCGCCGCCGAGGGCACCGCCGAGGAGCTCAAGCGGATGATCCCCGGCGGACACGTGCGGCTTCGCTTCACCGATCCTTCCGCCTACCACGGCGCCGCCACCGCGCTGCGCGACGTCACCCTCCCCCACGCTCGAACGGGCTCGCGCGGGGGGACCCCCACCGACGAGGCGCTCGTGCTGCGGATCCCCAGCGGCGGCAGCCAGCGCGAGCTGCGCTCCCTCCTCGACCGGCTGGACTCGGCCGGCATCGAGGCGGACGAGCTGACCGTGCACACCCCCGACCTCGACGACGTGTTCTTCGCCCTGACCGGCTCCACCGTGCCGAGCCGCCCCAAGGAGGATGTCCGATGAGCTCCCTCTCCCTCGCCGTGCGCGACTCGTCCACGATGCTGCGGCGGAACCTGCTGCACGCCCGCCGCTACCCGTCCATGACACTGAACCTGCTGCTCACGCCGGTGATGCTGCTGCTGCTGTTCGTCTACATCTTCGGCGACGCGATGAGCGCCGGCATCGGGGACGGAGGGGCGGACCGGTCCGCGTACCTCGCGTACCTCGTCCCGGGCATCCTGCTGCTGACCGTCGCCTTCACCGCGATCGGCAGCGCGGTGGCGGTCGCCATGGATATGACCGAAGGCATCATCGCCCGCTTCCGCACGATGGCGATCCACCGCGGGTCGGTGCTCGTCGGGCACGTCGTCGGCAGCGTGCTGCAGTGCGTGATGAGCGTGGTCCTCGTCGGGGCCGTCGCGGTGGCCCTCGGGTTCCGGTCCACGGACGCCACCGTCCTGGAGTGGGTCCTGGCGGTGGGGCTGGTGGCACTCGTCGCCCTGGCGCTCACCTGGATCGCGGTCGGGATGGGCCTGTCCAGCCCGAACCCCGAGGCGGCCAGCAACAACGCCCTGCCGCTGATGGTCCTGCCGCTCCTCTCCAGCGCCTTCGTCCCGGTCGACGCGATGCCGGGCTGGTTCCGGCCGGTCGCCGAGTACCAGCCGTTCACTCCGGCCATCGAGACCCTGCGCGGGCTGCTGCTCGGCACCGGGATCGGCCACCACGGATGGCTGGCCGTCGCCTGGTGCCTCGGGCTGACCGCGCTCGGCTGCTTCTGGTCGAAGTCGCTGTTCGACCGCGACCCGAAGTAGCCGGCGCGAGCGCGCGGACCACCTGCCCCTGCTCGTCCCGCCCCGGAGCGCCGTACGCCGCTGCGGGGCGGCGCCGTGGGTGGCCTTCCCGGGACCGGCCCGGCGCCGGCGGGGAGAGGTGTCAGTGGCGTCGGAGATGCTTGGTGGTTCACGTCACCCGGACAAGGAGCCTGCAGATGCCGATCCGCGTTGCCGGCCGTCGCCGTGCGAGGGCGTCGCTCACCGCCGCGTTCCCCGGCGCGGAGATCATCGATGTGACCTCCAGGGCACCGGAACCGTGGGTGCGGCTGAGCCCGTTCTATCCGCACGGCGGCATCCCGGTCCCCTACTGCGAGGAGGTGACCAGCCAGTCCGTTGAGGGGATCTGGCAGGCCCTCAAGGTCTTCCAGGACTTCGACGTCGATCCCGGCAGGCTCGGGATCACCACGATGAAGGGGCTGAAGCGGACGGTGCGCCGGTACGGCCCGGTCCGGGGCCACCGCACCGGTCTGCACGGTGACCGGCTGCTGCCCTATGAGACGGCCCGGCGCCGGATCTACCTGCCGGCCTACCGGTGGGTCCTCGAGCACCGCGTCGCCGACCTGGTCGAGCGGCTCCGCGGCATGGGGGATGTCGTCCTGCTGGACCACACCACCAACGGCGACGTCACCGATCCCACCAGCCCGCTCTCCCACGCCGCGCTCGTCCGGCTGTACGTCGAGGGCCGCTGGCCCCGGGAGGACGGCGCGGAGGTGTCCGGCGTGGTCGGTGACCGCGTGCGGTGAGCGGCCCGGTGCCGGGTGCGCCGGTCCCGGCCTCCCGCCGCCCCCAGGTGTCCGCGGCTTCTCGGTGTCCGTCCTCCCGGCGCACGCCCGTCCCGGCGACCGTGCGGCGGGACGGGGACGGGGACGGGAACGCCGCGGCGCGGGGCCCGGTCAGCCGGGGGCCATACGGCTGAGGTGCTCCCAGGATTGGTACAGGTCCGCCCGGGCCCGGTTCATCTCCAGGACGTGGTCGAAGGACCGGCTGCCGACTATCAGCCGTCGGGGCGGGTCCGGCAGGGCGGCCAGCTCCATGATGACCGGGGCGGCCGTCTCCGGCTCCGGGCCGGCGGAGTCGCCCCACATCGCCTCCATCTCGGTACGCAGGGACCGGTACTGCGCCAAGGGGGCGGTGGTCGTGGTGCCGACGGTGAACAGGCCGGTGTCGTAGCCGCCCATCTGCACGATGGTGACCTTGACGCCGAACCCTTCGACCTCCATCGCCAACGCCTCGCTGACCGAGTCCAGTGCGGCCTTGCCCGCGCCGTAGAAGCCGACGGTGGCCATGCCGCCGCCGCTGCCCATCGAAGTGACCTGGAGGAGCCGTCCCCCGCCCTGGGCGCGCAGGTGGGGAAGGACCGCCTGGGCCACCCACACGGCGCCGAAGAAGTTCACGTCCAGGTGCGCCCGGATCTGTTCCTCCGTGGCTTCCTCCACCATGCCGTAGAGCATCCCGCCCGCGTTGTTGACGACGACGTCCAGCCGGCCGAACGCGGCTGCCGCCCGCTCGACGCCGTCGAACACGGCCCGGCGGTCGGCGACGTCCAACGGAAGCGGAACCAGGCGGCCGGGGTGCTTCTCGGCCAGTTCCTCCAGGGGTTCGACATTGCGGGCAACGGCCACCACGCGGTCGCCGGCCGCCAGGGCGGACTCGGTGAACGCCTTGCCCAGGCCGCGGGACGCGCCCGTGATGAGCCAGACTCGTGCTTCCGTCATGCTTTCTCACTCTCGGTAAACGAAACGGTGCGTATCGGTTCGTCGTGAGCCTAGGGCGTCGCTTCCCGATTGGCAATACGAATCGTCTCGTCTCTTTGCCGGTTAGACTCGGCCCATGTCCAACGGAAAGGGGCCGGACCACTCCCGGCGCAGGGAACGGTCCCGGCAGGCGATCCTCGCGGCCACCCGCGCCCTGGTCGCGGAGGAGGCGTACGAGAAGGTCACGGTCGAAGCCATCGCCGCCCGTGCCGGCGTCGGCAAGCAGACGATCTACCGGCGGTGGCCGTCGAAGAGCGCGGTCGTCTTCGCTGCCCTGCTGGCACTGAGCGAGGAAGCGGGCGGCCAGGCGGTCGCGCTGCCGGACACGGGCGACATCGAGGCCGACCTCAAGCTCGTCATGCGTGCCACGGTGGAGGAGTTCGCCGACCCCGGCTTCGACAAGCTGATCCGGGCCCTCAACACCGAGATCGCCAACGATGCCGCGCTGGCGGCCGAGTACCGCGAGAAGCTGGCCCGGCCGCTGGACGAAGCGAAGAGGGCACGCTTGCGCAGCGCCCAGGAGGCCGGCCAACTCGACGCCGACGCCGACCTCGGCCTGGTCCTCGAAGTGCTCTACGCCCCCCTCTTCCAACGGTGGCTGCACCGCAGCGGTCCGCTGACCACCGCATACGCCGACTCACTCGTCGACGCGACCCTCAGGGCTTTCGGCCCCCGAACCCGAACCCGAGTGCACCCGCGCCCGCAGCGCTCGACCCGGTCGGCTCCCGGCTCCTGAACTCCCGTCACCAGGGGTTCCGGTCCGCGGATGTGCCCGCAGAGGGATGTCCGCGAGGGACGACGGCAGCCTCGCGCCGGGGTGCTCCCCCGGCGATTCACAGCAGGACGACGCACCCGCGTTCCTCCAGCCCCGTCAGCACGCGGCGGGGGAGCGTGCAGGCGTTCCAGCGGAGATCCAGCTTCTCCAGGGCGGGCAGCTGCACCACCCAGTCCGGAACCCGGACGATGTGGTTGCCGCGGAGGTCGAGGTGCCGGAGCCGGGGAAGGCCGGCCAGGGACTCGGGCAGTTCGGTGAGGTCGTTCTCCCGCAGGTCCAGGTGCCGTAGCTCCTGCAGATCGGTCACCGTGGAGGGCAGGGTCCTGAGTCCGTTCCCCCGCAGCCAGAGCTCGCGTAGCTTGCGGAGACGGCCGATGCTGCCGGGCAGTCCGGTCAGCCGGTTGTGCTGGGCTCGTAGCTCGATCAGTTCCGTCATCCGGCCGACGGTTCCGGGCAAGGCGGTGAGGGGGTTCTCGCCGACGTTGAGGTAGCGCAGCCGCGTCAGGTTGCCCAGCGTGTCCGGGAGCCGGGACAGGTCGTTGTCGTGCAGGTAGAGGCAGTCGCTGAGGCCGGTCAGGTCGCCCAGGGCGTCGGGGAGCGACGTGAGCCTGTTGTGGCCGAGGTCCAAAGTCGTCAGACGGCCCAGCTGTCCGATCCTCGGCGAGAGGGCCGTGAGGCCGTTGTCCGCCAGGATCAGCACGCGAAGCTCGGTGCGCTGCCAGACCGACTCCGGCACCTCCCCGAGCTGTTGGCGCCAGAGGTTGAGGGTGGGCTGCACGGCTTCGTCCCTTTCCGTTGACGGTCCGGACCGAGATTCTCGCGTGGAGCTCGAACCGGGGCCGACGTCCCCCGCCGGGACCCGTAGGACGTCGACCGTGTCCGGGACACCGTCGGCGTCGACCCCGGGCATGGCCTTGATCAGGCCGGACACCGGAGCCCGTGTCCCGGACAGCGGCAGGCGTTGTCAGCCGCACTTCCCTCACCCAGGCTTCTCTCTCGTCCGGACCGGGAGCACCCGGCGGTCTATCCGAGGAGTACGGAATGCGCATCACATCCAGAGTCGGCGTCGTCTTGGCGAGTGCGGCCCTCGCGCTGGGCGGCACCGCCGCCTACGCCCAGGCCACCCCGTCGGTCGAGCAGACCGTCACGTCGCTGCCCAGCTGGTGCACCGGCGGTGACGAGTGGGACGACGACTACACCTACGGAGCCACCTGCAGTGGCTCCCAGGTCTTCTACGCGCGGGTGACGTGCAAGAACGGATCGGGTACGACGTCGTACGCCCGCGGCACGGACGCCAGCTACGGGGGCTGGTCCTACGCCTACTGCTCCACGAAGGGCCCGGGCTGGAAGGCCGTCCCCTACACGGGCACCGTCCTCAAGCGCTGACCCGCCCGACGGCTGCCGCACCACAGGGCCGACGTCGACCCGTCGCGCCCTCCGGCACGGCGTCGGGGGACGGGGGGGGGGGGGGGGGGGGGAGGGGGGGGGGGGGGGGGGGGGGGGGGGGGGGGGGGGGGGGGGGGGGGGTGGGGGGGGGGGGGGGGGAGA
>NZ_JBVITR010000054.1:44642-49122 GCF_055574875.1 Streptomyces sp. NPDC034670
ACACCCTCTCCCCCCCCCCCCCCCCCCCCCCCCCCCCCCCCCCCCCCACCCCTCCCCCCCCCCCCCCCCCCCCCCCCCCCCCCCCCCCCCCCCCCCCCCCGGTCCCGTCGCCCGGTCGCCGGGTGCCCGGACAGGTCCCGGTCCGGGGGAGCCCCTACGGGGAAGCGGGGTTCCACCGTTGTTCCGGGCTGTCCTGCTGCCCGGCCGACAGGGGACCGGGGCCTGCGGCGGGTCGTCGGCCCCGGTCCCGCGGAACTGCTCGGACAGCAGGGGCGTACCCAGTGCGGTGGCGGTCGGTTTGCGGTGTGCCGCCTCCAGGGTGCGGGCGGCTGCGGGCAGGCCGGCCGGGGGTGGCCACCCACAGTTCTTCCACCCGTCCGCCCTTCCGGGCCTTACCGTTGGGGCCGGCGCCTGGCTCGCCGGAGCCCGCACCGAACACCGCTCCCGTCGGCTTCCCGGCGACCATGCCCGCCCGGTCGCCGCGCGCTTCGACGGCGACGGGACGACCGAGGCCCCCCGTCCCCGCCCTCCTGGCCTGAACGTCCGCCTCCAGCGGGGCGTGCCCCCGGGCGCGTATGCTGCGCCAGTCCGCGAACCGTCCGTTGAAGGGAAACCGTCCCACCGTGTTCCAGCAGACCCCCGTCTACGACCGCCTCGTCGCCGAACGCGGCGACGTCCCCGTCCAGGTCCGCGGGGAAGCCGACCGGATACACCGCGACCTGGCCCGGGTACTGGGCCGGACGTCCGCCTCCCAGCCGAGTGAACCCCAGAGCGTTTTCGAGCCGAGGACGCCTCCCCGCGCTCTTTAGAGGTCGTTTTCTCCTGCTGTTTCATCCCGGTGTCCACGGTTGATGTGGATGTGCGGAGTCGCGCTGGGAGCGGGTGTTCCCGCCGGTGAGGCGGCGAGCCATGAGGTCGGTCATGGCGAGGTGGATCACGGCTTCGGAGCGGGTGGGCAGGGTTTCGTGGTCGCGGGCCGGGCGGCGGTGCAACATGAGCCGGCCGTAGGTCCGTTCGACCGCCCATCGCTTCGGGATCGGAGTGAAACCCCTGGTCCCGGGTTTGCGAGCGGTGACTTCCATGTCGATGCCGAGAACGGCGGCATGTTCGACGAGGTGCTGGCGGTAGCCACCGTCGACCCGCACCTCGCGAACACCGGGATGGTCGGCGGCCACCTGGTCCAGGAGCCGGGCGCCGGCGACGGAGTCTGCACACTTGCCGCGGTGATCAGCACGGCCGTACCGTCGCGGACCGAGTGCGCCCAGGCGCACGGCGACACCAACGGAAGCACGTGTCCGCGAAGGCCGGGCGTCCTGGGACGAGACGGGCACAAGTCACTTCACGCCTCACCTGTCACCCCATCTGACCGGCAAGAACCAACCCGCATCCCCAGCAGCACAGGCACCACAACCGGCAGTCTGAAAATCGCTGGATACACGGGCAGCCCAGGCGAAAACGAACTCCAAGAACTCCTGACAGAATGGTCAGGTCGGACAACCCGGCCTGGTCCGCCCGCGCTGACCTTTGCCTCGGTCCGCGTGCCGACCAGGCTCCTCGGCCCGGCATAGCGGCGGGCCGAGGCGGGCGCCGTACTGTCGCTGACGGGTGCCTACCGACGAGATCCGCCTCGGTACGGGCTGGCAGTGCACGACCGCGTTCCTCCGACTGCGCCGAGGGCTAGCGATTGGTCAACGCAGGTGAGATCACCCACTGACCCGCGCAATGCCTCGGTCGTCTTCTAGGGTCGTCCGTATGATGATCGACACTGGGGTCGTCGGCCCGCTCTTCGAATCCCTCCAGGCTGACGCCCTCACCAGCCCGGACCAGCTGCGCGAGCTCTACCCGCAGCCGAACCCGAACTCGCTCCGCAAGGAGACCGATCGCCTGACCGAGGAGACCCGGGCGCTGATCGGCTGTTCCTCGCTGGTGTTCATCGACAGTGCGGACGCCGAGGGCCGGGCGGACGTGACGCCGCGTGGCGGCCCCGCCGGGTTCGTCTCGGTGCTCGACGAGCAGACCTTGGTCATCCCCGACGCGACCGGCAACAAGCGGCTCGACACCATGCACAACGTGCTGCAGACCGGACGCGTCGGACTGCTCTTCCTCACTCCCGGCCGCCCGACCACACTGCGCGTCAACGGCCGCGCCTGCGTCTCGGCACGCCCGGAGCTGCTCGCCCAACTGACGCCCGTCGGAAAACCGCCGGTCACGGCGATGGTGGTGCAGGTCGAGCAGGTCTATCCACACTGTCCGAAGTCGCTGATGCGCGCCAACGCCTGGCAACCGGAGCGATGGGTGCCTGCTGAGGCCCAGCCGACCAGCGCCGAGGTGACGCTGGCCCAGCTGAACCTGCCGGGCCTGACCGTCGGCCAGGTCGAGGAGGCCGAACGGGAGTCACTGCGCCTGCGTTACGAGTGAACTCGGATGAGCACTCCTGTCGCGATGAGGTCAGGCGCCGCCAGCAGATGAGCGCACATCCGGGGGTGAGGAAGGCTTCGTGGATGTCGTCGCGGATCTCCCAACGAATCCGCAGGCGACGGAACCAGTGCAGGTGGGCGAACGCCCGCTCCGCGACCCAGCGCTGGGTGCCGAGTCCGGATCCGTGCTCGACACCGCGTCGGGCGATCAGTGGTTTCACGCCCAGGTCCCAGACAAGCCGGCGGTACTTGTCGTGGTCGTAGCCCCGGTCGCCCAGCACCACGTCCGGGCGGCGCCGGGGCCTGCCTCGCTTACCCCGCACGGGGGCACAGCCTCAAGAACACGGGCGGCACAGCCTCAAGAAGTGGAATCAGCCGAGTGACGTCGTTGCGGTTGCCACCGGTCAGGGTGACGGCGAGCGGGATGCCGGTGGCGTCGGTGATCAGGTGGTGCTTGCTGCCGGTTCTGCCTCGGTCGGCAGGGTCTCGTCCGGTCTTGGTCCCCCCCTTCAACGCACGGATGTGGGAGCCGTCGACGGCCGCCCGGGAGAAGTCCCGTGTGTTCGCGCTGCGGAGCCTGGCGAGGAGGACCCCATGCAGCCGGGGCCGGACGCCGGCTGCGGTCCACTCGGCCAGGCGGCGCCAGCACGTCATGCCCGATCGGCCGCGCCGCCCCGCACCCCCGGTTCACCGATCCCGGGGTGATGCGACCACCTCGAAGATCATTTTGTTAGGGGTGCTGAGTGCCTGTTTCTGAGCTCTGTATCCGCAGGTCAAGGGTGTCGGTGGTGAGTTGACGCGGCCGAGCCGCTACCGGACGAGGTAGCTCTCGATGTGGTCGATCACCGCTGACACGGCCTGCCGGTAGGCGGTGCTCGACCGGCGGACCTGGGACAGCAGCATGCCGCCCTGGATGGCGGCCAGCAGGGCGGTGGCGAGCGCGGCGGTATCGGCGCGCTCGCTCAGCTCGCCTCGTGCCTGCATGCGTGCGAGTCCCGACCTGATGGGGCCTTCCCACCGGTCGAAGGCGGAGACGAGGCTGGTCCGCGCCGACTGGTCGCTGTCGGCGAGTTCGCTGGCGAGCGAGCCGATCTCGCAGCCGCCTTCGCATCCTCTTGCGTCCTGCCGGTTCCCTGCCCTGTCGCACCACTCGCGCAGGGCCTCGATGCTGTCCAGGCTGTCCAGCAGCGGACGCTGCCGGGCGAGCTGGGTGTCCGTCTGGTGGTCGATGACCGCCAGGACCAAGCCCTGCTTGTCTCCGAAGTAGTGGTAGATCTGCGACGCGCTGACCCCGGCGGCCGCCTGGATGTCCGGGATGCTCGTGCCTTTCGCGCCGCGTTGGAACATCAGTTCCGCAGCGGTCTCGATGATGCGTTCGCGGGTCCTGCGGCCGCCCTTGGTGAGCCGCTGCCTCCTCGGCTCCCCGGCCTTCACTGGTGCGCTCATACGCCCACGTTACTCAAGTTGGAATTGACATTCCAATTATGCTCCGCCGATGATCCTGGAAAGGTCATTCCATACCGGGTGGCCGTCCCTTCAGACAGGTGAGCCCATGTCCCTCGACCCCCAGATCGAGACCTTGCTCAAGAAAGTGGCCGCACGAGGCGGACCGGCCCCCGAAACTCTGACGGTGGCCGCGGTCCTCGCACAGGAATCCCTGCGCCGCGGGGGACCTCGCCTCACGCTCCAGGTGCTCGCCTACCCGGCGGTCGACCGGTTCGACGACAGCCCTTCGATGTACGAGAACATGACGGGCCCGGTCCTCTCCCGTTCCTATCTCGAGTGGTTCTGGGGCGCCTACCTCAGCACCCCGGACCAGGGTGCCGACCCGCGGGTCTCGCCGGCGCGCTCCGACGAACTGGCCGGACTTGCTCCCGCCGTGGCCGTCGGTGGTCGGCGCCGCTGCAGTGGCCGCCGCGGCCTTGGCGTTCATCACCCTGCTGCCCGACAGCCAGTACTCCAGTGAGATTTCGTGTCCTGAGCTGGTTCTTCTTCGGTAGTGGCAGCGGCGGGCTGTGGCCTGGTGGCGTCTGCGCCAGTGGGACCAGCTCAGGGCGTGGAGG
>NZ_JBVITR010000055.1:0-26713 GCF_055574875.1 Streptomyces sp. NPDC034670
CACCCCCCAGGTCATCCGTTCGACAGGGGGACACAGTCATGCCGGGCCCGGAGGCCAGCGGCCCTCTTGCAGGACCGCGAAGAAGATAACGGGGGCCTCGCCGGAGTGCGCCGGCAACGGGACCTCGGCGGTCAGCAGGAACAGCCCGGACCCCCGACCCGGACCCCCGCCCCGGGCCGCCGGCCCGGGGCGCCCCGTCGTTCTCCACCGTCAGCACCACGCGCCCCTCGCGTACCCGGAGTTCCACCGTGCAGCACCGGGCGTCCCCGTGCCGCAGGACGTTCGTGGCCGCCTCCCGCACCACCCAGCCGAGCGCGGACTGCACCGGCGCGGGCAGTCCGGCCACCGGTCCGGTGACCGCGCAGTCGATGCCGGCGGCGGTCAGCACGCCCTGCGCGCCCGCGAGTTCCCCGGCGAGGTCGGCCTCGCGGTAGCCGCGCACCACCTCGCGCACCTCGCGCTGCGCCTCGTGCGCCGGCCGCTGCGCCTCGACCATCTGCGCCACGGCCTCCGGCCGCTCCCGCTGGGCGAGCTGGACGGCCAGCTCGCTCTTCAGCGCGATCACGGTGAGGTTGCGTCCGATCACGTCGTGCAGGTCCCGTCCGAACCTGAGCCGTTCCCCGGCGACGGCGAGCAGGGTCCGGGTCTCGCGGGCCTCGTCCAGCCCGTAGACGGCGTTGAGCAGCCAGACGGAGAACACGGAGGTGAAGGCGAGGAAGCTGCCGGCCGCCAGGACCGTCGTCGCGACGGCCAGGGACGTCGGCCCGGGCACCCCGCACGCGAGGGACAACAGCCCCGCTCCCACCGCGAAGCCCACCACGAGGGCGAACACCCGCCGCCGGCTGCGCACGCCGAGCGCGATGTTCCCGAGGCCGAAGACCAGGGCGAGGCCGAAGACCCCGCCGGCCGCGCCGTCGAGGTCCTCGCCCGCCGGGCCGTACTCGGCGACCGCGACGGCCGCGACGGCGGTCACCGCGCTGGGGGCGCCGAGCGCCCAGAGCAGTCCCAGGGGCTGGTCCCGCCGCCCGCGCAGCCAGTCCAGGGCCCGCGAGGCGGTCACGGCGCAGAACGTGCTGTGCGCGGCGACCAGGAGCAGGAACAGGACCACCGGTCCCGGCCCGATGGTCCCGGCGTGCCCGAGCGTCGGCACACCGGCCGCCGTGAACTCGGTCAGCGCGAAGGAGTGGAACGACCACCGCGTGTACGTCTCGACCTTCGCCGGAGTGCTCCTGCGCCCTCACCAGCCGTCCGGCCTGCGCATGGTCCGCCCCTCCCCGCCCTCTCCTCCGTCAGTGCCGCGGCTCCCAGCGGAACCACCGCCGTACAGCAAACACCGCGAGCGCGGTCCAGGCCACCGCCGTCACCAGGGCGGTCAGCGTCTCGGACGACGACAGGCCGCCGGTGAAGCCGCCGCGCACCAGGGTCATGACGGGCGTGAGCGGCAGCAGTTCGCAGAAGGAGGCGATCCGGTCGGGGAACAGTTCCAGGGGGAACATCATCCCGGAGCCCGCGAAGGAGACCAGCATCAGCGGCATCGGGGTGACCTGGGCACTCTCGGTGCTCCGGGTGAAGCTCGCGGTGACCGCCGCGAGCGCCGCGCACATCACCAGTCCCGACAACAGCCCCAGCACCGCCAGGTGGACGGCCGGGGGGGCCGCCATGTCCAGCAGCACCATGCAGCCGGCGGCCAGCAGCAGCGACTGCACGAGCCCCGTCGCGGCGGCCGGCAGGGCCGACCCGGCCAGGATCTCGGGGTCCCTCAGCTCGCCGGTGCGCAGCCGCTTGAGGACGAGCTCCTCGCGCCGGGCGACGAAGGAGCCGACGAGGGCCGAGTAGACGGCGAACAGCAGCGAGAAGCCGATCGCGGCGGGCACCACGACGGCGCCGACGCTCAGTCCGACCGCGTCGAGGTCCATCCCCTCGGCCGTCGCCGCCACGCTCACCGGCAGGATCAGGGGCACGAACAGCGCGGCGACGAGCGTGCCCTTGCTCCGCCCGAACAGGGTCAGTTCGGCGCGGGCGAGCGAGGCCATCCGGCTCATCGGTGTGGTGACGGTCGGGGTCGTGCCGCTCATGCCGCGTACTCCTGCTTCATCCGCTGTGCCTGCTGCGCCCCGGTCTGTCCGGACGCCTCCTTCGCTATCCCCAGGAACGCCTCCTCCAGGGACGCCGACCGCACGTCCAGGCGGCGCAGTTCCACCCCGGCCCGGTCGGCCCACACCAGCAGCCCGGTGGCCGCCCGCTGCAGCTCGCGGGTCTGCAGCCGGACCAGCCGCCCGTCCGTCTCGTGCCCGCACACGCCCAGTTCGTCGAGCGGCGGCAGGTCGCCGAGGAAGTGGCCCTCGGGCAGTTCGAAGGTGATCCGGGACGGCTGCGCGGCCGTCACCTCGGCCGGGGTGCCGGTGGCGGCGATGCGCCCCTCGTGCAGGATCGCCAGCCGGTCGGAGAGGTTCTCGGCCTCCTCCAGGTAGTGGGTGGTCAGCAGCACCGTCGTGCCGCCGTCGCGCAGCGCGCTCACCAGTTCCCAGGTGTTCCGGCGCCCCTCGGCGTCGAGTCCGGTGGTGGGCTCGTCCAGGAAGAGCACCTCGGGGTCGCCGAGCAGGGCGAGGGCCAGGTCCAGCCGCCGCCGTTCGCCCCCGGAGAGCTGCTTCACCCGCACGTCGGCCTTCTTCTCCAGCCCGACCCGCGCCAGCGCCTCCCGCGGCGGGCGCGCCCCGGTGACGCATCCGGCCCACATCCGCGCGGTCTCCGTGACGGTCAGCTCGGAGGGGAAGCCGCCCTCCTGGAGCATCACGCCGGTGCGGGGGCGGACGGCGGCCCGCTCGGTGTACGGGTCGTGCCCGAGGACCCGCACCCGGCCGCCGGCCGGCGCGGCGAGGCCCTCCAGCAGCTCGACCGTCGACGTCTTGCCGGCACCGTTGGTGCCCAGCAGCGCGAAGATCTCCCCGCGGCGCACGGAGAAGTCGATCCCGCGCACCGCCTCGAATCCATCCCCGTACACCCGCCGCAGGCCGGTGACCTCGATCACGTGCTCGTGCCCGTTTGCTTGCATGGTCCGATCATCACCGAACCGTGGGGCGGACGGCAGTGCGGGCCGTCACCGCCGGGTGTGACAAATGTCAGACGGCCTGGGGCGCGCACACGAGAAGGCCCCGGTCCGATGGACCGGGGCCTTCTTCCCGAGCGGACGACGAGGCTCGAACTCGCGACCTCAACCTTGGCAAGGTTGCGCTCTACCAACTGAGCTACGTCCGCATGGCTCCCGACCGGCTTTCACCGATCGGTGCACGCACCAGCCTACCCGATCCACGGATGTGGTTTGTAGGGGGCTGTCGAGAGCGGGTGACAGGAATTGCACACTGCGCCTTCCCCCTGGAAGGGGGATGTTCTACTACTGAACTACACCCGCACGTACTCCGTGGTCCGGGCCTTTCGGCCTCGCCCCGCGGCGTGTTCCAGACTTTAGCCGATCACCTGGGGTGTCGCGCAAGTCGGCCGTGCCGCGGGGCCGGTGACCGGGCGTCGGGGGCGGGCCCGGGGGCCCGGCCGCTCACCGTGCGGCGGCGAACGCCTCGTAGACCCTCTTGGGGATCCGCCCGCGCGCCGGGACGTCCATCCGGTTCGCCTGCGCCCAGGCGCGCACGGCCGCCGGGTCGGGGGCGACCTCCGTCTGCCGGTACGTCCGGCCCGAGCGCGACCGCTTACGGCCGGCCTCCACGTACGGCGCGAGCGCCTTCCGCAGTTCGTCGGCGTTGGCCTTGTTCAGGTCGATCTCGTACGACGTGCCGTCCAGCCCGAAGGCGACCGTCTCCGCCGCTTCCGAGCCGTCGATGTCGTCAAAGAGAGTGACCACGACCTTCTGCGCCACGAATATCGATCCCTTCGTGCGGGATCTCGGTCCGGACGTCCGTGATGACGTGCCGGGACGTCACCGAGATGCCGTCTGTTCGCCTGTAATCGGGCAAAGTATCTGCTAATGGCAATTCATTTGTACAGTGCCCGGCAATGCAGGGTGGAGCTCGACTAAATCTGTCCGCGGGTCCGTGGCGCAATAGAGGTGTGCGGGAGAGTGCGGATCTTTCCCGGATCTTTTCCCCGGCGCCTCCTCATGCTGCCCGACCGTGATCGGGCTCACGTAGATTCCTCCAACTCTACTCGCGTAGAAATTTTGTGCGGGTAGTCTGAAGGAACCTGCTCAGCACCACACACCGGGAGTGCCAGTGGCACGCGTCGTAGTCGACGTCATGCTCAAGCCGGAGATCCTCGACCCCCAGGGCCAGGCGGTGCAGCGCGCACTGCCGCGGCTGGGTTTCGAAGGCATCACGGACGTCCGCCAGGGAAAGCGATTCGAACTGGAAGTTGACGGGCCGGTCGACGAGGCCGCGCTCGCCCGTATCCATGATCTTGCGGAATCCTTCCTCGCCAACACCGTGATCGAGGACTTCACCGTTCGGGTCGAGTCCGAAGAGGCAGTCGCGGAGGCCGTGAAGTGACCGCTCGTATCGGCGTCGTCACTTTCCCGGGCAGTCTCGACGACCGGGACAGCCGGCGCGCCATCCGCATCGCCGGCGCCGAACCCGTGACGCTCTGGCACAAGGACAAGGACCTCAAGCAGGTCGACGCCGTGGTGCTCTGCGGCGGTTTCTCCTACGGCGACTACCTGCGCGCCGGGGCCATCGCCCGGTTCTCCCCGGTGATGGACACCGTCATCGAGCAGGCGAAGGCGGGCCTGCCCGTCCTCGGCATCTGCAACGGCTTCCAGATCCTCACCGAGGCGCACCTGCTGCCCGGCGGCATGCTCGGCAACGACCACCTGCACTTCATCTGCCGCGACCAGAAGCTGCGGGTGGAGAACGCGGACACCGCCTGGACCGCCGACTACGCGGCCGGCCAGGAGATCCACATCCCGCTGAAGAACATGGACGGCCGCTACGTCGCCGACCGGCGGACGCTGGACGAGCTGGAGGCCGAGGGCCGCGTCGTCTTCCGCTACCTCGACGTCAACCCCAACGGCTCGCTCAACGACATCGCCGGCATCACCAACGAGGCGGGCAACGTCGTCGGCCTGATGCCGCACCCCGAGCACGCCGTCGAGCCGCTGATCGGTACGGGCCGTACCGACGGCCTCCCGTTCTTCACCTCGATCCTCAAGAAGCTGGTCAACGCATGAGCCGGACGCCTCTGGACACGGTCGAGCACGCGGCCGCGACCCCCGACGTCGAGCTGCCCTGGGCCGAACTCGGCCTGACGAAGGACGAGTACGAGCGGATCGTCGAGATCCTCGGCCGCCGGCCCACCGGCGCCGAGCTCGCCATGTACTCGGTGATGTGGTCCGAGCACTGCTCGTACAAGTCCTCCAAGGTCCACCTCCGCCAGTTCGGCGAGAAGGCCCCCGAGTCCGACGCCCTGCTCGTCGGCATCGGCGAGAACGCCGGCGTGGTCGACGTCGGGCAGGGCTACGCGGTCACCTTCAAGGTCGAGTCGCACAACCACCCCTCCTACGTCGAGCCCTACCAGGGCGCGGCCACCGGCGTCGGCGGCATCGTGCGCGACATCATCGCGATGGGCGCCCGTCCGGTCGCCGTCGTCGACCCGCTGCGCTTCGGCGCCGCCGACCACCCCGACACCAAGCGCGTGCTGCCCGGCGTCGTCGCCGGCATCGGCGGCTACGGCAACTGCCTGGGCCTGCCCAACATCGGCGGCGAGGTCGTCTTCGACGCCTGCTACCAGGGCAACCCGCTGGTCAACGCCGGCGCCATCGGCGTGATGCGGCACGAGGACATCCACCTCGCCAAGGCCTCCGGCGCGGGCAACAAGGTCATCCTGTACGGCGCCCGCACCGGCGGCGACGGCATCGGCGGCGCCTCGATCCTGGCGAGCGAGACCTTCGACGACGCCAAGCCGTCGAAGCGCCCGGCCGTCCAGGTCGGCGACCCCTTCCAGGAGAAGCTCCTCATCGAGTGCACCCTGGAGGTGTTCGCCGAGAAGCTGGTCGTCGGCATCCAGGACCTCGGCGCGGCCGGCCTGTCCTGCGCCACGTCCGAGCTGGCCTCCAACGGCTCCGGCGGCATGCGCGTCGTCCTCGACGACGTCCCGCTGCGCGACTCGACCCTGTCTCCCGAGGAAATCCTCATGAGCGAGTCGCAGGAGCGCATGTGCGCGGTCGTCGAGCCCGACAAGGTCGACCGCTTCCTCGAGATCTGCGACAAGTGGGACGTCATCGCCACCGTCATCGGCGAGGTGACCGACGGCGACCGCCTGGAGATCTACTGGCACGGCGGCAAGATCGTCGACGTCGACCCGCGCACCGTCGCCCACGACGGCCCGGTCTACGAGCGCCCCTACGCCCGCCCCGAGTGGCAGGACGCGCTCCAGGCCGACGACGCGAACAAGCTGCCCCGGCCGCGGACGTCCGAGGAGCTCAAGGATCAGGTCCTGCAGCTCGTCGGCTCGCCCAACCAGGCCTCCAAGCGGTGGATCACCCAGCAGTACGACCACTTCGTGCAGGGCAACACCGTGCTGGCCATGCCGGAGGACTCCGGCATGATCCGCATCGACGAGGAGAGCGGCCTCGGCGTCGCGATCGCCACCGACGGCAACGGCCGGTACGCCAAGCTCGACCCGTACACGGGCGCGCAGCTGGCCCTCGCGGAGGCCTACCGGAACGTGGCGACCACCGGTGCCAGGCCCCTCGCGGTCTCCGACTGCCTGAACTTCGGCTCGCCCGAGGACCCCGCGGTGATGTGGCAGTTCGCGGAGGCCGTGCGCGGCCTGGCGGACGGCTGCAAGCAGCTCGGCACCCCGGTGACCGGCGGCAACGTCTCGCTGTACAACCAGACCGGCGAGACGGCCATCCACCCGACCCCGGTGGTCGCGGTCCTCGGCGTCATCGACGACGTGGCCCGCCGCACCCCGGCCGCCTTCCAGGAGGAGGGCCAGCTGCTCTACCTCCTCGGCGACACCCGCGAGGAGTTCGGCGGCTCGGCCTGGTCCCAGGTCGTCCACGACCACCTCGGCGGCCTGCCCCCGCAGGTCGACCTGGAGCGCGAGCGGCTGCTCGGCGAGATCCTGATCGCCGCCTCCCGCGACGGCATGATCGACTCCGCGCACGACCTGTCCGACGGCGGCCTCGTCCAGGCGGTCGTCGAGTCGGCGCTGCTCGGCGGGAAGGGCGCGCGTCTGGTCGTCCCGGACGGTCTCGACGCCTTCACCTTCCTGTTCTCCGAGTCGGCCGGCCGCGCGATCGTCGCCGTGCCGCGCTCGGAGGAGGTCCGCTTCACCGACATGTGCGGCGCGCGCGGCCTCCCGGCCGCCCGCATCGGCGTCGTGGACGGCGACACGGTGGAGGTCCAGGGCGAGTTCACGCTGTCCCTGGCGGAGCTGCGCGAGACGCACGAGGCGACGATCCCGGCGCTGCTGGCCTGACCCTCCGGGAGCCCTCCCCGCCGTGGACGGAGGGCTCCTCCCGCACGCCACGGAGAACGGTGGCCCCCGCCGGGGGCCACCGTTCTCCGTGTCCGCACCCGGGCGCGGCCGGAGTTCGGCGGCCGTCGGTAGGGACCGGCCGGGTCCGTGACATGTAAGCGGTGTGGAGACCTTGAAGACCCGGACGTCCGCAAGGCCCTCCGGCTCGCCCTGCGGACCGGGTGAGACGGCGCCGGTGCGCCACGGGCGTTCCGTGGCGCACCGAACCGGGTCGCCCTTGCCATGATCGCCCACCGGACGGGACTCGCGTGGGCGGCCCCCGAGGCCTTCCCGTGCGCAAGGCCCCGGAGGGGGCGGTCGCGACGCTGCCGGACTGACCGACCGCACGGCACCGCGTCCCGGCGGGGGCGGCTCCCGGGCCCCGGAAGGGCCGGAGCAGCAGCTCGCCGAACCGGACGGGGCCGGCACGACCGGCCGGGTCCACCCCCACCCGCGCCGGCTCACCCCGGCCGGCCGCACACCACCGGCCGGGGCCGCCACGAGGTGCCGCCGGGCCGGGGCGTACCGCTGGCGCCGGCGCGCGGCCGACCGGAGCGCCTCACGGCCGAGGGGGGACCGTGCCCGCGCGCACTCGCCGTGAGCGCCTTCCGGAGCCCGCAGCCGCAGCTTCGCGCCGTGACCCTCGCCCCGGCCGCGACACGGTGACCCCGGCCGGGGCCGGGAAGGCCGTCCGCGTCCGCGTCACCGACGTCGCCGAACGCCGGAACCGCACGGACGCCGCCCCCCGGAGCCCTCCGGTCCCCTTCCGCCCCGCATAGGCTTCTGCCATGCCACCGGCCAAGAAGCGCGCCCGCTCCTACGACCCCGCCAGGACCCGTGCCGCGGTGCTGGCCCAGTTCGGGAACGTGCGGGCCGCCGTGCGCACCCTCACCCCCGAGCAGCTCGCACTGCCCACCCGGCTCGGGAACTGGACGGTGCGGGACCTGGTCGCGCACCTCGGGACGTCCCTGGGGGCGGTCGCCCGCCTGGTCGACCTGCCGGAGCCGGCGAAGCAGGACGGGGCGCTGACCGACTGGCCGCGCGCGATCGCCGCCGAGGCCCCGGACATCGCCGCCCGCGCCCGCGAGCTGGCCGGACGCCATCCGGACCCGGACGCGTACCTCGCCGCCGCCGAGGAGCGCTTCACCGCCGACCTCGCCGCCCACCCCGGCACGAGACTGCTCGCCACCGGCGCCGGCGCCCTGCCGCTGGCCGACTACCTGGTCACCCGCACCGTCGAACTCGTCGTCCACACCGACGACCTGAACGCCGCCGTACCCGGCCTGGACGTCCCCCACGACCGCCAGGCCCTCGCCGCCTGCACCCGGCTGCTGGCCGACACGCTCGCCGCGAAGGCACCCGGCGGCTCGACGGAGGTGCGGATCCCGCCGTACGCCGTCGTGCAGTGCGTTCCGGGGCCGCGGCACACCCGCGGCACCCCGCCCAACGTGGTCGAGACCGACCCGCTGACCTGGATCCGGCTGGCCACCGGGCGGGCGGCCTGGCGGGACGCCGTGGCCGGCGCCCGGGTGAGCGCGAGCGGGGAACGGGCGGACCTCGAGCCGTACCTGCCGCTGCTGGCGTGATCCGCGCGGGCGGCCGGACGGCCCCCGGGGGGAACCGTGTCCTCCTCCTTCCCGACGGACCCGCCGGACCGGCGGAGGCACCGGCGGCGCGGGACCCCGGCGGCCGCCCCCGCGCCCCCCCGTTCGTGACGGCCCGGCCACCGACGACAGCGCGGCCGTCCGCCCCGGCGGGGCCGGGACGAGCCGCTGTGCGGCACGCGGTGGACCGCCGGCCGCCCCGACGGCCGCGCCCGCCCCGCCCTCGACCGGGAGGGGACCGTCTCCGGCGCCCCCGGCCGCACCGGCGCCACCGTCCGCGACGGCCATATCACCCTCGGCGCCCCCGCCACGGCCCGAAGGGTGTGCGAAGACTCACTCACGGACGCCGAGAAGACCCCGCCGCGGCTCTTCGACGGCCCCGCCGGCCACCGGGACCGGCTCCCGAAACCTCACGCTGACCAGCGGCGACGGCACCCGTGTCACCGTCTTCGCCGTCGGCTGGCCCACCGGCGGGGCCGCATCCCGCATTCGGACCAGTGGTCGATCTCGCCTACACTCGGGGACGTGCCACGTGGTGACGGACGACTCAACCACGACCTGCTCCCCGGAGAGAAGGGCCCCCAGGACGCCTGTGGCGTCTTCGGTGTCTGGGCTCCGGGCGAAGAGGTCGCCAAGCTCACGTACTTCGGGCTCTACGCCCTCCAGCATCGGGGCCAGGAATCCGCGGGTATCGCGGTCAGCAA
Organism: Streptomyces sp. NPDC034670; assembly: GCF_055574875.1. Classification (NCBI taxonomy): domain Bacteria; kingdom Bacillati; phylum Actinomycetota; class Actinomycetes; order Kitasatosporales; family Streptomycetaceae; genus Streptomyces; species Streptomyces sp. NPDC034670. The sequence continues at coordinate 9,773 of NZ_JBVITR010000055.1, forward strand.
CGGCTCCCAGATCCTCGTCTTCAAGGACATGGGCCTGGTCTCCCAGGTCTTCGACGAGACCTCGCTCGGTTCGCTCCAGGGTCACATCGCGGTCGGACACGCCCGCTACTCGACCACCGGCGCCTCCGTGTGGGAGAACGCCCAGCCGACGTTCCGCGCCACCGCGCACGGATCCATCGCGCTCGGCCACAACGGCAACCTGGTCAACACGGCGCAACTCGCCGAGCTGGTCGCCGAACTGCCCAAGGAGAACGGCCGCGCCCCGAAGGTGGCGGCCACCAACGACACCGACCTGATCACCGCCCTGCTGGCCGGCCAGCGCGCCGCCGACGGCGAGCCGGTGACGGTCGAGCAGGCCGCGCACATCGTCCTCCCCAAGGTCAGGGGCGCCTTCAGCCTCGTCTTCATGGACGAGAACACCCTCTACGCGGCCCGCGACCCGCAGGGCATCCGCCCGCTGGTCCTCGGCCGCCTGGAGCGCGGCTGGGTGATCGCCTCCGAGACCGCCGCCCTCGACATCACGGGCGCCAGCTTCGTCCGCGAGATCGAGCCGGGCGAGTTCGTCGCCATCGACGAGAACGGACTGCGCACCTCCCGGTTCGCGGAAGCGAAGCCCAAGGGGTGCGTCTTCGAGTACGTCTACCTGGCCCGTCCGGACACCGACATCGCCGGCCGGAACGTGTACCTCTCGCGCGTCGAGATGGGCCGCCGCCTCGCCAAGGAGGCCCCGGTCGAGGCCGACCTGGTCATACCGACCCCCGAGTCCGGCACCCCGGCCGCCATCGGCTACGCGGAGGCCTCCGGCATCCCCTTCGGCGCGGGCCTGGTCAAGAACGCGTACGTCGGACGGACGTTCATCCAGCCCTCGCAGACCATCCGGCAGCTCGGCATCCGCCTGAAGCTGAACCCGCTCAAGGAAGTCATCAAGGGTAAGCGCCTGGTCGTCGTCGACGACTCGATCGTCCGCGGCAACACCCAGCGCGCCCTGGTCCGCATGCTCCGCGAGGCCGGCGCCGCCGAGGTCCACATCCGGATCTCCTCGCCGCCCGTGAAGTGGCCCTGCTTCTTCGGCATCGACTTCGCCACCCGCGCCGAGCTGATCGCCAACGGCATGACCATCGACGAGATCGGCACCTCGCTGGGCGCCGACTCCCTGGCGTACATCTCCCTCGACGGCATGATCGAGGCGACCACCATCGCCAAGCCGAACCTCTGCCGCGCCTGCTTCGACGGCGAGTACCCGATGGAGCTGCCCGACCCCGAGCTCCTCGGCAAGCAGCTCCTGGAGACCGAGCTGGCCGCCGGCACCGCCGCGCCGGCCGCGGTCGACGCGATCCGCCGCCCGTAAGCCCTGCCGGACGACACGAAAGCTCTCACAGTCATGTCTCAGACACCTCTCGCCGGGGGCGGCGCCAGCTACGCAGCGGCGGGCGTCGACATCGAGGCGGGCGACCGCGCCGTCGAACTCATGAAGGAGTGGGTGAGGAAGACGCGGCGGCCCGAGGTCCTCGGCGGCCTCGGCGGCTTCGCCGGCCTCTTCGACGCCTCCGCCCTGAAGAACTACGACCGCCCCCTGCTCGCCTCCGCCACGGACGGCGTCGGCACCAAGGTCGACATCGCCCGCCGGATGGGCGTGTACGACTCCATCGGCCACGACCTGGTCGCCATGGTCATGGACGACATCGTGGTGTGCGGTGCCGAGCCGCTGTTCATGACCGACTACATCTGCGTCGGCAAGGTCCACCCCGAGCGCGTCGCCGCCCTCGTCAAGGGCATCGCGGAGGGCTGCGTGCTGGCCGGGTGCGCCCTGGTCGGCGGCGAGACGGCCGAGCACCCGGGCCTGCTCGGCCCGGACGACTTCGACGTCGCCGGCGCCGGTACGGGTGTCGTGGAGGCCGACCGGCTGCTCGGCGCGGACCGCATCCGCGAGGGCGACGCGGTGATCGCCATGGCGTCCTCCGGTCTTCACTCGAACGGGTACTCCCTCGTCCGGCACGTGCTGCTGGACCGGGCCGGATTCGACCTGGACCGCCGGATCGACGAACTGGGCCGCACCCTCGGCGAGGAGCTGCTCGAACCCACCAGGATCTACTCGCTGGACTGCCTGGCCCTGATCCGCACCACCGAGGTGCACGCCTTCAGCCACGTCACCGGCGGCGGCCTCGCGGCCAACCTGGCCCGGGTCGTCCCGGACGGGCTGCACGCCGTCGTCGACCGCTCCACCTGGACCCCGGCCCCGGTCTTCGACCTCGTCGGCAGGACCGGTTCGGTCGAGCGCCCGGAGCTGGAGAAGACCCTCAACATGGGCGTCGGCATGATCGCGGTCGTGCCGCAGGAGTCCGTGGACGTGGCGCTGGCGACACTGGCCGACCGCGGTGTGGACGCCTGGGTGGCCGGTGAGATCACCGACCGCGGCGAGCACACGACCGGCGCGGCCCTCGTGGGTGACTACGCGAACTGAGCACCGGGATGCTGCCCGCGCGTGCGACGGGCGGGCAGCATGAAACCCGGTCGGTGACCGGGGTCACCGACCGGGTTGATGCTCAGTGCAAGGTCAAGCGCCGCGACGCTGTTGCGGGGACTGGCCGTCCTCGTCCTCGTCGTCGTCCTCGTAGAGATCGGCGTACCGTGCGTACAGGTCGTCGTCTCGCTCATCGTCCTCGAAGTGATCACCGTTCGGTGACTGGTTCGATGTCGATGCGCCCAGCTCCTCGGCCAGGCGTGCAAGGTCCGTCCCACCGCTGTTGTACTTCAGCTGGCGGGCGACCTTCGTCTGCTTGGCCTTGGCCCGGCCGCGCCCCATGGCTCGACCCCCTCAACGACGGGGCTCGACGGCCCCAGAGTCTTGACACGCGTTCATGGTCCAGAACGAACTCTCTTCGGAGAGTCCGGTCTGTAGAGCTTCCACGGTACCTGAGCCCGCGCCCATACGGTACGTCGCCCGCATGACGTGCCCGCGCCCAGACCCTCGAGACGTCCCGTCCTCGCTGGTCAAACGCGATTTTAACCACTTATCGGCGGTCGACCCGCCGGGAGAAGTGAGAGTTCTCTCCAAGTGCCCCCGGCGGGTACCGGCCGAACGCGCGCGGGCGCCCGCCGCCGGGCGCCCGCACCCGCCTCGTGCGCCGGGCGTCACCCCGCCGGGCGCGCCTCCGCCATCCGCTGCTCGGCGATCCGGTCGGCCGCGGCGGCCGGCGGAATCCCATCCGCCTTCGCACGTGCGAATATGGCGAGCGTGGTGTCGAAGATCTTCTCCGCCTTCGCCCTGCACCGCTCGAAGTCGAAGCCGTGCAGCTCGTCGGCGACCTGGATGACCCCGCCGGCGTTCACCACGTAGTCCGGCGCGTAGAGGATGCCGCGGTCGGCGAGGTCCTTCTCCACCCCCGGGTGGGCGAGCTGGTTGTTGGCGGCGCCGCAGACCACCTTGGCGGTCAGCGCCGGCACGCTGTCGTCGTTCAGCGCGCCGCCCAGGGCGCACGGGGCGTAGATGTCCAGGCCCTCGGTCCGGATCAGCGCCTCGGTGTCGGCGGCCGCCGAGACGCCCTCGGGGTGCCGGTCGAGGACCCGCCGCACGGCCTCCTCGCGCACATCGGTGATCACGACCTCGGCGCCCTCGGCCCGCAGGTGCTCCACCAGGTGGTGGCCGACCTTGCCGACCCCCGCGACACCGACCTTGCGGTCGCGCAGCGACGGGTCGCCCCACAGGTGCTGGGCGGCCGCCCGCATGCCCTGGTAGACGCCGAAGGAGGTGAGCACCGAGGAGTCGCCGGCGCCGCCGTTCTCGGGGGAGCGGCCGGTGGTCCAGCGGCACGTGCGGGCCACGACGTCCATGTCGGCCACGTAGGTGCCCACGTCGCAGGCGGTGACGTACCGGCCGCCGAGCGAGGCGACGAACCGGCCGTAGGCCAGCAGCAGCTCCTCGCTCTTGATCCGCTCCGGGTCGCCGATGATCACGGCCTTGCCGCCGCCGTGGTCGAGACCGGCCAGGGCGTTCTTGTACGACATCCCGCGCGCGAGGTTCAGCGCGTCGGCGACGGCCTCCTCCTCGGTCGCGTACGGGTGGAAGCGCGTACCGCCGAGGGCGGGGCCCAGGGCGGTGGAGTGGATGGCGATCACGGCCTTGAGGCCGCTGGCACGGTCCTGGCAGAGCACGACCTGCTCGTGGCCGCCCTGGTCCGAGCGGAACAGGGTGTGCAGGACGCCGTCAGATACGTCGGTCACGGTGGTGACTCCTGAGTAAGTAGCGGCGGGGTGGGAACGGCCTCCCCGGCTCCCCGCGCTTGTGGCGGTGGGGAGGGCGGCGGGACCGTGAGCACGAGATTAGGCCCTGGGGCGCCCGCGGGACGCACCGTGGCCGGGATCACCTCCGACCGGAGTACCGCCGTGCGACGATTTGCAGGGGTTTTCCGCGCGTCCGTGTGAGAGGGCCGCAGGTTTTCGCGGCGGTTCGCGGGGGAGGGAGCAGGCGTGCCCAAGGTGACCTCGGTGATCGTCCCCTACCCGACCTACCTGCGCGTGTACGAACCGCTGGCCGCCTTTCCCGAGCCCGAGCGCGGCCACTGGGCCCGCTACGCCCGCCGCCCCGACCGCCCCACCTACCAGGACGAGCTCCGCCGGGCGCTGACCGACCTGGTGCCCACGCCGCCGGTGCCGGTGCCGGTTCACGAAAGCGACGACGCGTTCGTGCTGGAGGACGGCGGCGTGGTCCACGTCTGCCCCTGGCGCACCCGGCTGCGCGGCTGGCAGGCCCTGGGCGAGCTCGCCGAGGAGTTCCCCCTGCCGGTCCTCGACGCGCTCCTGCCCCCGGTCGTGCGCCGCCAGGCGGTCCAGGACTACGAGCGCTGGCTGGCCGGCCACCCCGACGCCCGGCCCTGGATCCGCACCGCCACCTGGCAGGTGCCGATCAACTGGTTCGTGCTGTTCGCGGACGAGGAGCGCGAGTACGCCGAGGGCTCCGCCGACGAGGCGCCCGTCCTGCGCTACCGGACGCCCATGGTCCAGGCCCGGCGGCGGGTCGCGCGGGGACTGCGGGCCCTGCGGGACGCCGTGGAGGAGGGGCTGCTGATCGACGGCCTCGTCGACGTCGGGCGCTGGCTCGAGGAGTTCCACCCGCGCTCCCTGGTCGAGCTGGACTACGGCGGTCTGGTGCACGCCCTGCCGGCCGGCGCGCTGGCGGACGACCACTCGGCGGCGGACGTGGCCGAGGGGATCGCGGCGCTGCGCCGCGGCGACGACGAGGGCGCGGGCGCCGCCTACGGGCGGCTGGTCGAGCGGTGGCGGTCGGTGCGGGACCTGCGCTCGGCGAACTGACGTTTGACCAAACGCCCTTCTTGGGGTTTCGTCTTCGCCCTGAGGTTGCGTCAACAGGGACCCGACAACGGACGTAGGGGCCGATGCGGGCGTATGCCCCAAGCGTGTCAAGCGTGACGGACCGCACGTACGCGGCCCTTGCGCCGCTTGCCCCTCCTCATGCCAAAATAGGACAAGGAGTCCGGGGAGGGCTCCTCCGTCCCGCTGTGTTCCCTTGTGGGCGGAATCTCAGCATTGCACGCTTTGGGGGGCCGGATGTCTCCTGAGCGCCGGTGTGACTGATCGTCACACCGGCGTGACTGTCCGCTATGGCATGGTCCATCGGCTTCCGCGGCTGATGAACACCTGGGAGGGCAATTCCATCGGTTTGGCCGACGCGGCTGGACAGATGGTGTAGTTGTAGTGCCGAGGACAAGCCGTTCGTCCTATAACCGACTCGACTCGCGTCCGCCATTTCGGGCAACGCGGGTCAAGGTGCAGAATTTAGAGGAAAGAACCGAGAAGGTTCGGTTCTCCCGAGGAGGCCGCTCATGACCGCTCGCACCCCTGATGCCGAGCCGCTGCTGACCCCGGCTGAGGTCGCCACCATGTTCCGCGTCGACCCGAAGACGGTCACGCGCTGGGCGAAGGCCGGCAAGCTCACGTCGATCCGTACGCTCGGCGGGCACCGCCGCTACCGCGAAGCAGAGGTCCGCGCCCTGCTCGCGGGCATCCCGCAGCAGCGCAGCGAGGCCTGAACAACTGAACAATCCGGACGAACCGGCTGGTCCCCCAACTGGCCGAGGCGCTCGGAACCCTAGCTCCACACGACGCGGGGACTGCCCCAACAGGCCCCTCGCCCAAGCCGGTCAGAGCTTTCCGGGCAACTGAACAAGGGTGCGTCGTCGATCGCGCTGGACTCCGCCGGGTCCAGCGCGATCTTTTTGTGTGCGCCCTGTGCGTGCGTCGGCCGCGGGCGCGCCGCGCCCGGCTCCCGTCCCGGCCGGGGGTGCGGCGGGACGGCCTTGTGCGCGGATCCGTCGGAGTCCGGGGTGCCGCCGTGGACGACCTGTGCGGTCGGCGGCGCGGACCTCTCCGCACGGTGCAATGGCACATATTAAATTGACTTGTTGTAGGAGGGGTGTAAGTACCGCACTTCCTGAAACTCATGTGGTGACACCCGTCACATACCGGGCGGCTTGTTGGTGCCGCGGCATATGCGCTAAAGGGAGTGCGCGCGAGGACGGGCTCGTGTGACGGGGCGTCGGTGCCGTTCCCGTCCCCGTCGGACGCGGTGGGGCCCGGCGCCGAATCCGGTGCAGAGCGCGGCGGGTGACGGCGGATCGGACGGCGGCGGGCCGGGTGCCGGTACGACGGCGCGGCCGGCGGGTGCGCGCGGGACGGCACCCGTGTTTCCGTGCCCGCCCGACTCCCCCGTGCGCCACCTCCACGGCCCTACGGAGAGGGATCCCGGCCCCCCGGGGGTGCCGACGGAGCCGCTCGGCCCGTCAAGGCGCCAGGAGGGCCCCGGAGGGGCCGCACGGCGCTCCGGGGCGGGGGAACCGCACGCGGGAGGAGAACGCGCCGGAGAGGGGCCTGACGGCGCGGAGGGTGAGAGAACAGAGTGGGAACAGAGGCAAGGGCGGGAGCGGGCAACGGCCACCTCATGCGGAAGGCCCGCGGTCCCTTGCGGGCGCGGGCCTTCTCTTGCGGCGGTCCTGACGGGATTTGAACCCGCGGCCTCCACCTTGACAGGGTGGCGAGCACTCCAAACTGCTCCACAGGACCTGGATCTCCTCCCGGGCCGTTGAGGCGCTGGGGGAGTTTCGCAGTGCGACAGGTGCGTTGCGCTGCGAGAAGAGACTGTACAGGAGGGGGGCCGTCAGGTCGAACTCACCCTCCGTGCCCGGGGTGTCACGGCGCCGCCGCGTCGATCGCCTTCACGATCCGCTTGTCCGAGACGGGGTACGCCGTCCCCAGCGCGTGGGCGAAGTAGCTCACCCGCAGCTCCTCGATCATCCAGCGGATGTCCCGCACCGAGGAGGGGACCGGCCGGCCCTGCGGCATCTGCTCCAGCAGCCACGCGTACTCGTCCTGCATCTCGTGGACCTTCGCCATCCGGGTCGTGTCCCGCTGCACGTTCGTCGGCATCTGCTGCAGGCGGCGGTCCGCGGCCACCAGATAGCGCATCAGGTCCGGCAGCCGGCGCAGGCCCGCCTCCGTCACGAAGCCGGGCCGCACCAGCGCGTCCAACTGCTTCCGCACGTCCTGCAGGTTCGGCAGCAGCGCCGGGCTGCGCACGGCCTTCAGCCGGCGCTCACAGGCCTGCCAGGCGGCCAGCACCTGCTGCACCTGGCCCACCGCGCGGACGGTCGTGTCGACGATCTCCGCGCGCACCTTGTCGTACAGCTTCCGGTACGACTCCTCGTCCCACACCGGTCCGCCGAAGTCCGCGATCAGCCTGTCCGCCGCGGCCGTCGCGCAGTCGTCGAAGAGGGCCTGGACGGAGCCGTGCGGATTCGCGGACAGGGCGAGCTTCTGAGCGTTCGACAGCTTTTCGGACGCGAACTTCGCAGGGTTCACCGGAATCCCCAGCAGGATCAGCCGGCGCGTGCCCTTCCACATCGCCTCCGCCTGCTCGGCCTCCGTGTCGAAGAGACGGACGGAGACCGTGTCCCCGTCGTCGACCAGCGCCGGATACGCCTTCACCGGCTGGCCGGCCCGGCGGGTCTCGAACACGCGCGTGAGCGTGCCGATCGTCCACTCCGTCAGTCCCTCGCGTTCCAGGGACTCCCCGCCCCGGCGCTCCGCCGTCGCGGCGGCCGCCTGCGAGAGGGCCTTGCGGGCCTTCGGCTTCAGCCGCAGCTTCAGCGCCTCGAGGTCCTTGTCCTCGGCGATCTTGCGGCGCCGCTCGTCGACGATCCGGAAAGTGATCCTCAGGTGGTCGGGGACCTTCGACCAGTCGAAGTCCTCCGCGTCGAAGGGGACACCGACCATGCGCTTCAGCTCGCGCGCCATCGTCGTGGTCAGCGGCTCCTGGAGGGGCACCGCCCGCTCCAGGAACGCCCTCGCGTAGTTCGGCGCGGGCACGTAGTTCCGGCGGATCGGCTTGGGGAGCGAACGGATCAGTTCCGTGACGACCTCCTCCCGCAGCCCCGGGATCTGCCAGTCGAAGCCCTCGTCGGTGACCTGGTTGAGCACCTGGAGCGGGATGTGGACGGTCACGCCGTCGGCGTCCGCCCCCGGCTCGAACTGGTAGGTGACCCGGAACTTCAGCGGGCCCTGCCGCCACGAGTCGGGGTAGTCGGCCTTCGTGACCGCCTGGGCCGACTCCCGGATCAGCATCTCCCGTTCGAAGTCCAGGAAGTCCGGCTGCTCGTGCCGCTTGCGCTTCCACCACGCGTCGAAGTGGGCGCCCGAGACCACGTGGTCCGGGATCCGCCGGTCGTAGAAGTCGAACAGCGTCTCGTCGTCGACCAGGATGTCCCGGCGCCGGGCGCGGTGCTCCAGCTCCTCCACCTCGGTGAGGAGCCGGCGGTTGTCGGCGAAGAACTTGTGGTGCGTACGCCAGTCGCCCTCGACCAGCGCGTTGCGGATGAACAGCTCCCGCGACACCTCCGGGTCGATCCGGCCGTAGTTCACCTTGCGCTGCGCGACGATCGGCACGCCGTACAGCGTCACCTTCTCGTACGCCATCACCGCCGCCTGGTCCTTCTCCCAGTGCGGTTCGCTGTACGTGCGCTTCAGGAGGTGCTCGGCGAGCGGCTCGACCCACTCCGGCTCGATCTTCGCGTTGACCCGGGCCCACAGCCGGGACGTCTCGACCAGCTCGGCCGACATCACGAAGCGCGGGGGCTTCTTGAACAGTGCCGACCCCGGGAAGATCGCGAACTTGGCGTTGCGGGCGCCCAGGTACTCGTTCCGGCCGCCGTCCTTGCGTCCGCCCGGACCGGAGTCCTTCGACTCCTTCACGTCCTTCATGCCGATGTGCGACAGCAGGCCGGCCAGGAGGGAGACGTGGATGCGGTCGGCGGGGGCGTCCTGGTCGTTGAGGTGGATCCCCATCTGCTTGGCGACCGTGCGCAGCTGCGTGTAGATGTCCTGCCACTCACGGATGCGCAGGAAGTTCAGGTACTCCTGCTTGCACATGCGCCGGAACGACGACGAGCCGCGCTCCTTCTGCTGCTCCCGCACGTAGCGCCACAGGTTCAGGTAGGCGAGGAAGTCGCTGGTCTCGTCCCGGAAGCGGGCGTGCTGCTGGTCGGCCTGCGTCTGCTTGTCGGCGGGCCGCTCCCGGGGGTCCTGGATGGACAGCGCCGCGGCGATGACCATGACCTCGCGCACGCAGCCGTTCCGGTCCGCCTCCAGCACCATGCGGGCCAGCCGCGGGTCCACCGGAAGCTGGGCCAGCTTCCGGCCCGTCTCCGTCAGCCGCTTGCGCGGATCCTTCTGCGCCGTGTCGAGCGCGCCCAGCTCCTGCAGCAGCTGCACGCCGTCACGGATGTTGCGGTGGTCCGGCGGGTCGATGAACGGGAACTTCTCGATGTCACCCAGGCCGGCTGCGGTCATCTGCAGGATGACGGAGGCCAGGTTCGTCCGCAGGATCTCCGCGTCCGTGAACTCCGGACGGGACAGGAAGTCGTCCTCGCTGTAGAGGCGGATGCAGATGCCGTCCGAGGTGCGTCCGCAGCGGCCCTTGCGCTGGTTCGCACTCGCCTGCGAGATCGGCTCGATCGGCAGGCGCTGCACCTTGGTGCGGTGGCTGTAGCGCGAGATGCGGGCGAAACCGGGATCGATGACGTACTTGATGCCCGGCACCGTCAGCGAGGTCTCGGCGACGTTGGTCGCCAGCACGATCCTGCGGCCGCTGTGTTTCTGGAAGACCCGGTGCTGCTCGGCGTGCGAGAGCCGGGCGTACAACGGCAGCACCTCGGTGCTGTGCCGATCAGCGCCTCCGGCGCGGGAGTACTTCTTCGTCAGCGCGTCCGCGGTGTCCCGGATCTCCCGCTCCCCGGACAGGAAGACCAGGATGTCGCCGGGCCCCTCCGCCATCAGCTCCTCGACGGCGTCCGTGATCGCGGTGATCTGGTCCCGGTCGGCGTCCTCCGAGTCCTCCTCCAGCAGCGGACGGTAACGGACCTCCACCGGATACGTACGACCGCTCACCTCGATGATCGGGGCGTCGCCGAAGTGCCGGGAGAAGCGCTCCGGGTCGATCGTCGCCGAGGTGATGACGACCTTCAGGTCCGGACGCCTCGGCAGCAGCTGCGCCAGGTAACCGAGCAGGAAGTCGATGTTCAGGGACCGCTCGTGCGCCTCGTCGATGATGATCGTGTCGTAGGCGCGCAGCTCGCGGTCGGTCTGGATCTCGGCGAGCAGGATGCCGTCGGTCATCAGCTTGATGAAGGTGGCGTCCGGGTTCACCTGGTCGGTGAAACGGACCTTCCAGCCGACGGCCTCGCCCAGGGGCGTCCGGAGCTCCTCCGCGACCCGCTCGGCCACCGTGCGGGCGGCGATGCGGCGGGGCTGCGTGTGCCCGATCATGCCCCGCACGCCCCGGCCCAGCTCCAGGCAGATCTTCGGGATCTGCGTCGTCTTGCCGGAGCCGGTCTCACCCGCGACGATCACCACCTGGTGATCGCGGATGGCCTCGGCGATCTCGTCCTTCTTCTGACTGACCGGCAGCTGCTCGGGATAGCGGATCTCCGGGACGCGGAGGCGGCGCTCGGTCATCCGCTCCTCGGCCCGGGCGGTCTCCGCCTCGATCTCGGCGAGCACGGCGGCCCGGGCCTCCGGCTTGCGGATCTTCCGGGCGCCCTCCAGCCTGCGGCCGAGCCGGTGCGCGTCACGCAGCGACAGCTCGGCCAGGCGGGAGGCGAGGGCGCCGAGGGCGGGGGCGGGGGCGGGATGTGTGGACATACGGGACCCAGGATCTCATCCTCGAGAAATTACTGGCGAACGCTTTTGCCGCCGTCGGCCACCGTCGACCACCGTCCGGCAGCACGCAACGGCGCAGCACACACCAACAAGGCCCCGATCCGGAGATCGGGGCCTTTGCTGTGGCTGGGGCCGGGGTCGAACCGGCGACCTTCCGCTTTTCAGGCGGACGCTCGTACCAACTGAGCTACCCAGCCGCGATGTTTCACGTGAAACATCAGCGGTCCTGACGGGATTTGAACCCGCGGCCTCCACCTTGACAGGGTGGCGAGCACTCCAAACTGCTCCACAGGACCAAGCGTGTCGTACGACAGTGTCGCACAGGGTGGTGCGTGCCCCCAACGGGATTCGAACCCGTGCTACCGCCTTGAAAGGGCGGCGTCCTAGGCCGCTAGACGATGAGGGCTATCGGCCCGCCTGGGCGCTTCTCAGCGCGTCGGGGACGTGAGAAGCATATGGGATGGGAGGAGGGATCGCCAAAACGTTTACGGGGAGGTCGTCGAGGGGGTGGCGGGGGAGGGGGTCGGCGGGGTGGTCGCGCCCGGCTGGTTCTCCTCCGGGAGATGGCGGCTGACCTCCGCCGTCGTCCGGCCCAGGCCGCCCAGTTCGATGGAGTCCCAGGCCTGGAGGCGGCGGGTGTCGCGGTCGAAGTAGAGGATCGAGGCCTGGATCGGGTCGGGGTACTCGCCCTCGACGGCGCGCAGGCCGCTGCCGCCGGTGGAGCCCTCGATGCGCAGGCGGGTGCCGTACTCCATGACCTCGGTCTTCTGGCGGTGGAGGTGGCCGGACAGGACCAGCGGCACGGTGCCGTCGACCTCGCGGGCGGCGGACGGTTCGTGGACGACGGCCACGTCCACGGGGGTACCGGCGGTCCGCTGGTCGCGCAGGGCGGAGGCGAGGCGGGCGCCCGCGAGTTCCTGGGACTGCTCGGCTCCGGTGGTCCTGGAGCGGTCGGGGGTGAACTGGGGGTCGCCGGTGCCGGCGAAGCGCAGTCCGGCGACGGTGACGGCCCGGCCGTCGTCCAGCACGTGGACGTTCTTCATGCGTGCGAGGTGGCGCTGGGTGACGAGGGAGTCGTGGTTGCCGCGGACCCAGACGTAGGGGGCGCCGAGGTCCTCGACGGGGTCCAGGAAGCCGTTCTCGGCGGCGGTGCCGTGGTCCATGGTGTCGCCGGAGTCGACGATGACGTCCACCCGGTACTGCTCCACCAGCGAGGCGATGATCTTCCAGCTGGCCGGGTTGAGGTGGATGTCGGAGACGTGCAGCACGCGGAGGGTGGTCGGGTCGGGCTGGTAGGCGGGGAGCGTGGAGGTGGCGTCGTAGAGCTTGGTCACGTTGGTGACCAGGCGTGCCAGTTCCTGCTGGTAGACGTCGAACTCGGTGACGATGCTGCGGGCGTTGCCGACGAGGGAGGGGGCGGAGGAGAGCAGGCCGGAGAACTTGGGTTCGAGGACGGAGTCCGGGTTCCAGGTGGCGTAGGCGGTGCCGCCGGACGCGGCGAGGAGGGTGAGGGCGAGGCCGCCGGCGGCCAGGGCGCGGCGGGGGCGGCGGTAGACGGCGAGGCCGAGCGCGGTGGCGCCGGTGACGACGGCCACGCAGGAGCGCACGGCGAGGTCGGCGGTGCCGCGGGCGATGTCGTGGGCGACTTCGTCCTGGAGGCCGGAGAACCGTTCGGGCCGGTCGACGAGGGCCTGGGAGCGGGCGGGGTCGAGCTGGTCGACGTTGACGTCCAGGCGGACGGGGGCGGTGTGGCTGTCCAGTTGGAGGGCGCCCAGCGGGGAGATGTTGATCTTGGTGCCGCCGGTGAGGGAGGGGCGCAGGGTCATGGTGGTGTCCATGGGACCCACCGGGACCCGGACGTTGCCGACGACGAGGAGGCCGAGCCAGGAGCCGAGGACGACCACGGTGACGAGCCCGAGGGCGCGGACCAGGGGACGGGAGCGCCGGGCGGGGGCGAGCGGCCCGGAGGCGGGCCGGGGGGTGCGGTGGCGGCGAGCGCGGAGGGCGCGGGAACCGGGGACGCGCGGAGCCCTTCGGAGGCGGTGCCGGATCTTCATGACTGCGGAGGGGACGCGGGCCATTGGTCCCGTATGCCCGTGCGCGGGGCCGGATATGCGGGGGCGTGGGGGATCTCGTACGGACGGTGCGTGCCCGAGAATGGCCCTGTGCTGGAGATGACGCGCGAGGAGTTCGAGGAACTGGTCGCCGAGGCCCTGGACCGGATCCCGCCGGAGCTGACGCGGCTGATGGACAACGTGGCGGTGTTCGTGGAGGACGAGCCGCCGGCGGACGATCCGGAGCTGCTCGGGCTGTACGAGGGGACGCCGCTGACGGAACGGGGCGAGTGGTACGCGGGGGTGCTGCCGGACCGGATCACGATCTACCGGGGGCCGACGCTGCGGATGTGCGAGACACGGGAGGACGTCGTCGCGGAGACGGAGATCACGGTGGTGCACGAGATCGCACACCACTTCGGGATCGACGACGCCCGGCTGCACGCTCTGGGTTACGGATAGGCGGCGCGCGTGTCCTCCCGCGGGTGACGGGAGTTGGGCATGGAGTCCCGTACTCCGACCGGAGGTGGCCCGTGCGCCCCTTGTACGTATCCGCCCGCCTGGCCGCCACGGTCGTGGCCCTCGTCGCCGCCGCCGGTTGCATGAGCGTGGGCGGGGGCGAGGAGGGCGGGAGCGCCGAGCCGTCGAGTTCGGCGAGGCGGCCGGGCGGCGAGGCGCCGGACGGAGGGCCGGCGGGTCCGGCGGGGCCGGGTGGCGGGGCGGGCCGTGGTGCCACGGCGGCCGGCGGCGAGCGCGCGGACGGCGAGGGCGAGGGGCGCGCGGACCAGGGGCGCGGGGGCGGGGCGGGGAAGGAGGCGCCCGCCGGGGCGTCGCCGTCGGCGGGGGCGAGCCGGTCCGCGCCGGCTGCCGGTGGACCGGGTGGACCCGCCGGCCCGACGCCGGACCGGCCCGTGCCGCCGGAACCCAGCCGGTCGCCGGACCCGGAGCCCACGCCGGCGCCGCCCGAGCCGTCGGCGCCGCCCGAGCCGCCGGCGCCGGAGCCGTCCTCGTCGGCGCCCGAGCCGCCGCAGCCGCAGCTGGCGCGGCGGGAGCCGGCGCCGGAAGCGGGGGCGCCGGTCTAGCTGCCCTCTCCCTGCCCCGCCGTCCTGCGCGTCCGTCCGCCGTCGCGGCCGGCTCGTTCCGGGACCACCGCGCTGACCTGCGGATCGGTTCTGTGACGAGGACCCGGTTTGCCTTCGGGGGCCGTGAGTGCGTATGGTGGCAGATCGTTTGATCCTATTTGCCCGGCGCCACCGCAGAGCGCGCCGTGTGGCGCGTACTCTCCTTTGCCGTGGTGGACCGCATCGAGGCGGTCGTATTGCGAATCGCGAATCACGGAGTTGACGGGCGCGTGCCGAAGAGACTCCGGAAGGTTTCGCATTCGTATGCCCATCGCCAGTACTGATCACGTCGTCGTGCCCGAGAACACCGCGGACGTCGACACCACCCCCACCGCCCCCGAGACCACCTTCGCCGACCTCGGCCTTCCCGAGGGCGTGGTGCGCAAGCTCGCGCAGAACGGCGTGACCGCCCCCTTCCCGATCCAGGCGGCGACCATCCCGGACGCCCTGGCCGGCAAGGACATCCTCGGCCGCGGCCGCACCGGCTCCGGCAAGACCCTCTCCTTCGGTCTGCCGACGCTGGCCACGCTGGCCGGGGGCCGGACCGAGAGGCACAAGCCGCGCGCCGTCATCCTGACGCCGACGCGCGAGCTGGCGATGCAGGTCGCCGACGCGCTCCAGCCGTACGGCGACGTCCTGGGCCTGAAGATGAAGGTCGTCTGCGGCGGCACGTCCATGGGCAACCAGATCTACGCCCTCGAGCGCGGCGTCGACGTCCTGGTGGCCACTCCCGGCCGGCTGCGCGACATCATCAACCGCGGCGCGTGCTCGCTGGAGAACGTGGAGATCGCGGTCCTCGACGAGGCCGACCAGATGTCCGACCTGGGCTTCCTGCCCGAGGTCACGGAGCTGCTGGACCAGGTCCCGGCGGGCGGCCAGCGGATGCTGTTCTCCGCGACGATGGAGAACGAGATCAAGACCCTCGTCGACCGCTACCTGAACGACCCGGTCTCGCACGAGGTCGACGCGGCGCAGGGCGCGGTGACGACCATGTCGCACCACATCCTCGTCGTGAAGCCCAAGGACAAGGCGCCGGTGACGGCGGCCATCGCCTCCCGCAAGGGCCGCACCATCATCTTCGTCCGGACGCAGCTGGGCGCCGACCGCGTCGCCGAGCAGCTGCGGGACGCCGGGGCGAAGGCCGAGGCGCTGCACGGCGGCATGACCCAGGGCGCCCGGACCCGGACGCTGGCGGACTTCAAGGACGGGTACGTGAACGTCCTGGTGGCGACGGACGTCGCGGCCCGCGGCATCCACGTCGACGGCATCGACCTCGTGCTGAACGTCGACCCGGCCGGCGACCACAAGGACTACCTGCACCGGGCGGGCCGCACGGCGCGCGCCGGGCGGACGGGCACGGTCGTGTCCCTGGCCCTGCCGCACCAGCGGCGCCAGATCTTCCGGCTGATGGAGGACGCGGGCGTCGACGCGACGCGCCACATCATCCAGGGCGGCGCGGCCTTCGACCCGGAGGTCGCCGAGATCACCGGCGCCCGGTCGATGACCGAGGTGCAGGCCGAGTCCGCGGGCAACGCGGCGCAGCAGGCCGAGCGCGAGGTCGCCCAGCTCACCAAGGAGCTGGAGCGGGCGCAGCGCCGCGCGGCCGAGCTGCGCGACGAGGCGGACCGGCTGCTGGCCCGGGCGGCGCGCGAGCGGGGCGAGGACCCCGGGACGGCGGTGGCCGAGGCGGCCGCCGCGGTGGCGGCCGAGGCGGAGGTCTCGCTGCCGGAGCAGCCGTCCGCGCGGGACGTCGAGCGGGCCGAGCGCGTGGAGCGTGCGGAGGCGCCGGCCCCGTACGAGCGGCGTGAGCGCCGGGACGACCGGGGTGACCGGGGCGGTTTCCGCCGCGACGACCGGGGCGACCGCGGCGGGCGTTCCTTCGAGCGCCGCGACGACCGGGGCGGGCGCTCCTTCGACCGGGACCGGGACCGGGGTGACCGGGGCGGTTTCCGCCGGGACGACCGGGGCGAGCGCGGTGAGCGCGGCGGGCGTTCCTTCGACCGGGACCGCGGCTTCGAGCGCCGTGACGGCGACCGGGGCGGCTTCCGCCGGGACGACCGGGGTGACCGGGGCGGTTTCCGCCGGGACGACCGCGGTGACCGCGGTGAGCGCGGCGGGCGTTCCTTCGACCGGGACCGCGACCGGGGCGGGCGTTCCTTCGAGCGCCGGGACGACCGGGGCGGTTTCCACCGCGACCGGGACCGCGACCGCGACCGGGGTGGTTTCCGCCGGGACGAGCGCGGCGGCCACCGGGGCGGCGACCGCCCCTTCAACCGCGACCGCCAGGGCGACCGCCCGGGCTTCCGCACCGGCGGCCACGACCGCCCGTCCGGCCGTCGTGACGACCACCGCGGCGGCGGCTCCTTCGGCCGCCGCGAGGACAAGCCGCGCTGGAAGCGCAACAGCTGACGCGGCTTCACCGAGCCGGTCGGGGGGGGGGGGGGGGGGGGGGGGGGGGGGGGGGGGGGGGGGGTGTGGGGGGGGGGGGGGGGGGGGGGGGGGGGGGGGGGGGGGGGGGAGGGGGGAGGGGGGGGAGGGTC
>NZ_JBVITR010000055.1:26723-47581 GCF_055574875.1 Streptomyces sp. NPDC034670
GGTTGTGTTTCACCCTCTTCTCCCGAGTCGTCCTCCCTCTCTCCCCCCCCCCCCCCCCCCCCCCCCCCCCCCCCCCCTTCCGGCGCCCCCCCCCCCCCCCCCCCCCCCCCCCCCCCTCCCGCGTTCCGGCGGGGGACACGTCCGGGCCCGGCTGCCCGATACCCGATCGGAGACCCGGCCGTGTCCCGCTATGCTCGGGGAGGCAACATCCTCAGGGGGCCCTTAGCTCAATTGGCAGAGCAGTGGACTTTTAATCCATTGGTTGTGGGTTCGAGTCCCACAGGGCCTACGGCCGCGGGGGAGGGAAGACCCCCTCCGACCCGCCGTGGGGGGGGGGGGGGGGGGGGGGGGGGGGGGGGGGGGGGGGGGGGGGGTGCGCCAGGGAGGGGGGGCTGGGGGGGTGGGGGGTTCGGGCCAGAGGGGCCTGGAGAGGGGGGGGGGGGAAAACCCCCCCCAGCCTGGCGGGGGGGCGCGGGGGTTGGCTTGGGCTGTTTCGCCCCCCGCTGCGTTGTCCCCCCGTACGAGCCGGTCCGGAGCCGCGCCGCTCCGTCAGGAGGGGTGCGGCCACTCGTCCGGTTCCGCGCGCGGCGCGCCGACGACCGTGGCGAGGCGGTGGTGGGCCGCACGGGCGTGGGCCAGCCGGGAGACGACCGTGCCGGTGAGGGCGGCGGTGAGCAGGCAGACGAGCCAGAGGGTGTCGCGGGGACCGGCCCAGGAGAGGGAGCCCGCGGGCGGGACGGCGAAGCCGTTGAGGAACAGCCAGCACAGGACGGCGGTCCCCGGGGCCGCGGTGAACCGGGCGCACCCGCCGAGGACGGCGGCCAGCAGGGACAGGGTGATCAGGGCGAGGCCGGGGCGGTCCGGGCCCACGGTCGTGTGGAGCAGCGCCACCAGCACCGGCGCGCCGCCGGAGGCGCCGGCCCACACCAGGGGCGTGGCGGCGGGCCGGGGGACCGGTCTCGGTCCGGTGCCGAGGGTCACCCACTCGATCATGCTGACGCTCCCCTTCCCGTCTCCCCCGGCGGATTTTCCCACCGCGGCGGCCGCGGGTCACGGCGCGGAGGGCCGGTTCGGCCGGGTGCCGGCCGGGGCGGCGGCGGGAGGGGACCGGGCGGAGGCGTCGAACCGGACCGGCGCGCGGGCGGCCGGACGCGGCGCGGGCGGCCGCCCGGCGCGGCCGGTGACCGGCCGGGGGCGGACACGGCGGGGGCGGACACGGCGGGGACGGGGACGGCCGGGGACGGGGACGACGGGACGCGCGGCCGGCGGGCGCGGTCAGCGAGGTGAGCGGCTGCTCGGGTGCCGTGACCGGGGCGGGTCGATCGGGTCGAGCAGGTGGACGGAGATGCCGCTGACGACCAGGCCCGCCGCGATCAGCAGCCCGTCGGGCAGCACCATGCCCGCGATCAGCATGACGATGCCGATGCCCAGCGCCCACCAGACGCGTGTCCGGCGGTACTCGCGCGGCGGGGCCGGCTTCCCGAGGGACAGCGAGCGCGCGAAGCGGGGGTCCTCCTTCTCGAGTCGGGCCGCGAGATCGACGAGGCGCTCGTCGTCGGACTGGGGCACGGCTCCTCCTTCCCGACCGGTGGGCGGCCGGGCGACACCGGCCGCCCCTGTGAGGCACCACCGGACGTCGGTCCCCTGACGCCAGGGGTGCGGAAACGAACCGCCGGCCCGCACGAGCGGGCCGGCACACAGGAAGCTTGTTCACACGTTCTGCCGTCGCCCGCCCGGTACGGCGGTGCGGCGGGACCGGGTCTGTCACCCGTGTCTCCACCGTCGCCCGCCGACGGCGGTTTCTCCATCGGCTCCGACCCCCATTTCCGGGGGGCCCAGGGTGTAGGGGCACCGGTCCGGCGCCCGGCGGCCGTCCGGAAAATGGGGACTGTCACGGATGGCGCACGGCCCGCGCAGCGCTCACGCTGGGTCGTGACGGCCCGCGCCCGCGCCCCAGGCCCGCGGACTGTCCCGGCCTCCGGCAGGACGGGAGCCTACGACACGAGCGGCACGGGGCGAGCGGTGAGGAGGTGGTACTGGGTGCCACTGTTCTGGCGTATCTTCCTGCTCAACGCCGTCGTGCTGATCACCGCCACCGCCCTGCTGCTCGGGCCGGTCACCGTCTCCACCCCGGTCCTGCTCACCGAAGCCGCGGTGCTCACCGTGGGCCTGGCCGCCATGCTGGTCGCCAACGCGCTGCTGCTGCGGGTGGGACTCGCCCCGCTCCAGCGCCTCACCCGCGCCATGAACACCACCGACCTCCTCCGTCCGGGGCACCGTCCCGCGGTCGCCGGCCGGGGGGAGGTCGCCGAGCTGATCAGCACGTACAACACGATGCTCGACCGGCTGGAGGACGAACGCGCCACGAGCAGCGCACGCGCCCTGTCCGCGCAGGAGGCGGAGCGCCGCCGCATCGCCCAGGAACTGCACGACGAGGTGGGCCAGAGCCTCACCGCCGTGCTGCTCCAGCTGAAGCGGGTCGCCGACCACGCCCCGCCGGAGCTGCGCGAGGAGCTGAGCCCGGCGCAGGAGATCACCCGGAGCAGCCTGGACGAGGTCCGGCGCATCGCCCGCCGACTGCGCCCCGGGGTCCTGGACGAGCTCGGGCTGATCCCCGCCCTCAAGGCCCTCGCCACCGAGTTCGGCGGCCCCGGCCTCACTGTCCAGCACCGTTTCGAACCCGACCTGCCCGGCCTGGGACCGGAGGCCGAGCTGGTGATCTACCGGGTGGCCCAGGAGGGGCTCACCAACGTCGCGCGCCATGCCGGGGCCCGGCGCGCCGGGATCGCCCTGCACCGCGTCCCCGCCGGTGTCGAACTCCGTGTCCACGACGACGGCCGCGGCATCGGCGACGTGGCGGAGGGCCCCGGGATCCGCGGGATGCGGGAGCGCGCCCTGCTCGTCGGCGCCGACCTCGCCGTGGGCCCGGCCGGCGGCGGGGGCACCGAAGTACGTCTGACCGTGCCCGTTCCCGTGCGGGGACCGGCGCCCGTCCGGGTACCGGCCCTCGCGCTCGCAGCCACCGACCGGAAACCCTGGACATGACCGACCCGGCCCCCACCCGCATCCTCCTCGCCGACGACCACGCGCTGGTCCGCCGCGGGGTCCGCCTCATCCTCGACGGCGAACCGGACCTGACCGTGGTCGCCGAGGCCGACGACGGCGCCGAGGCCCTCGAACAGGCCCGCGCCCACCGGCCCGACCTGGTCATCCTCGACATCGCCATGCCGCGTCTGACCGGACTGCAGGCGGCCCGCGAGCTCTCCCACACCCTGCCGGAGACGCGGATACTCATCCTGACGATGTACGACAACGAGCAGTTCTTCTTCGAGGCCCTCGGCGCCGGCGCCTCCGGGTACGTCCTCAAGTCCGTCGCCGACCGCGACCTGGTCGAGGCGTGCCGGGCCACCATGCGCGGGGAGCCGTTCCTCTACCCGGGCGCCGTCAACGCCCTCATCCGCAACTACCTCGACCTCGCCCGGGACGGCCGGAACCTGCCCCCGAAGGCCATCACCGACCGGGAGGAGGAGATCCTCAAGCTGGTCGCCGAGGGGAACACCTCGCAGCAGATCGCCGACCTCCTGGTGATCAGCCCGAAGACGGTGGAGCGCCACCGCGCCAACCTGCTCTCCAAGCTGGGCCTGAAGGACCGCCTGGAACTCACCCGGTACGCCATCCGCGTGGGCCTGATCGAGCCCTGACGCCCCCCTCGTGCGGCGCCGTCCCCGAACCGGACGCCGCCGGGAGCGGCGGGGGCCGGGCCTCCCCGGGCCCCGCTCCGCCGCGCGTCGTGCAGGCTTGGGGACAGACCCGGCCCGGACCGGACGGCTCCGCACGGGCCGGGACGGGACCCGTCCGCCGTTTTGCCGTTCCCGCCAGGAGAGTGCGCCGATGCCCCACCCCTACGTCCTGCTGTCCGCCGCCGTCTCCCTGGACGGCTGCCTGGACGACACCGGCCCCGAGCGGCTGCTGCTGTCCGGCCCGGCCGACTTCGACCGGGTCGACGAGGTGCGGGCGTCGGTGGACGCGATCCTGGTCGGCGCCGGCACGATCCGCGCCGACAACCCGCGCCTGCTGGTCAACTCGCCCGAGCGGCGGGCCGGCCGGGTCGCGCGGGGCGGGTCCGAGTACCCGCTCAAGGTCGCCGTCAGCGGCTCCGGCGACCTGGACCCGGCGGCGCTGTTCTGGCACACCGGCGGCGAGAAGGTCCTCTACACGACCGACCGGGGCGCCGAGCGGGCCCGCGCCCTCGGTCTCGCGGCCGACGTCGTCCCGCTCGGCCCCGGGATCGACTGGCGCCGGCTCCTGGAGCACCTGCACGCCGTGCGCGGGGTCCGGCGGCTCATGGTCGAGGGCGGCGGCCTGATCCACACCCAGCTCCTCACCCAGGGCCTCGCCGACGAGCTCCAGCTGGTCCTCGCCCCGCTCCTCGTCGGCGATCCGGACGCCCCCCGCCTCTTCGGTCCCGGCTCCTACCAGGGCGGACGGCTGCGGCTGCTCGAGACCCGGGCCGTCGGCGACGTCGTCCTGATGCGGTACGAGCCCACCGCGCCCGGCACCGACGGGCTGCCCTCCGCCGCCGACCACCACTGGCTGGCCCTCGCCTGCGATCTCGCGGACCGGTGCCCGCCGTCCCGGACGGCGTTCAGCGTGGGCGCGGTGGTGGTCGCGGCCGACGGTACGGAACTGGCCCGGGGCCACTCCCGCGAGGGCGGGGACCCGGTGGTGCACGCGGAGGAGGCGGCGCTCGCCAAGACCGACCCCACGGACCCCCGGCTCGCGACCGCCACCGTGTACTCCAGCCTGGAGCCCTGTGCCCGGCGCGCGTCCCGGCCGGCGTCCTGCGCCCGGCTGATCCTGGACGCGGGGATACGGCGGGTGGTCACGGCCTGGCGCGAGCCGGACACCTTCGTGCCGGGTGCCGACGGCAGCGGGGTGCTGGCGGACGGGGGCGCCACCGTCGTCGTCCTGCCGGAGCACGAGGAGCGGGCGCAGGCGCCGAACAGCCATCTGACCGGCCGCTGAGAAGGGGCGGGGGAAGAGGAGGGGAGGAGGCAGGGAAGGAGGGGGAGGAAGGGGCGGAGGAGAGGGGTGCGCCGGGTGTCCCGCGCATGGCGTACACTGGTGTCATACCGACGCGGGGTGGAGCAGCTCGGTAGCTCGCTGGGCTCATAACCCAGAGGTCGCAGGTTCAAATCCTGTCCCCGCTACTGAAGGCCGAGGGCCGGAACCCGAAAGGGTTCCGGCCCTCGGTGTTTCCCCTGCCCACCCCTCGTCACCGAAGGTGACCGTCCCGCCTCACTGCGCATGACGACTGACATACCGTCAGAAGATCGCAGAGCCCTGAAGGCGGGTCAACTCGCCCGTTTTCGCCTGCTCCTGGCGGTTAAGTCCGTACGGGGATCGTGGATGATCAAGAGGAACGGCTTGGAATCCGACCCTCACCTCTATTAACGTTCGATAACGCAGCGCGGTCGTCCCAGCCGTCACAGAAGTCGGCTCCGTGCGCACGCGCCGAATCCCGCGAGGGAACCGGGGAACCACCACCATGGGGTGAATCGCGTGGATACCGCCGTGGAAGCACGGTGTGTATACGCGCGTAGGAGACCTTCCTGCTCCGAACCCGTCAGCTAACCCGGTAGGCGGTGGAGGAAGGAAAGGAGTACGCCCACGTGGCGTCAAACCGGCCTGCTCCCGAGGCCCCCTTCATGCCGAGTCAGCGCGACGGCGAGACCTTCGGCTACGGCCGCGTCCCCGGCGACGAGGGCCCCTTCGAGGAGTGGAACCCCACCGCGGAGTCCATCCGCCCGGTACGCGGCCGGCACCGCGTCAGCAAGCAGCGCGGCGGAGGACTCGCCCGCAGCTCCACCGTCCTGGGCGTCGGCGTCATCGCCGCCGTGGGCGCGGGCGGCATGGCCAGCGCCCAGACCGGCAAGCCGCCGGTCTCGATCTCCGTGCCCGACCTCCCCAACGTGGGCTCCCTCATCTCCGACGAGGAGGAGCCCGCCGGTTCCGCCACGCCGCTCAGCAGCATCGGCATGACCGGCACCGACGCCGAGCAGGGCGCCGCCGGCGCCGGCGAGGCGCTGCGCGCCCGGATCATGGCGCAGGTCGAGCAGCAGCAGGACCAGGCCGAGAGCAGGGCCGCGGCGGAGGCCGTCGCCGCCGCCGAGAAGGAGGCCGCCGAGGCCGCCGCCAAGGCGGAGAAGGAGGCCAAGGCCAAGGCGGAGGAGGCGAAGAAGAAGGCGGAGGAGGAGGCCCGGCGGAAGGCCGAGGCCGAGCGCCTCGCCGCGCTGGCCAAGCAGTACGCGCTGCCGACCTCCTCGTACACCCTCAGCTCGACCTTCGGCCAGGCCGGCGCCTACTGGTCCTCCGGCTACCACACCGGCCTCGACTTCGCCGCTCCCTCGGGCACGCTGATCAAGGCGGTCCACACCGGCACGATCACCTTCGCCGGCTGGGACGGCTCCTACGGCTACAAGACCGTGCTGACCCTCGACGACGGCACCGAGGTCTGGTACGCCCACCAGTCCTCCATCAGCGTCAGCGTCGGCCAGAAGGTCAACACCGGCGACGTGATCGGCCGCGTCGGCTCCACCGGCAACTCCACCGGGGCCCACCTCCACCTGGAGGTCCACTCCGCGGGCTCCTCCGCGGGCATCGACCCGCTGGCGTGGCTGCGGAGCAAGGGCCTCAACCCCTGAGAACCACCGCTTCCCGAACCCCGGCAGTGCCGGGGACCCCGGCAGTCCCGACGGCGGCCCTCCGACGTCAGGGCTGCCGTCGGCGGTTTCAGGACCGGTAAGGGTTCGGCCGGTAGGCCGGGTACGGCCGCGCCTGCGGCGGCGGACCGCAACCGGGAGCGCCCTGGACTCCGTGGGCCTCCTGGCTCCCGTGAGCCTCGTAGATCCCGTAGGCCCCGTGAGTCCCCCGGATTCCGTGGAGCCCATGGACTCCATGGACCCCGTAGGGCCCGTGCACCGGCCACGGCGCGACGGCGGCCGGGACCGGCGGCGCGAGGGCGCGGGCGGCGTGGTCCAGTGCCGGGCGGGCCGCCCCCCGGCGGGCCCACAGCTCCCCCAGCAGCTCCCGTTCCCGTACGACGAAGTCCGGCCCCGCGCGGCCGAGCCGCCCGCGGTGCCGCAGGAACGCCAGCGAGGTCGCGCACGCCTCGTACCGGGCCACTGCCCGGGCCGCGGCCTTCCCCCCGTGCCGGCGCGCGTACCGCCGGGCGACGCGCCGGGCGCGCATCGAGCCCAGGGCGAACGGCTCCGCCGGCGCCAGCCAGCCGGCCGCGGCGTACGCCGGCAGTTCCGCCCGCACCGTCCGCAGTTCGCGCTGCCGCGTCCACACCACCAGCCAGGTCAGCACGCCGAACACCGGCACCATGAACGCCAGGTACACGGCGAAGAACCCGTAGTCGCCCAGCGTCGAGGACCCGTTCCACAGCGCGTGCATGACCATCGCGAGCAGCAGTCCGCACAGCGGCAGCAGCACCCGGCGGACCCGCTGCCGCCGCGCACAGAGCGCGCAGAGCCCGAACCCGATGCCGGTGAGCACGGTGAACAGCGGGTGCGCGAAGGGCGACATGACGATGCGGACGAAGAAGGTCGCCGCGGTGACCGAGGCGAAGCCGCTGTCGCCGGTCAGCCGGTCGGTGCCGAAGGCGGTGCCGAGGTAGAGGATGTTCTCGGTGAACGCGAAGCCGGTGGCGGTGACCCCGGCTATCACCACGCCGTCGAGGAGCCCGGTGAAGTCGCGTCTGCGGAAGAGGAAGACCAGCAGCACGGCGGCGGCCTTCGCGCTCTCCTCCACGACGGGCGCTATGACGGTCGCGCCGAGGGTGTCCGCGCCCGACGGGTCGGCCGTGGCCGTCGCTATCCACTGCGTGGCGAAGCTGTTGGCCACGATCGCCATGAGCGCCGCCGCACAGGCCCCCCAGGCGAAGGAGAACAGCAGGCTCGGCCAGGGCCACGGCTCCACCCGGTCCAGCCACCGGAAGGCGGCGGTGAGCAGCGGCACGGGAAGCACCGCGAGTCCCAGCCCGACCAGGAACCCGTCCGTGCCGGTCTGCTCGCGCACCAGTGCGAGGATGACCAGCCCCGACAGCGCGAGCAGGGCGGCCAGCGCTCCGTAGCGCACCCGGGGCCGCTGCCACCAGTGCGCGTGCCGGGGCGCACCGTCGGGCCGCGGGGGCACGCCGGGCGGCGGCACCGTGCCGGGATGCCTCGGGCGGGGAGGGCTGCTGGCCACGGGAGGGACCCTAACGGGACGGGGCGCCGGCCGCAGGAGCGCGCAAGAGGCTCAGACGCCGGCGGGGGGCTGGTCGCAGCGGTCCGCTCCGGGGCGGTCGCCGTGCGGGGTGCGACGGAAGAGCAGGTCGTTCACGACATGACCCTTGTCCAGTCCCTGACTCTCGAAACGGGTCAGCGGCCGGAACGGGGGACGCGGCGCGAAACCGCCGTCGGCCCGGGTGTTCTCGAAGGCGGGGTGCGCGGTCAGCACCTCGAGCATCTGCTCGGCGTACGGCTCCCAGTCGGTGGCGCAGTGCAGCACCGCGCCCGGCTTGAGGCGGGTCGCCGCCAGGGAGAGGAACGCGGGCTGGATCAGCCGCCGCTTGTGGTGCCGCTTCTTGGGCCACGGGTCGGGGAAGTAGACGCGCAGTCCGTCCAGGGAGTCCGGGGCGAGCATCTCGCGCAGGAGGATGATCGCGTCGCCGTTGCCGACGCGGACGTTGGTCAGACCCTGCTGGTCGGCCAGGTTGAGGAGGTTGCCCTGGCCGGGGGTGTGGACGTCGACGGCGAGGATGTTGGTGGCCGGGTCGGCGGCGGCCATCCGCGCGGTGGCCTCGCCCATGCCGAAGCCGATCTCCAGGACGACCGGGTTGTCGTTGCCGAAGAACTCCGCGAGGTCGAGCCGGCGCCGGCCGTCGATGTCGAAGCCCCACTTGGGCCACAGCCGCTGCAGCGCGTCCGCCTGCCCGGCGGTCACCCGGCTGCGGCGCGGCTGGAAGCTCCGGATGCGCCGCTCGAAGTGCGACCCGGCGGGGTCGGCCTTCGGGCCGTCCGGGAACCTCGGCTCCCCCTTGGCCCGGGTGCGGCGGATCGACTCACCGGGCGCGTGCGCGGGGTGCGGGGCTGCGGGGGTGTTCACGGAGTCAGACACAGTGCTGTCGATTTTACGGGGGCACGGCGGCCGGCGGCCGCGCCCGTCACCGCCGGTCCGGCGGGCGTCGCCGGCGCACCGGCAGGGCGGCCCGGCACGGCGGCCCCGGGCGCCCCGGGATGGTGTCAGCCCGCCGGGGCCATCAGGAGCGGCCGGGCGCGCTCGCGCAGCTCGACCACACGGGGTTCGTCGCCGTAGGGCTCCAGGCGGTGCAGGAGGTCCTTGACGTACTCGGTGGTACGGGCCGACGAGATACGGCCCGCCACCTCCACCGCGCGGACGCCCTGCTCGCAGGCCGCGTCCAGGTTGCCCGACTCCAGTTCGGCGACGGCCGAGACGACCAGCCGCAGGCCGTGCGAGCGCACGAACTCCTCCGTCGGCTTCGACAGCGCCTGCTCGGTGAAGCGGCGGACCTGGCGGGGTGCCTTGAGGTCGCGGTAGCACTCCGCGGCGTCGGCGGCGAACCGGTCGTAGCCGTAGAAGCCGAGCCAGGTGGGGTCGCTGTCGCCGGGGCGGGAGCGCTCCAGCCAGCCCTCGGCCGCCTTCAGGGCGGCGCCGGCGGCCTGGGCGTCGCCCGCGCGTGCGTGCGCGCGGGCCTCGACGAGGCGGAAGAAGCTCATGGTGCGCGCGGTGGCCAGGCCGCGGTTGCGTTCCAGCGCGGCCTGGGCGAGGTCGACGCCCTCGTCGCCGAAGCCGCGGTAGGTCGCCTGGAGGGACATGGACGCCAGGACGTAGCCCCCCAGCGGTACGTCCGCCGCGGCGCGGGCCAGGCGCAGGGCCTGGATGTAGTAGCGCTGGGCGGCCTCCTGCTGACCGGTGTCGAAGGCCATCCAGCCGGCGAGGCGGGTGAGTTCGGCGGCGGCGCCGAAGAGCGAGCGTCCGACGTCGTCGGAGTAGGAGCCGAGCAGCAGCGGGGCCGCCTCGACCCGCAGGCATTCGGGGACCATCGACGAACGCCAGTCGCCGCCGCCGTACTTGGAGTCCCAGCGGCGGGCGTCCTCGGCGGCCTCCCGCAGTTTCCGCACGTCGCTGTGGCCGACTTTGATCGGTGCGCCGGGGCCCTCGGACGGGTTCACCTCGCGCGCCACCGAGCTGTCGGCCGGGGTTATCAGCCAGCGCGAGGCGGGCGTCGCGTACGCGCTCACCGCGAAGGAGCCGGCCAGCGACTGCCAGATGCCGCCGGAGCCCGCCCTGCGGCCGGCGAGGTCCAGCCGGTACAGCTCCGTCGCGGACTTCACCGCCTGCCCGACGTCCCGGGGGAAGGCGAGGCCCACCTCGGGCGCGGGGTCCGCGTCCGCCAGGCCGATCTCGTGCAGCGGCACCGGGCGGCCCAGCTTCTGGCCGATGGCGGCGGCGATCAGGTGCGGAGCGGCCCCCTGCGGCACCATGCCCTTCGACACCCAGCGCGCCACCGACGTCTTGTCGTAGCGAAGCGTCAGCCCTCGCTGCGCGCCGAGGTCGTTGACGCGCCGTGCGAGTCCCGCGTTGGAGATTCCCGCGAGGGCGAGAACGGCGCCGAGCTTTTCGTTCGGCCCGCGTTGCTCCCTGGACATGCGCCACCCCTCGACACAGACGGCTGCCGCTCTGGCATAACCACGCGGCATTCGTAAACCCAGCGTAGTTCGCCGCATCCCAAGCGTTAAGGGGCATTCTTCCGGATGGCGGGATTGTGGTCCGTACGGAAGTGCGGCCCGGACACGCGCAGTTGCGGCGTGCTCCCGGCGTGTGGCCGTGCGCCTGCGCGTGCGCTCTTCTCCGGCCATCGGGGGAGCGATTCCATGGTCCGTGCGTGGGTCGGCCCGCTGTACTGGATCCAGTGGGCTGGGGGACACCGCCGCCTTCATCCCCGCGGGCGGCGGAACGGTCCGGGAGGCGTGCGGCGCCTCCCGGACCGTGTGACCGTTCAGCGGTGCGCAGAGCCTGTACGGAGCGTGTTCGGAACACTGTCCGCCGCTCTGATTTGGCCGAAAGTCGATCCCTGTTGTTCCCGGGAAATCCCCGTGTCTACCACGGTACTTGAGGGCGCGTTGGGGTTCCCGGGGGCGCGTTGAGGGGGCGCATTCGCGTCGCGGCGGTGAGGACGGCCGCGCGGCCGCCCTCGGCGATCTTCCTGTGACGGGCGGGGTGTTCGTCCCGGGGTGGTGTATCCGCCGGGGCGCATTCGACGGAGCACACACGGCTCCGGCACGCCTCCCGGGCGCCTCCTTCATGGCAGCATGGGGAACCGGTTCATGCGGTGCACTGGTTGTCCACAGCCTGCGGAGGCGTCGATGCGGTGGTTGGTGGGATGGAGCAGCACCGCCGCGGGGGCCGTGGGGTTCGGCTCCGCCGGCGCCACCGGCGACGACGGCGAGGCCCTGCAGCCCGTGGGTTCCCAGCTGTTGTGGGGCGACCCCGACCCGCTGTGGGCGGTCGGCGACTGGCGCCCCGACGAGGTGCGCGTGGTCACGGCCGACGCCCGGACCCGGATCGCCGTCCTCGGCACCTGCGGCGCCTCCGACGAGCAGCTGCGCGTCGCGCTGTTCGCCGCGCGCGGAGGGGCCCTGCGGCACCTCACCGCCTGGCCGGGCAGCTACACCGCCGTCGTGCAGGTGGGCCGCCGGGTCACCGTCTGCGGCGATCTCGCGGGCGCCCGGCCGGTGTTCCACACCCCCTGGGCGGGCGGCACGGCGTACGCGACCGCCGCGCTGCCGCTCGCCGACCTCGTCGAGGCCAACCTCGACTTCGGGCACCTCGCCGCGCTGCTCGCCGTGCCGGACGTACCGGCCGCGCTGCACGACTCGACCCCGTACGACGGCGTGAAGCGCGTCCCACCGGGACACGCGCTGATCCTGCGCGCGGGGGCGCGCGAGGTCGCCGGGTACGAGCCCGTCGCCTCGCTCGCGGTCGCGGCGCCCCCCGCGGACCCCGACCGGGCGGTGGAGGCGGTGGGGGACGCGCTGGTCGAGGCGGTGCGGACGCGGCTGGCCGCGCCCCGGCACGTACCGGGCGCGGGCATCGACCCCGGGCCCGTTCCGGGGATGGGGCCCGCCGAGCGGCGCGCGGCGCGCGGGACGCCGGTGCCGGGCATCGGGGCCGACCTGTCCGGGGGGCCGGCGTCCGCGACGCTGGCGCTGCTGGCGGCGGGGCTGCCCGGGATGCCGGGGACCGTGCTGGGGCACGGCACCGGGGCCGGGGAGCGGCTGCTGGCCGTCACCTTCAACGACCTCGCGGCGGCGGGCGGCGCGGACGGCGGACGGGACGACGCCGAGCTGGAGCGGGCCGGGGCGCTGGCGGCGAACCCCCGGCTGCACCACGTGGTGGTCGCGGGCGGGGAGGAGACCCTCCCCTACGTCGACCTGGACGGGCCGCTGACCGACGAGCCGGGCCCCTCGCTGGTCTCGGCCGCACGGCACCGGGCACGGCTGGCGGCGGGCAGCGCGGACCACTTCACCGGGTACGGGGCGAGGCAGGTGCTGGACGCGCATCCGGCGCGCCTCGCCGACCTGCTGATGGACCGCAAGCGACGGCACCTCGTGCGGCCGGTCGCCGCGCTGGCCAAGGCGGACGGGTCCGTGATGGTGCCCGCGCGCGTGTACGCGGCGGCCCGCCGGCTGGCGCGCACGCCCTACCGGACGGGGCTGGAGAGCCTCGCGGAACGGCTGCTGCGCCGCCGGCTGGACGAGGACGGCCCCGGCGGCGCGGGGGACGCCTCGCTGGCCGCGCTGACCTGGGGGGGACCCGGGCCCGCGGCGCGCTGGCTGACGGGTGAGGCACTGGCTGAAGTATCGGTTCGCCTGCAGGCGTCGACGCGGCGGTCCGAGGTGGGACCGGGGCAGCGGCCCGGCGACTTCCGGGCGCGGGCGGCACTGGCCCGGTACGCGGCGGACCTGCGGGTGCTGGAGCAGGCCGCCGAGATCCGGTCCCAGCGGCTGCACGCGCCGTTCCTCGACAACCAGGTCGTGCGGGCGTGCCGGGCCCTGCCGGAGGCCCTGCGGGTGCGGCCGGGGGCGCGGGCGTCCATCCTGCGGTCGGTGCTGGAGGGCGCGGGCGTGCGGGACCTGCCGGCCGGGTGGGGGGCGCCGACCCGGGCCACCGCGACGGCCGTGGCGCGGACGGGGCTGCGGGTGGCGGCGGACGGGCTGATGGCGTTGTTCGACACGCCGCTGCTGGCGGAGGCGGGGCTGGTCGAGGCACGGGTGGTGCGCAAGGCGCTGCGGCGGGCCGCGGAGGGGGAGGCGCTGCCGCTGGACGGACTGGCGGAACTGGTCGCGCTGGAGCTGTGGCTGCGGCGGCTGCTGGCGCGCAGGGGGACGTGCTGGACGGGGACGCCGGCGCGGCAGCGGGCGGTTCCGGCGGGCATCGCGCCGCAGCGGGGGGCGCTGGGAGCGGGGGCCGGGGGGCGGCGGGCGTAGGACCGCGGGGCGGACGCCTGGCGCCCGGCGCCTGGCGGCGGGCCGGGCGGGTGGGTGCGTGCGTCTGCGGTGCGGTTTCGGGTGCGGGTGCCTGCGGCGGGCTGTGCGGGGGCGTGTGTCTGTGGTGCGGGTGCGGTTTCGGGTGCGGGTGTGTGGGGGTGGGTGTCTTGAGGCCTGCGGCGCAGCTTGCGGTGCGGTGGGGGTGCGGGTGGCGCCTGCGGTGGTGGTGGGGTCGGGGCCGGGGCGGGGGTGTCCGTCCTCGGTCCGGCGCGACGGCGGTGACTTCTCGGGGGTGGTGAGGGACGCGCCGGCCGCTGCGGGCGGACACCCCCGCCCCGTCCCCTTCCCGCCGCGGGCGTCCGCGGGCGCCCACGGTCGTTTCCGGTTCCCGCCGCGGGCGGGTGCCGGGCGCCCGTCGTTGTCGGTTCCCGCCGTGGCCGTCACTGGTTCCCGCCGTGGGTGGGTGCCGGGCGCCCGTGGCCGTTTCCGGTTCCCGCCGTGGGCGGGTGCGGGCAGCCCGCCCGGTGTCGGCGCGGGCGGGCTGCTTCGGTGGCTCGTTCTACTCGGGCCGCGAGCGCAGGCCCTCCAGCAGGATGTCCAGCAGGCGGGCCGAGGCCGCCGCCTGCTGGGCCGCGTCCGGCAGGGAGGGGGCGGCCGTGGCGATCACCAGGAGGACGTCCGCCACCGACACGTCGGGGCGGAGTTCGCCCGCGGCACGGGCCCGTTCCACCAGCCGGCCCACCACGTCGAGGAGCTGGGCCGTGCCGACGTCCTCGGGTTCGGCGGCCGGCGGTTCCCCGGGCACCAGCCGCAGGTCACCCGCGGCCGGCTGGACCCGCTGCTGCGGCACGCGCGTGTGCTCCTCCGCCACGCCCACCCGCAGCACCTGCGGCGGCAGCAGCCGTCCGGCACCGGAGGCGACCGACGTGCGCAGGAAGCGGGACAGCGCCGACCACGGCTCGTCCTCCTGGCCGAGCGCCGCACGCGCCTGGGCGGTCAGCCGGGAGGTCTCCTCCGCGGCGATCCGCCGCACCAGCACGTCCTTGCTCGGGAACCGCCGGTACACCGTGCCCACGCCCACCCGTGCCCGGCGCGCCACGTCCTCCATCGGCGCGCCGTAGCCCAGCTCGCCGAAGACCTCGCGTGCGGCACGCAGCACGTGCTCCAGGTTGCGCTGGGCGTCCACGCGCAGCGGTGCCGTGCGCGCGCCGTCCGCGCGTCCGTTGCCCGTGGGCGCGCTCATCGTGGCGCCGGTCGCGACGGTGGACGCGGAAGACCAATGAGAGTCCTGAACATGCATGTGTATTCCCCCGGTAATGACGTCTCCCCCCGGAGACTTCTCCCCGCCATTGATGGCTGGGGCGTGCGGGACGGACCCGGCAGCCGGATCCGCCCGTCGCGGACCCGATGAGCGCATCCCCCTACACCCCGTCGACACACGAACATAGTTGAGAGGAAGTCAATTCAGAAGAGGCACGTTCCGCACGGAGCGCCCCCCGATCGGAGCACGAAGGGCATACGTCCCGTATGTGACCACGAGCGGAACCCGCCCCACCCTTTCTGACCTGCGTGAATTCGGCTCACATCGGTGAATCGGCCAACTCCGCGTCTTCGGGCCCTCCGGTCACACAATGCGTCGGGGCTGTGGACAAACTCAAGCGACGGGTGCGTCATGGGATGGTGAAGGAACGTGCGCGCATTCTCGTTGTCGGCGGCGGCTACGTCGGGATGTACACGGCCCTGCGCCTGCAGCGGAAGCTGAAACGGGAACTCGGCCGGGGCGAGGCCGAGGTCACGGTCGTCACCCCGGATCCGTACATGACGTACCAGCCCTTCCTGCCGGAAGCGGCCGCCGGTGCCATTTCCCCCCGGCACGTCGTCGTACCGCTGCGCCGCGTCCTCGACCGGTGCCACGTCGTCATCGGCGAGGTCACCGCCGTCGACCACGCCCGGCGCACGGCGACCGTCACGACGCTCGCCACCGGGGAGGAGGGCACCGGAGGCCGGCGGCTCGCGTACGACGAACTGGTGCTCGCACCCGGTTCCGTGTCCCGCGCGCTG
Organism: Streptomyces sp. NPDC034670; assembly: GCF_055574875.1. Taxonomy (NCBI): domain Bacteria; kingdom Bacillati; phylum Actinomycetota; class Actinomycetes; order Kitasatosporales; family Streptomycetaceae; genus Streptomyces; species Streptomyces sp. NPDC034670. The sequence continues at coordinate 42,344 of NZ_JBVITR010000055.1, forward strand.
CCGATCCCCGGCCTCGCCGACCACGGCATCGGCTTCAGGACCGTCGAGGAGGCCATCGGGCTGCGCAACCACGTCCTGGAGCAGATGGACATCGCCTCCTCCACCCGCGACCCGGCCCTGCGGGACGCCGCCCTCACCTTCGTCTTCGTCGGCGGCGGCTACGCCGGTGTCGAGGCACTCGGCGAACTCGAGGACATGGCCCGGTACGCCACGCGGTACTACCACAACCTCCGGCCCGAGGACATGAAGTGGATCCTCGTCGAGGCGTCGGACCGCATCCTGCCCGAGGTCGGCGAGGAGATGGGCCGCTACACGGTCACCGAGCTGCGCCGGCGCAACATCGACGTACGCCTCGGGACCCGTCTGGAGTCCTGCGCGGACCGGCTCGCCGTACTCAGCGACGGCTCCCGCTTCCCCACCCGCACGGTCGTGTGGACGGCCGGCGTCAAACCGCACCCCGTCCTCGGCGCCACCGACCTGCCCCGGAACGAGCGCGGACGGCTGAAGTGCACCGCGGAGCTGGCCGTCGAGGGCGCCGCGCACGCGTGGGCGGCCGGGGACGCGGCCTCCGTCCCCGACGTCACCGCCGGGGAACCCGGCCGGGAGTGCGCGCCCAACGCCCAGCACGCCCTGCGCCAGGCCAGGGTCCTCGGCGACAACATCGCGCACTCCCTGCGCGGCGAACCCCTCGAGACGTACGCCCACAAGTACGCCGGGTCCGTCGCCTCCCTGGGCCTGCACAAGGGCGTCGCCCAGGTCTACGGGCGCCGGCTCAAGGGCTATCCCGCGTGGTTCATGCACCGTACCTACCACCTCAGCCGGGTCCCCACCTTCAACCGCAAGGCGCGCGTGGCCGCCGAATGGACCCTCGCCGGGCTCTTCAAACGGGAGATCGTCTCCCTGGGGTCACTCGAGCACCCGCGTGCGGAGTTCGAACGGGCGGCCGGTGGAAAGCCCCCTCACGACCCCCCGCACGACCCGAAGGGGTCGTCCTGACCGGTCCCGGGAACTCCGCCCGCCGGCCCGGCGTCTGACGGATGTCGGCCCGGTCGGCAGCCTGCCAGACTGGTCCACCACCGCGGGCGGACCGCAGTCCGCTCCGGTGCGGCCCCGGGACCCGGCCGGTCCCGTTTCCCGGCCGCCGACAACTACACGAGGCAAGGATTCGTGAACTTCACGCGCTGGAGCGCCCGGCTCCCCGGAACGCAGCGCCGCGCCGCAGCGCGGACCGAGCACACGGTCCCCCCGGACCGGCGGGGAGAGGGCTCCGTGCCCGCCGCCCGCGCCGAACGGCCCACCGGCGACGGTCGGTCCGTGCCGGCCGTCGACGAGCTGGGGGCGCGCGAGGTCCTGGATCACGTCCCCTCCCTCGTCGCCCTGGTCCACGGCCCCGACCACCGCGTCGCCTACGTCAACGACGCCTATCGGGCGGCCTTCGGCGACCGCCCGGTCGACGCCCCCGCCCGCGGTGCCCTCCCGGAGCTCGACGAACTCGGCCTGCTGCCCCTCCTGGACCAGGTCCTGCGCAGCGGAAAGCCCCGCACGGTCAAGTCCCGCAAGGCACCCGACGGCCGCTCCTACACCTTCACCTGCACCCCGGTCACCGAGAGGGAGCACAGCGGGCGCGGCGTGCTGGTCTTCGCCACCGACGTCACCGACCACGCCGAGGCCGCCGCACGCCTGCGCGCCAGCGAACGCCGCCAGCGCGAGACGGCCGTCACCCTCCAGCGCTCCCTCCTCCCCCAGGAACTCGAGGAACCCGACGACCTGCGCATCGCCGCCACCTACCACCCCGGCGGCACCGAGGCCGCCGTCGGCGGCGACTGGTACGACGTGATCACCCTCGGCGGCGGCCGGACCGCCCTGGTCATCGGTGACGTCATGGGCAGGGGGGTGCGGGCCGCCGCGGTCATGGGGCAGCTCCGCACGGCCGTCCGCGCGTACGCCCGGCTCGACCTCCCCCCGCACGAGGTCCTCCAGCTCCTCGACGGCCTGGCCGCGGAGATCGACGCCCACCAGATCGCCACCTGCGTGTACGCCGTCCACGACCCCAACGAGGGACGCCTGGTGTACGCCTCCGCGGGCCACCTGCCCATCCTGGTCCGCGACCCGGACGGCACCGTCCGGCGCACCGACGAGCCGACCGGCCCCCCGCTCGGCACCGGCGACTGGATGCACGCGTCCGGCTCGATCCCCCTCGGCCCCGGCTCCACCGCCGTCCTCTACACGGACGGCCTGGTGGAGCGCCGCAACGAGGACCTGGACGAGGGCATCGCCGCCCTGGAGCGCGCCCTGGCCGGAGCCACCGGCACCCCCCAGGTCGTCTGCGACCGCCTGATCCGCTCGGCCGGAGTGGCCCCGGACCACGACGACGACGTCGCCGTGCTGGTCCTCCAGCACCCCGCCCGCACGGGCCCGGAGAACGAGCTGTTCCGCAACGCCGCCCTGGAACTCCTCGGCGGCCTCGAAGCGGCGCCCCGCGCGCGTGCCTTCGCCTCCGGCGTGCTGACCAGCTGGCGTTTCCCCGCCGACCTGCACGACCTGGGCGTCCTGGCGGCGAGCGAACTGGTCGCCAACTCCCTCCAGCACGGCACACCGCCCATGCGGCTGCGGCTGCGCCGCACCGACCGGCGCCTGATCGTCGAGGTCACCGACGGGGACGACCACCTGCCGAGGCGCCGCCGCGCGGAGCCCGGCGACGAGTCCGGCCGGGGCATCGCCATCGTCGCGACGATCGCCTCCAGCTGGGGCAGCCGACGCACCCCGGGCGGCGGCAAGGCGGTCTGGTGCGAATTCGCCCTGCCGCAGACCTCCGGCACATAGACGAGTCCGGAGCGGCCGGAACGAGGACCGGCGGTAAGGGGCAGAGGGAGGATCGGGGCGGAGCCCGGGGCGTGCGTCAGGTGTGCGCCGGAGCCTGCTCCGCCGCGGCGCCCCCCTGCGTCACCACGCGGCTCCGCGCCGCCGACGGATGGTTCTGCGCATCGGTGAGCTGCCGTCCCAGCCGCACCGCCAGCACGGTGATCCCCAGCGAGAACAGCAGGAAGGTCAGGACGTACGGCCCGTGCAGCGAGGCACCCATCGGCCCGCCCACCGCCGGTCCGACGGCCAGCGCGAGCTGCTTCACCAGGGCGAAGGCCGAGTTGTACTGCCCCGCCATACCGGCCGGCGCGAGATCGGCGACCAGCGGCGCGAGCGTCGGCGACAGCAGCGACTCCCCGAGCCCGAACAGGGCGTACGTGGAGATGAAGGCGGCGGTCGCCATCGCCTGGCTGCCGTTCCCGAGCCCCGCGTACGCGGCCACGGCCCACGCGACGGCCCAGATCAGCCCCACGGACGCGATCACGCGCGAGCGTTTGCGCCGCTCGACGAACCGCAGCACCGCGAACTGCGCGACCACGATCACCAGGGTGTTCGCCGCCAGCGCCGTCCCCAGCGCGGACGTCGAGATCCCGGCGGCCTCGACCCCGTACGCGCTCAGCCCCGACTCGAACTGCCCGTAACAGGCGAAGAAGAGCACGAAGCCCAGCACGCACAGCTGCACCATGGCCCGGTTGCCCAGCAGTTCCCTCCAGCTGCCCTTGGCCGACTGCGCCGACGCGTCCCCGACACGCGGCGCACGCGGCATCCGCACCGTCGCCATCACCGCGACCAGCAGCAGGAACATGGCCGCCTCGAGTGCGAACAGCAGCGTGAAGGAGCCGGCTTTCGCCGGGTCCACGAGATGCCCGCCGATCAGACCGCCGACGCCGAGTCCGAGGTTCTGCAGGAAGAACTGCATGGCGAACGCCCGGGACCGGGTCCCCGTGGTGGAGCAGTCGACGATCATCGTCGCGAGCGCCGGCTGCATCACGGCCTGCCCGGCGCCGAGCGCCGCCGCCGACAGCAGCACGGTCGCGGCGGTGCCGGACAGGCCCAGGCTCATCGCGCCGATCGCGGCCGTGACCAGGGCGGTGAGCAGCACCGGCAGCGGGCCGCGCCGGACGATCGCCCGCCCGGCGAACGGCAGCACGAACAGCGCGGCCACAGCGAAGACGGCGAGCACGAGGCCCGCCGTCATGGCCCCCAGCCCGCGCACCTGCGCCACGTAGACGTACAGGTACGGGACCGTGAAGCCGAGCCCGAAAGCGCTGAGTGCGTTGCCCACGTGGATCCGGCGCATCGCAGCGCCCATCGCCCTGGTCACGTTCACCTCTCTCACAAGTCAGAAGTCAGGGGTAAGGTCAGGAGTTAGGAGTGAAGACTTAGAAGCTAAAATTCGAAGCTAAAGAGTACACAGCGAAGGACTTCAAAGCAAAGACGGGGCATGCCATACTGCGGCCATGGGCGACACCCCCGGCCTCCGCGAGCCGACACTCGAAGAGCAGATCGCCGCGTACCAGCGCGAGTTCCAGGACCTCGACCCCCAGGTCGAGAAGATCGTCAACGCGCTGTCCCGCCTGAACCGCCGGATGAACGTCGCCTTCGGCCGTCAGACGGCCGAGCTCGGCATCACCAATGCCGACTGGGAGGTCCTCAAGGTCCTGGTCCTCGCCGGCGCCCCCTACCGCATGGGCCCCGGGGATCTCGCCAAGCGCCTCGGGCTGACCCCGGCCGCCATGACCCACCGGATCGACCGCATGGTCACCGAGGGTCTGGTCACCCGCGAGCGGGACGAGACCAACCGCGTTCGGGTGATCGTGGAGCTGACCCCGACCGGCCGGGAGAAGTGGCTGGAGGTCATGCGCATGGCCACCGTCTTCGAGGAGGACCTCCTCCAGGACCTCTCCCCGGAGGAGCGGACGGCCCTGGGTGAGGTCCTCACCCGTCTCCTGTACAGGGTGGAGCACGCCCAGCCCGACGCCGGCGGACGCCTCTCCGACCTGGCCTGACACCGGGACGCCTGCCCGGCCGTAAAGATCTTGACAGAGGGTGCTTGACACCCACCTGCCCGATCCGTAGAGTTCTCCGGGTTGCCACAGAGCCGTAACGGTTCTGCGGCAGCACCTTCCGCCGCGACAGCGGCACTCAAACCACCAGCACGACCTCCCTGACGGGTTGCTTTCGCCATGTCGAAATTCAATTCGTACGGGACCCGGTGTCTTGAACGGAACCGAACGGCTCCGATTTGAGAAGCGCCGAGCGAGTCCGCTAAGGTTTGAAACGTCGGAACGGCCCAACGGCCGGGAAGACGCCCCCCTCTGACGGGGAGTCGGACACCGAAAGGGTCTGCTAGAGTCGGAACCGCCGGAAAGGGAA
>NZ_JBVITR010000056.1:0-43665 GCF_055574875.1 Streptomyces sp. NPDC034670
AGAACCTTTCCGACCGGTTCTGGTGCTGACAGACGCAGAAAAATTGCCTGTCGGTGGTGGGACTGTCTTCGTGGGGACGCGGACTGGGGGGGGGGGGGCGCCCCCCCCCCCCCCGCCCCGCCTACGGCCGTCGCGGTGAAGGGGCCCCGGCCGCCGTGGCCGGCGCGTTCGCGCGCACCGCGCACAGGACGTCGACGCGGTTGGTGGTGATCGAGTCGACGCCCGCGGCCAGCAGCCGGCGCATGGCGCGGCGGGTGTCCGGGGTCCAGACGGACAGCAGGTGGCCGCCGCGGTGGACGCGCTCGGCGAGGGCCCGGTCCACCAGGCTGAAGCGGTAGTTCAGCCAGCGGGGGCGGACCGCCTCCAGCAGGCCGGCGCGCGGCGGGGCCAGCGTGGTCCGGGTGAGGGCGATCTCGGCGGACGGGTCCGCCGCGCGGAGCGCGAGCATGGCGGGGGCGCCCGCGCAGTAGTAGACGCGGTCCCGGGCGCCGCTCTCGCGCACGGCGTCCACGACCCGGCGCGCGGCACGGACGTCCGGCGTGCCGGGCAGGTCGATCATCACCCGGCCGCCGTCCGCGGCCGCCAGCGCGTCGGAGAGGGCGGGCACCCCGCCGCCCGTGAGGTCGCGGACCTCGTCCCACGCCAGGGACCGCAGCGGGCGGTCGTGCCCCCACAGGCGCAGGAGCGTCTCGTCGTGCAGCAGCACCGGTACGCCGTCGCGGGTGAGGCGTACGTCCACCTCGACCGCGTCCGCGCCCCGCCGGAGCGCGGACCGCAGCGAGGCGAGCGTGTTCTCGCGGACGCGGTACGGGTCGCCGCGGTGGGCCACGACGGTCACGTTCTGCACGGCGGTCCTCCGCGGGGCGGTCAGGAGGAGAGCCAGGACGCGGTGTGGGCGTCGATCTCGGCGGCCAGCCGGGCCTTGCCCGCCCGGTCCATGAAGGACGCCTCGACCGCGTTCTTCGCCAGGTCGGCCAGACCCCGCTCGTCCAGGCCGAGCAGCCGTGCGGCGACCTCGTACTCGGTGTTGAGGTCGGTGCCGAACATCGGCGGGTCGTCGGAGTTGATCGTGACCAGGACGCCGGCCCGCACGAACTCCTTGACCGGGTGCTCGTCGAGGGTGGCGACCGCGCGGGTGGCGATGTTGGAGGTGGGGCACACCTCCAGGGCGATGCGCCGCTCGGCCAGGTGCCGGAGCAGCTCCGGGTCCCGGGCGGAGCTGGTGCCGTGCCCGATCCGCTCGGCCCGCAGCTCGTTCAGCGCGTCCCACACCGTCTCCGGGCCGGTGGTCTCGCCGGCGTGCGGGACCGAGTGCAGCCCGGCGGCGATCGCCCGGTCGAAGTACGGCTTGAACTGCGGGCGGGGGACGCCGGCCTCGGGGCCGCCGAGTCCGAAGGAGACCAGGCCCTCCGGGCGCAGCCGGTCGTCGGTGGCGAGCCGCACGGTCTCCTCGGCGGACTCCAGGCCGGCCTCGCCGGGTATGTCGAAGCACCAGCGCAGCACGGTCCCGAACTCGGTCTCGGCCGCCTTGCGGGCGTCCTCGATCGCGTCCATGAAGGCGCGCTCGTCGATGCCGCGGCGGGTGGAGGAGAACGGCGTGACGGTCAGCTCCGCGTACCGCACCTGCTGCCGCGCCAGCTCGCGGGCCACCTCGTAGGTCAGCAGGCGGACGTCGTCGGGGGTGCGGACCAGCTCGACGACGGACAGGTACACCTCGATGAAGTGGGCGAAGTCCGTGAAGGTGAAGTAGTCGGCCAGGGCCTCGGGGTCGGCGGGGACCCTGGAGTCGGGGTGGCGGGCGGCCAGCTCCGAGACGATGCGGGGGGAGGCGGAGCCGACGTGGTGCACGTGCAGTTCGGCCTTGGGCAGTCCGGCGATGAAGGCGCGCAGGTCGCGGCCCTGCCCGGTGGGGGTCGCGTCGGGACGGTCGGTCAAGGTTCCTCCCCGGAACGGTGCCCCGGGCCGCGCGGGCGGCGGGGGCACGGGTGATCGGCTGATCGGTGACTCCGGGTCATCGTAGGCGGTGGGGGAGGGGCCGGTGAGCGGGCCGGGGAGGGGGCCGTAGCATGGCGGGACGATCGACCCAGGGGGGACTTGCAGATGACGGACGCGACGCAGCCGGGTGGGGGCACCCCGGAGGCCGACGACCCCTGGGCCCCGCCGGAGCGGAGGACGTCCCCGCACAAGGACCGGGCGTCCGGCCCCGGGCAGCCCGCGCAGCAGCCGGGCACGTGGCCCGGCGCGGGCGGGCCGTCCGTGCACGACCAGCCCACCATCGCCTCGATGCCGTCCGCCGGCTTCGTCCCGCCCGCCGGGGCCACGCCCCCGGGCGGCACCGCGCCGTTCGACGGCCCGGGCCCCGCGGTGCCCCCGCCGCCCGTCGCCCCCACCGGCCCCGGGGCACCCGGCGGGTACGGCTACCCCGGCTACCCCCCGGGCTACGGCTGGCCCGGCCCGCCGCCGCAGCGGCAGAACGGCATGGGCGTCGCGGCGATGGTGCTCGGCATCCTGGCCTGCTGCCTGTTCTGCTTCTACGGCGTGGTCTCCGTCGTCCTCGGCGTCCTCGCGGTGGTCTTCGGCGTCAAGGGCCGCAAGAACGCCGAGCGGGGGCTGGCCGACAACCACGGGCAGGCCCAGGCCGGCCTGATCATGGGCGTCATCGGCCTCGTCCTCGGCATCGCCGTGATCGTCCTGATCGCGATCGGCATCACGGCCGCGCTCAACTTCGAGGAGGACCTCCAGGAGGAGGACTACTACGGCGCCCACCGCCCGGTCGCCGCCGCCCCCGCCTTCCGCTGAGACGCCCCGAACGCCTCCCGCGGCGGCGGGATCACCAGGGGGTGCCGTCCGGAGCAGGCCGGCTCCGGGAAACGGCGCCCTGCGGCCGGGCCGAGCGGGGTCCGGTGCGCGCGGCCGCACGGCGGAGGGGGCGCCGACGCGACGGGGGTCCCCCGCTCGCGCGAAGCCGGGAGCTCGGGGGAGCGCGTGCCGGACCCCGCGACCCGCGGCAGGACCCGGACGCCACCCCCTAGGATGCGTGGTTCGGTCAACGGAGGGAGATCGTTCCATGTCCGGCAGTCATCCCGCACCCGGTGGATTCGGGCCACCGCCCCAGCCCCCGCAGCAGCCGGCCCCGGGCTACGGTCACCCGCAGCAGCCGGCCCCGGGCTACGGTCACCCGCAGCAGGCGGCCCCGGGCTACGGCCACCCGCAGCCCGGCCCGTCCTACGGCTATCCCCAGGGTCCGGTCCCGCAGGGCATGCCCCCCGCGCCCTACCCGCAGGCGCCCGGCTACGCGATGCCCGTGCAGCCCAGCAACGGCACGGGAACCACCGGACTGGTGCTGGGCATCATCGGCGTGGTCTGCAGCCTGACCTTCTTCCTGTGGTTCTTCGGCGTGATCCTGGGCGTCCTGGGGATCGTCTTCGGAGCCGTCGGCCGGGGGAAGGCGAACCGCGGCGAGGCCACCAACAAGGGGGCGGCGACCGCCGGGCTCGTCTGCGGCATCGTCGCCACCGTGATCCTGCCGCTGCTCGGTCTCCTGCTCTTCGCGAGCATCATGGGCGGCCTCGGCGCCGCGTCCTGAACGGGGCCGCCGGGTCCCGGAGGGCCGGTCCGCGTGGACACCGCGTGCAGGGGCGTCCGCACGCACCGGCCCTCCGCCGCGGCCGGGAGGACGCGCCTCAGCCGCCGCGCAGCCGTCTGCGGGCCTCCATCAGCGCGAACCCCAGCAGGTTCGCCCCCCGCCACCGCTGCGGGTCCGCCGCACGCTCGTCGTCCGCGGCCAGGCCGATGCCCCACACCCGGTCCACCGGGCTCGCCTCGACGAGGACGCGCTCGCCCGTGTTGAGCAGGAAGGTCCGCAGATCCCCGTGGGCCGTGAACTTGTGGACGCCGCCCTCGACGACGACGCGGAACCGCTCCCGCCGCCAGGTCTCCTCGTCGAAGCCCCGCACCAGCCGCCCGGCCTCCTTCGCCCGCGCGGGATGACCCGCGGCGAGCACCCGCCGCTCCGCCTCCGCGTCCGCGAACAGCCGGGCCTTGGCGGCCATCATCCAGTGCTCGGCGGTCGCGTACCGCACGCCCCCCACCGTGAACGGCGACGGCCACCACTGACTCAGGCAGCTCGCCCCGATCCGGCCGCCGGCCGGCGGCCGGTGGCCCCAGAAGTACAGGTACTTGACCCTCTCCCCGGCCCGCACCGCCTCGACCAGCGCTTCCCTGGAGCCGGCCGTCCCCGCCGTCCCGCCCACCGCCACCCCCGTCGATCCCCGCACCGCACGCTCACCGCACGTCCGCCGCACGCGAGTCTGGCACGCACCCTGACACCCCGTCCCGTCCTTTCCGCAGTGACTCGCCACCTGGTCGACAGATTCCGTCGCGTAACCAAAAGGCAACAACGGAATCACTTGTTGGAGTCCGGTCCCTCTGTCAGGATCGGCACTCACATCGAGCTGGAGCCACGCCGCCCCCTCGGGGACACGGAGGAGAGCGACATGCACAACCCGGACAACGCCGCCCCGGAGCGATTCCCCGCCCGGGACCGTTTCGCCGACGGGGTGCAGTTCATCGCGGGACGCATGACGAAGGGGACCTCGGGCCGCACCCACACGGTCGTCGACCCGGCCACCGGTGAGGGCGTCCTCACGTACGAACCGGCCGGCACCGACGACGTGGACGCGGCCGTCGCCGCGGCCCGTGCGGCCTTCCCGGCCTGGGCGGGCGCCACCCCGGGCGAGCGCTCCGACGCCCTGCACCGGTTCGCCGCCGTCGTCGCCGAGCGCGCCGAGGACTTCGCGCGGGCCGAGTCCCTGCAGTGCGGCAAGCCGCTGAAACTGAGCCGCGAGTTCGACGTGCCGGGCACGATCGACAACATCGCCTTCTTCGCGGGCGCCGCCCGCCACCTGGCGGGGCAGTCGGCCGGCGAGTACTCCGGGGACCACACCTCCTACGTCCGCCGCGAGCCCGTCGGCGTCGTGGGCTCCGTCGCGCCCTGGAACTACCCCCTGCAGATGGCCGCCTGGAAGATCCTCCCGGCGATCGCCGCGGGCAACACGATCGTCCTCAAACCCTCCGAGCTCACCCCGCTGACCTCGCTGCTCTTCGCACGGGCCGCCACCGACGCCGGCATCCCGGACGGCGTGGTCAACGTCGTCACCGGGACCGGCGGGGAGGCGGGGGAGCACCTGGTCGGCCACCCCGGCGTGGCCATGGTCTCCTTCACCGGCTCCACCGCCGTCGGCAGGCGCGTCGCCGGGATCGCCACCGCCACCGTCAAGCGCATCCACCTGGAACTCGGCGGCAAGGCGCCCTTCGTCGTCTTCGACGACGCCGACCTCGACGCCGCCGTCAACGGCGCGGTCGCGGGCGCGCTGATCAACACCGGGCAGGACTGCACGGCCGCCACCCGCGCCTACGTGCAGCGCCCGCTCTACGAGGCGTTCGTCGAGCGGACGGCCGCCCTGATGGAGACGGTGCGGCTCGGCGACCCCTTCGCCCCCGGCACCGACCTCGGCCCGCTGGTCTCGCACGCCCAGCGCGACCGCGTGGCCGGCTTCGTCGACCGGGCGCGCGCCCGTGCGCGCGTCGTGACCGGCGGCGAGGCACCCCTGGGCGACCTGGAGAACGGCGCGTACTACCGCCCCACCCTCATCGCCGGCGCCCCGCAGGACAGCGAGGTCGTGCAGTCCGAGATCTTCGGGCCGGTGCTGGTCGTCCTCCCCTTCGACACCGACGACGAGGGCATCGCGCTGGCCAACGACACCCCGTACGGGCTCGCCGCCTCCGCCTGGAGCCGGGACGTGTACCGCGCGGGCCGCGCCACGCGCGAGATCAGGGCGGGATGCGTGTGGATCAACGACCACGTCCCGATCGTCAGCGAGATGCCGCACGGCGGCCACAAGGCGTCCGGCTTCGGCAAGGACATGTCCGCGTACTCCTTCGAGGAGTACACCCAGATCAAGCACGTCATGTTCGACAACACCGCGGTGGCCCGCAAGGACTGGCACCGCACCGTCTTCGGGGACCGATAGCAGCCGGGCCGCCCGACCCGCGGCCCCCCTCCCGAAAGGGCACCACGAGCATGGAGCAGTACGAGCCCGACCGCCTCTCCCCGGCCCGGGCGGCCGCCGTGCGGCGCAGCCTGCGCAACGGCCGGGCGGCCCTGACCCGCCGTTCGCTGCTGCGCGCCTCCGCGGGCGGCGCGCTCGCGGCCGGCGGACTCGGGGCGCTGAGCGGCTGCGGCATCCCCGCGGCCGGCACCACCCGGGGCGGCGTCCCGGCGGAGGACCACTCGCGGAAGGAGAAGACCGTCGCCTTCTCCAACTGGACCGAGTACATGGACGTCGACGACAGCGGGCGCAGGCACCCCACGCTGGAGGCGTTCACCCGGCGCACCGGCATCGAGGTCACGTACACCGAGGACATCAACGACAACACCGAGTTCTTCGGCAAGATCAAGCCGCAGCTCGCCGCGGGCCAGGACACCGGCCGCGACATCATCGTCCTCACCGACTGGCTGGCCGCCCGCCTGATCCGCCTCGGCTGGGTGCAGAAGCTGGATCCCGCCCACCTCCCGCACGCCTTCACCAACCTGTCCGCCCAGTTCCGCAATCCCGACTGGGACCCCGGCCGCGCCTACTCCTACCCCTGGCAGGGCATCTCCACGGTCATCGCCTACAACCGGAAGGCGCTCGACGGCGTCGAGGTGAGCACCCTCTCCGACCTGCTGGACGACCCGGAGCTCAAGGGGCGCGTCGGCCTGCTCACGGAGATGCGCGACACCGTCGGCATGACCCTGCTGGACATGGACAAGGACCCGGCGAAGTTCTCCGCCGACGACTACGACGCGGCGATCGCCCGGCTGCAGAAGGCCGTCGACAAGGGACAGATCCGCCGCTTCACCGGCAACGACTACACCGCCGACCTCACCAAGGGCGACCTCGCCGCCTGCCTGGCCTGGGCCGGTGACGTCGTCCAGCTCAAGGCGGACAACCCGGACATCGAGTTCCTGATCCCCGACAGCGGCTACCTGACGTCCAGCGACAACCTGCTGGTCCCCAACAAGGCCCGGCACAAGGAGAACGCCGAGCGGCTGATCGACTACTACTTCGAGCCGCAGCCGGCCGCCGAGCTCGCCGCCTACATCAACTTCGTCTGTCCCGTCGACGGAGTGAAGGACGAGCTCGCGAAGATCGACGAGGACGCGGCGAACAACCCGCTGATCCTCCCCGACAAGGCCATGCAGGCCAAGTCCCGTGCCTTCCGCTCCCTGAGTTCCGAGGAAGAGACGGCATTCGAAGAGAAGTTCGCGAAGCTCACCGGGGCGTGACGAGATGAAGACGACCGAAGACACCACCACGGCCGGCCGCGGCGGCGGGGACGTCCGCCTCAGCGCCATCAGCAAGGCCTACGGCTCCTTCAGCGCCGTGCACCCCCTCGACCTCACCGTGCCGGAAGGTTCCTTCTTCGCCCTGCTCGGCGCGTCCGGCTGCGGCAAGACCACCACCCTGCGGATGATCGCCGGCCTGGAGCAGCCGACCTCCGGCACCGTCCACCTCGGCGACCAGGACGTCACCGGGCTGCCGCCGTACAAACGGCCGGTGAACACGGTCTTCCAGTCCTACGCCCTCTTCCCGCACCTCGACATCTTCGAGAACGTCGCCTTCGGTCTGCGCCGGCGCGGCATCAGAAGCGTGAAGAAGCAGGTCGAGGAGATGCTGGAGCTGGTCCAGCTCGGCGAGCAGGCGAGGAGGAAGCCGCACCAGCTCTCCGGCGGCCAGCAGCAGCGCGTCGCGGTGGCCCGCGCGCTGATCAACCACCCCAGGGTGCTGCTGCTGGACGAACCGCTGGGCGCCCTGGACCTGAAGCTGCGCCGCCAGATGCAGCTGGAGCTCAAGCGCATCCAGACCGAGGTCGGCATCACCTTCGTGCACGTCACGCACGACCAGGAGGAGGCCATGACCATGGCCGACACGGTCGCCGTGATGAACGCCGGCCGGGTCGAACAGCTCGGCACGCCCGCCGACCTCTACGAGAACCCGCGCACCACCTTCGTCGCCAACTTCCTCGGCACCTCCAACCTCATCGAGGCCGAGGTCGACTCGAGGTCCGGCGGCGAGATCGTGCTGCGGGCGGGCGGCGGCAAGCTGCTGCTGCCCGAGGCGCGCAGCAGCGCGTCCGCGACGACCGGCGGCAAGGTGCTGGTCGGGGTGCGTCCGGAGAAGATCTCCCTCACCCACGCCGACGACGCCGGCGAGATACCCGAGGGCCGCAACCGGATCACCGGCAGGATCGCCGACTCCAGCTTCATCGGCGTCTCCACGCAGTTCGTCGTCGACAGCCCGGTCTGCGCCGACTTCGAGGTCTACGTCCAGAACATCGACCGCGACGCCCGGCTGGCGCCCGGAGCCGAGGTCGTCCTGCACTGGAACCCGGCGCACACCTTCGGCCTGGACGCGGCGCAGGACATCGACGCCGGTGTGGAGACCGTCGAGGAAGAGGTCGCCTGATGGCCGCGGTCACCCAGGCGCCGCCCCTGGCGCCCGCCCCGGAGACGGGACCCCCGCGCAGGCGGGGCCGCTGGACGCCGTACCTGCTCCTGCTGCCCGGTCTGCTGTGGCTGGTGGTGTTCTTCGCGCTGCCGGTGATCTACCAGGCCTCCACCTCCGTGCAGACGGGTTCCCTGGAGGAGGGCTACCGGGTCACCTGGCACGTCGCCACCTACTGGGAGGCGCTGTCCGAGTACTGGCCGCAGTTCGTCCGCTCGGTGCTCTACGCGGCCTCCGCGACCGTGCTGTGCCTGCTGCTCGGCTACCCGCTGGCGTACCTGATCGCCTTCCGCGCGGGACGCTGGCGGAACCTGCTCATGGTCCTGGTGATCGCGCCGTTCTTCACCAGCTTCCTGATCCGCACCCTCGCCTGGAAGACGATCCTCGCCGACGGCGGCCCGGTGGTCGGCGCCCTGGACGCCCTGCACGTCCTGGACGTCACCAACCTGCTCGGCTGGACCGCCGGCGACCGGGTGCTCGCCACCCCGCTCGCGGTCGTCTGCGGCCTGACGTACAACTTCCTGCCGTTCATGATCCTGCCGCTCTACACCTCCCTGGAGCGCATCGACCCGCGCCTGCACGAGGCGGCGAACGACCTGTACGCCAGGCCCTCGACCACCTTCCGCAGGGTCACCCTCCCGCTGTCGATGCCGGGCGTGGTCTCCGGCACGCTGCTGACCTTCATCCCGGCGTCCGGCGACTACATCAACGCGGACCTGCTCGGCTCCACCGACACCCGCATGGTCGGCAACGTGATCCAGACGCAGTTCCTGCGGATCCTCGACTACCCGACGGCCGCGGCGCTCTCGTTCATCCTGATGGCCGCGATCCTCTTCATGGTCACGTTCTACATCCGCAAGTCCGGCACGGAGGATCTGGTTTAAATGGCCTTCGCCAACTGGCTCAGGCGCCACCTCGTCGTCATCGCGGGACTGCTGACGCTCGCGTACCTCCTCCTGCCGAACGTCGTCGTCACCGTGTTCTCCTTCAACAACCCGAAGGGGCGCTTCAACTACGAGTGGCAGGAGTTCTCCACGGAGGCGTGGAGGGACCCCTGCGGTGTCTCCGGGCTGTGCGGCTCGCTGTCGCTCAGCCTCCAGATCGCGCTGTGGGCGATGCTCGGCGCCACCCTGCTCGGCACGATGATCGCCTTCGCGCTGGCCCGCTACCGCTTCCGCGCCCGCTCCGCCGTGAACTCGCTGATCTTCCTGCCGATGGCGATGCCCGAGGTGGTCATGGCGGCCTCGCTGCTCACCCTGTTCCTCAACATGGGCGTGCACCTCGGCTTCTGGACGATCCTGATCGCCCACGTCATGTTCTGCCTCAGCTTCGTCGTGGTCGCCGTCAAGGCGCGCGTGATGTCCATGGACCCGCGGCTGGAGCAGGCCGCCCAGGACCTGTACGCCGGCCCGTTCCAGACGTTCCTCCGGGTCACGCTGCCGATCGCGGCGCCCGGCATCGCGGCGGGCGCGCTGCTCGCCTTCGCGCTCTCCTTCGACGACTTCATCATCACCAACTTCAACGCCGGCTCGACCGTCACCTTCCCGATGTTCGTCTGGGGCTCCGCCCAGCGAGGAACGCCCGTGCAGATCAACGTCATCGGCACGGCCATGTTCGTCGTCGCCGTCCTGCTGGTGCTGGTCTCGACGACGATCGGGAACCGGCGCGGGCGGCAGAGGTCCTAGGAACCCCGGGAAAAGGAAACCGCAGTCCCCCGTAGGGAGTTGAAATCATGGCCCCGAGCGCCATGAGCCGTTGGACGAGATCCCTCGCCGAGGTCCGGCCGGTGTCCTACTGGCTGGACGACCCCGGCAGGCCCGACCCCGAACCCGCCCTCACCGGCGCCGAGACCTGCGACCTGCTGGTCGTCGGCGGCGGCTACAGCGGTCTGTGGACCGCGCTGATCGCGAAGGAACGCGACCCCGGGCGGGACGTGGTGCTGGTGGAGGGCCGCGAGGTGGGCTGGGCCGCCTCGGGCCGCAACGGCGGGTTCTGCGCCGCCTCCCTCACCCACGGCCTGCCCAACGGACTCACCCGCTGGCCGGGCGAGATCCACCGGCTCCAGGAGCTGGGCGCCCGCAACCTCGACGCCATCGAGGAGACGGTCGCCCGCCACTCCATCGACTGCGACTTCGAACGCACCGGCGAGATCGACGTCGCCACCGAGGCCCACCAGGTCCGGGAGCTGCGCGACTGGCACCGCAGGATCGAACGCGCGGGCCTCGCCGGGGACATCGAGTTCCTGGACGCCGACGCGGTGCGGGAACAGGTGGACTCCCCGACCTTCCGGGCGGGCCTGTGGGACCGGCGGGGCGTGGCGATGCTCCACCCGGCCAAGCTCGCCTGGGGCCTGAAGCGGGCCTGCCTCGACCTCGGCGTGCGCGTCCACGAGCACACCCCCGCCCTCACCCTGAAGCGGTACGGCGCCGGCATGGCCGTCCGCACCCCCTACGGGCACGTCCGCGCCCGCCGGGTGGCCCTCGGCACCAACGTCTTCCCCAGCCTGGTCAGACGGGTCCGCCCCTACACCGTCCCGGTCTACGACTACGCCCTGATGACCGAGCCGCTCACCCCCGGCCGGCTGGCGTCGATCGGCTGGAGGAACCGCCAGGGCCTCGGCGACAGCGCCAACCGGTTCCACTACTTCCGGCTCTCCGCCGACCACCGCATCCTGTGGGGCGGCTACGACGCGGTCTACCCGTACGGCGGCCGGGTGCGCGCCGAGCACGACGACCGGCCGGAGACCTACGCCAGGCTCGCCGGGCACTTCTTCACCTGCTTCCCGCAGCTGGAGGGCGTCCGCTTCACCCACGCCTGGGGCGGCGCGATCGACACCTGCTCCCGCTTCTCGGCGTTCTTCGGCACGGCGCACGCGGGGCGGGTGGCGTACGCGGCGGGCTACACGGGGCTCGGGGTGGGCGCCACCCGCTTCGGGGCCGAGGTCATGCTGGACCTGCTGGCGGGGGAGCGGACCGAGCGCACGGAACTGGAGATGGTGCGCACCAAGCCGCTGCCGTTCCCGCCGGAGCCGCTGGCGTGGACCGGCATCGCGCTCACCAAGTGGTCACTGGCCCGGGCCGACGCGCACGGCGGGCGCCGCAACCT
Source organism: Streptomyces sp. NPDC034670 (assembly GCF_055574875.1). Lineage (NCBI taxonomy): Bacteria > Bacillati > Actinomycetota > Actinomycetes > Kitasatosporales > Streptomycetaceae > Streptomyces > Streptomyces sp. NPDC034670. The sequence continues at coordinate 11,655 of NZ_JBVITR010000056.1, forward strand.
GTGGCTGCGGACGATGGACCGGCTGGGGCTGGGCTTCGACAGCTGAACCGGCGGCCGGGGCCGCCCGGGCGGTCAGCCGGGACGGCCGGCCGGGACCGGCCCGGCCGCCGGGGCGCCGGCGGACCCGCCCGGGCCGCTCCGGACGGCCAGCCGCCACAGGCAGACCAGCAGCACCGCCCCCAGGCACCAGCCGGCCACCACGTCCAGCGGCCAGTGGTAGCCCCGGCGCACCAGCCCGTAGGAGGCGCCGGCGACGAGGACGCAGCAGAGCAGGACGAGCACGCGCCGGGCCGCCGCCGAGCGCAGCAGCGGGAGGAGCAGCAGCGTCGCCGCCCCGTACGCCACGACGGCGGTCACGGTGTGGCCGGAGGGGTAGTAGCCGACCGCCGGGGGCACGGCCGGGGTGCCGGGGCGGTCGGTCCACTCCTTCAGGGGCACGACCAGCACCGGTACCAGGGCCATCGCCGCGGCCCCGGCGGCGGGCGGCAGCCACCAGCGGTCCGCGCCCTCGGCCCGCCCCCGCCACGCGGCACGCGCCAGCGCGACCGCCAGGACCGGCACGGCCACCTGGACGTTGCCGAGGTCGGCGAGCAGCTCGGAGGCCCGGTCCGGACGGATCAGGACCTCGCTCAGCCGCTCGTCGAGGCCCACCAGCGGGCCGTCGGCGACCACCTGCCAGGTGATCAGCGCGAAGAGGAGGGCGGGCGGTCCGAGCAGCAGCATGGCGCACAGCTTCGCAGGCGGGGGCGGTGCGGCGCACCGAAGGGCCGGCGCAAGGGGGGGTGTGCGCCGGCCCTTCGGGAACGGCGTGCCGACGGTGATGCCCGGGCGGCCGTCCGGACCGGAACGTCGCGCGCCCCGGGGGGTCTGGGGCGGGCGACCGTCCGATCGTGAGGAGACCCGGAGCCCTCGGGGCTCCGGTTGTGTGCGCGAGGGCACGACCAGGTCGAAGCTGGGGAGGCCTCGGCCCGTGCCGCCCACAGTCCCCTGTGGGCGGGTGTATCTCTCATCCCGGTAGAACCTACGGCAGGGGGCGGGCCCGCGACAGGGGCGACGGGCCTCTGCCATCCACCCCGCACACGTTCTTCACACGCTCTGCGGTTCCGCCCCGGCCCGTCGGGACCGGGGCGGCCCACCTGCTCCGATGCCGGTTCAGATGCGGGCGAACGCCTGCTCGATGATGTCCAGGCCCTCGGTCAGCAGGTCCTCGCCGATGACCAGCGGGGGCAGGAAGCGCAGCACGTTGCCGTAGGTGCCACAGGTCAGGACCAGCAGGCCCTCCTGGTGGCAGGCCTTGGCCAGGGCCGCGGTCGCCTCCGGGTTCGGCTCCTTGGTGGCGCGGTCCTTGACCAGCTCGACGGCGATCATCGCGCCCCGGCCGCGGACGTCCCCGATGACGTCGAACTTCTCCTGCATCGCGGTGAGGCGGCCCTTCATGACCTCCTCGATCCGCTTCGCCCGGGCGTTGAGGTCGAGCTCCTTCATCGTCTCGATCGCGCCGAGCGCGCCCGCGCAGGCCACCGGGTTGCCGCCGTAGGTGCCGCCCAGGCCGCCCGCGTGCGCGGCGTCCATGATCTCCGCGCGGCCGGTCACCGCGGCCAGCGGCAGACCGCCCGCGATGCCCTTGGCGGTGGTGATCAGGTCCGGGACGATGCCCTCGTCCTCGCAGGCGAACCACTGGCCGGTGCGGCAGAAGCCGGACTGGATCTCGTCGGCGACGAAGACGATGCCGTTGGCCGCGGCGAACTCGCTGATCGCGGGCAGGAAGCCCTTGGCCGGCTCGATGAAGCCGCCCTCGCCGAGCACCGGCTCGATGACGATCGCGGCCACGTTCTCGGCCCCGACCTGCTTGGAGATCTGGTCGATGGCCTGCGCGGCGGCCTCCGGACCGGCGTTCTCCGGGCCGGTCGGCCAGCGGTAGGCGTAGGCCACCGGCACGCGGTACACCTCGGGCGCGAACGGGCCGAAGCCGTGCTTGTACGGCATGTTCTTCGCGGTCAGCGCCATGGTGAGGTTGGTGCGGCCGTGGTAGCCGTGGTCGAAGACGACGACCGCCTGCCGCTTGGTGTACGCGCGCGCGATCTTGACGGCGTTCTCGACGGCCTCGGCGCCGCTGTTGAACAGCGCCGACTTCTTGGCGTGGTCGCCCGGCGTCAGCTCGGCGAGCGCCTCGGCGACGGCCACGTACCCCTCGTACGGCGTGACCATGAAACAGGTGTGCGTGAAGTCGGCGAGCTGGGCGGAGGCGCGGCGGACGACGGCCTCGGCGGAGGCGCCGACGGAGGTCACGGCGATGCCCGAGCCGAAGTCGATGATGCGGTTGCCGTCGACGTCCTCGAGGATCCCGCCGCCGGCGCGGGTGACGAAGACCGGCAGCGTGGAGCCCACGCCCTGGGCGACCGCGGCGGTGCGGCGGGCCTGCAGCTCCTGCGACTTCGGGCCGGGGATGGCGGTGACGACGCGGCGCTCCTGCGGAAGTGCGGTCATGCGGGACTCCTGGGGGGTGTAACGGACGCTTTTCCGGTCTTTTCCCGCAGGTTAGGACGGCCGGAGGGGGCTGGGCATGCTCCATGTGGGCGTTGTCCGGGGGGCCGGGTTGTCCGCGGTGGACATGGCGTCGGTGCGGCTTCGGCACGGGGGCGGGATCCCGCCGTGGCCGGACCCGGCCGCGCGATCGGTGAACTCGCCCTGCCGGGGCGTTAGATTGGCTCGCTGACGGTGGACGGATCGGCTGGTCAGGGGGCAGGGCGATGGACGGCGACGGGACCCGGGAGACGCGGGACGAGCACGCGGATCCCGTACCACGCCCGGCGGGGCCCCCGCGGGTGCCCGCGGTGCCGCCGCGGCCGGACCGGGCGCCGAAGGCACCACCCGTGCCCGGGCAGGCCCCCCGGTCCCCGTCCGCCGTCGCCGCCTGGCTCGACGAGGAGAGGCCGGCCGCCCGGCCCGGGATCTGGCGGTACGGCTACCGCCCGCCCAGGGCGGTCGCGGAGAGGATCGCCCCGGTGACGGCCGCCGGCATGCTGGTCCCGCTCCTGCTGGCGCTCGCGGTGTGGTCGTTCTGGCGGCGCGGCGCCCTCCCCTACCAGTTCGTCCTCCTGCGGATGTTCACGCCGGACGACTGGTGGTGGGCCGGCACGGTGGCCTCGCCCAGGCTGCTCGAGGGACGGGCGGTGGCGCTCCCGGGGGCGGACGCCCTGGTGGTCTACGACGGCCTCTTCTTCGTCGCCCTGGGCCTCTCGGTGGCCGCGCTCGGCAGCTGGCGCGCCATCGTCCGCCACTACGTGGGCAGCAGGCCCCAGCCGGCCCGCGCCCTGCTCGCCGCCCTGCTCGCCCTGCTCGCCCTCGCCCTGGTCTTCCCCGGCGCCTTCCCGGGCGCCGGATGGTCCGCGGTGCCGGTCGTCGATCCGCTGCTCTCCCTGACCGTGCTGGTCACCGGCAGCTACGACCTGATGAGCTCCCCCCTCTACACCAACACGCTGTACACGGTCGTCGCGCTGCTCGTGGTGTGGCCGTTCGCCCGCCTCGGCGCCTGGTGGCCGTACGCGAAGGAGCGGCTCGCCGCCCGCCGGGCGGGCGCCGAGCCCGGCACCCCCGCGCCCGTGCGCCCCCGCTCCCAGTGGCCCGCCCTCCACGACGCCGGCCAGCACGAGGCCGCCGGGCTGCTCACCGCCGAGGTCGCCGGCGGCCGCATGAACGACGTCGACTGCGCCCGCGTCGAGCACGCCTTCGCCGCCGCCCGGCGCGGCGCGGCGCTGGACGCCTTCCGCGACACCGTCCTGCGCCAGGGCGGCGCGGCCTGGACGCACCCCTCCGGCGCCCGGGACCTGCCGCGCCGGGCCGCCCGCCACGACCTGCTCGCCGGGCAGGTGCGCATCGGCCGCTGGGTGGCGGCCGAGCGCGCCCCGCAGCCGTACCACGACGCCGGGGCGGCCCTCGGCCCGGACGTGCTCGGCACCTCGCTGCTCGCCGTCGGCCCCTCCGGGTCCGGCAAGACCCGCACCCTCGTCGAGCCGGTGACCGAGGCGCTCGCGCTGCAGGCGCTCACCGGGCGCTGCGCCGTCGTCGCCGTCTCCGCCCCCGGGAACCCGCTCGGCGCGGACGGCGCCTTCGACGTGATCGTGCGGATCGGCGACCCCTCCTCGGTGCACGACCTCGACCCGTACGCCGAGTCCGACGATCCGGACGAGGCGGCGGCGATCCTCGCCGAGGCGCTGGTGGGCGACCTCGACACGGTCGGGACGCAGGGCGCCGTCACCGCGCTGGCGCAACTGCTCGGCCCCTTCCGGGCGGTGCGCGGCCGCTTCCCCACCCTGCCGGAGCTGCGCGAGCTGCTGGAGGGCGAGGAGCGGGTCCTGACCCCGCTGCGGGAGGCGCTCGCCGCGGGCGGGGACGACGTCATGCGCCGCGAACTCGACGCGCGGATCCGGCAGACGGGCGCGCCGGGCGACGCGGGCCGGGCCCTGGCCGACCGGCTGGCCCTGCTGGACCGGCCGGTGTTCGCGGGCTTCTTCGGCGGAGGCGGCCCGAGCCGGCCGTTCTCCCTGCGCGCGGTCGCCCACCACCCCCTGCGGGTGCGGATCGACCTGCCCGAGCGCGGCCACGAGGAGGCCGGCCGGCTGATCACCCGGCTGGTCCTCGCACAGTTCCACGCCGTCGTCCGGGAGGGCCGGCGGGCGCACTTCGCCTGCCTGGTCCTGGACGACGCGACGGGCGCGGTCACCGCGGAGTCGGTGCGCCGCATCCAGCGGCTGCGGTCGCAGAACGCGGGCGTGCTGCTCGCCCTGCGCACCCTCGGCGACGTCCCCGAGGCGCTGCACGGCCCGCTCCACGGGGCGGTGGGCTGCCACATGGCCTTCTGCGGCGTCACCACCTGGGACGGCAGCCGGTTCGCGCAGACCTGGGGCACCGCGTGGGTGGAGACGACGGAGGTCGCCAAGCACACGGTCTTCGCCGACCAGCCGATGACCCGGGCCTTCCACGCGCTGCGCAAGCTGGTGACGGGCAAGGCGGTGACGACGGACGCGGTGACGGTGCGGCAGGTCGAACGGGAGCGGTGGTCGGCGTCGGAGCTGGCGCACGCGGTGCCGCCGGGGCACGCGGTGCTGTCCCTGACGACGGTCGGGGGCGAGCACGCGCCGCCGCTGCTGGTGGACCTGCGGGGGTAGGGACCGCGCACCGCCGCGCACCCCGACGGCGCCCCGCCGGTCGTCCGGTGGGCCGCCGCCGGGCCGGGGCGGAACCCCGGCGGGCGCGGTCAGTGACGCCCCGGACGCCCGGGCCGTCGGCCGCGTCCACGGTGAAGGCGAACGAGCCCGCGCGGTCGCCGGACGGCGCGGTGTGGCGGACCGAGCCGTTCTCCAGGGACGGCCCGGCCGGCTCCGCCCCGGTCGCGGCCATGGCGATGCCGCCGGCGGTCACGCCGCCGGTGACGGCCGTGGCGATGAGCGGGGCGAGGGCGGCGCGCTGGGACATGGGAGATCCCCCCGGACGCGTGCGGGAGCGGACGCGATGCGCCCGCGGACGTGGTCGGTGCACCGGGAGGCGCGGAAGAACCGCCGGTGAGGCCCCTGTCCGGCCTCGCTCCCGATGTGATCGAGACCAGGGGCGGGACACGTCGCGGACCTCGCGCCGCCGGACGATCCCCGCGTCTGACCCGAGGGGGAGAACCCCCCTCGGGCCGTCCTCCCCACCCGCGTCCGCGCCCTCGGAGCCAGGCGCGCACGGCGATGCGCCGACCGTACGATGAGGCAGAATCGACACGGGTCGTTCATACGCGACGGCCAAAAGATCACCTCGGTCACCGAACCTCCGCACGTCCCGACGTCCACCGACCTGAAGGCGCCATGCCCCTGACGCTCGCCTCGCTCGTCCACCACTCCGCGCTCAAGCTGGCCGTGCGCGCGGGCGAGGACCGCCTCGACGTGCCGGTCCGCTGGGCGCACGCCAGCGAGCTCGCCGACCCCGTGCCCTACATGGAGGGCGGGGAACTGCTGCTGATCACCGCCCTCAAGCTGGACGCGGAGGACCCGGCGGCGATGCGCCGCTATGTGAAGCGGCTGGTGGCGGCGGGGGTCGTCGGGCTCGGGTTCGCCGTCGGCGTCCACTACGACGACATCCCCGGCGCCCTCGTCGACGCGGCCCGCGAGGAGGGGCTGCCGCTGCTGGAGGTGCCGCGCCGCACCCCCTTCCTCGCGATCAGCAAGGCCGTGTCCGCCGCCATCGCCGCCGACCAGTACCGCGCGGTGACCGCGGGCTTCGCCGCCCAGCGGGAGCTGACCAGGCAGGCGCTGACCGACGGACCGGAGGGGCTGCTGGCCGCGCTCGCCTCCCAGGTCGACGGCTGGGCCGCGCTCTACGACGCCTCCGGCGCGGTCGTCGCGACCGCGCCGGAGTGGGCGGGCCGGCGCGCCGCGCGGCTCACCGCGGACGTGCGGCGGCTGCGGGAGCGGCCCGCGCCCGCCTCCTCCGTCGTGGCCGGGCCGGAGAACGAGGACCGGGTGGAACTGCACTCCCTGGGCACCGGCCGGCGGCCCCGGTCCGCGCTCGCCGTGGGCACGGCCGCGGCCCTCGGCACCGCCGAGCGGTACGCCGTGCACTCCGCCGTCGCCCTGCTCACCCTGACCACGGAACGCTCCCGCTCCCTGCACGCGGCCGAGCAGCGCATCGGCGCCGCCGTGCTGCGCATGCTGCTCGCCGGGGAGCCGGACCACGCCCGCGCGGTGGCCGGGGACCTGTACGGGGACCTCCTGGACGCGCCGTTCCGGCTCATCGTCGCCGAGACCGGGACGGCACCCGCCGCCCGGGAGCGGGGGGAGGTGAACGGCGACGCACTCGGCGCCCTGGCCGAGGCCGCGGAGTTGGCCGCCGCCCGCTCCGGCGAGGCGGTCCTGGTGGTGCCGGAGGGGGAGCGGCTGGTGGTGCTGGCCGCCGACGGGGGCGCCGCCGTGGCGGCCTGCTGCGACCACGCCGCCGCCCGGGAGGCGGTCCGCGCCGGCGAGGGCGCCCGGGCCTCCCGCGCGGGCGCCGACGAGGCGGAACTGGTCATGGGGCTGTCCGCCCCGGCCGGCCCGATCGCCGCGTCCGCCGCCTACAAACAGGCCCAGCAGGCCCTGTCGGTGGCGCGGCGGCGCGGGCGGGTGCTGGTGGAGCACGAGCAGATGGCCGCCGGGTCCGTGCTGCCGCTGCTCGCCGACGACGCGGTCCGGGCGTTCGCGGACGGGCTGCTGCGGGCGCTGCACGAGCACGACGCGACCGGACGCGGCGACCTGGTCGCCTCCCTGCGCGCCTGGCTCTCCCGGCACGGGCAGTGGGACGCGGCGGCGGCCGACCTCGGTGTGCACCGGCACACCCTGCGCTACCGCATGCGCCGGGTCGAGGAGATCCTCGGCCGCTCCCTGGACGACCCGGACGTCCGCATGGAGCTGTGGCTGGCGCTGAAGGCGACAGCCACGGAGTGACCCGGAGCGGCCCGGAGCGCCCGGAGCGATCCGGAGCGATGCGAAGCGACGCGGGGTGGCGCGGGGCGACGGGGAGCAACGGGGCGACGGGGAGTGACGGGGAGCAATCCCGCCGACTCGCCAAAGCGGCGTGCCCGCCCACCCGACTGCTACGACTCGGACAAACGTCCCCCCGTCGTCCCGCCCCTACCGTGAATTTCAGCAATCCATGTACTCACCCCAATGCGGAAGGGCCGGGACTCACATGCCCCAAGAACAGAATGTGGGGGCCACCCACGCCTTCTGGCTCGCCGGCCGCCGGGCCACCGGCGAGGCCGCCTTCGACGTCACCTCCCCGTGGGACGGCCGGACCGTCGGCACGGTGAGCGTGCCCTCCGACGCCCAGGTCGAGGAGGCCGTGGCCGCCGCGTACGCCGTACGGGACGAGTTCGCCGCCACCCCCGCCCACGTCCGTGCCGCCGCCCTGGACCACGTCGGCCGCCGGCTCGCGGAGCGCGCCGAGGAGATCGCCCGGCTGATCTCCGCCGAGAACGGCAAGCCGGTCAAGTGGGCGCGCGGCGAGGTCGGCCGGGCCGTCTCCGTGTTCCGGTTCGCGGCCGAGGAGGCCCGCCGGTTCAACGGCGGCGAGGCCCAGCGGCTCGACACCGACGCCGGCGGCCGGGGCCGGCTCGCCCTCACCCGCCGCTTCCCCAAGGGCGTCGTGCTGGGCATCGCGCCGTTCAACTTCCCGCTGAACCTGTGCGCCCACAAGGTCGCCCCGGCCATCGCCGCCGGTGCGCCGATCATCCTCAAGCCGGCCCCGGCGACCCCGCTGTCCGCGCTGGTCCTCGGCGAGCTGCTGGCCGAGACCGGGCTGCCGGCCGGCTCCTGGAGCGTCCTGCCGGTCCCCAACGACCGCATGCCCGCCCTGGTCCAGGACGAGCGGCTGCCGGTGATCTCCTTCACCGGGTCCGAGAAGGTCGGCTACGCGATCATGGACTCGGTGCCGCGCAAGCACTGCACCCTGGAGCTCGGCGGCAACGGCGCGGCCGTCGTCCTCGCCGACTGGGCGAGCGACGAGGACCTGGAGTGGGCCGCCACCCGCATCGCGACCTTCTCCAACTACCAGGGCGGCCAGTCCTGCATCTCCGTGCAGCGGGTGATCGCCGACGCGTCCGTGTACGACCGGCTGCTGCCGCGCGTCGTCGCCGCCGTCGAGGCCCAGGTCACCGGCGACCCGAACGACGACGCGACCGACGTCGGCCCGCTGGTCAGCGAGGACGCCGCGCGGCGCGTGGAGGCGTGGGTCGACGAGGCCGTCGCCGCGGGCGCGAAGCTCCTCACCGGTGGCAAGCGCGACGGCGCCTCCTACGCGCCGACCGTGCTGACCGACCTGCCGGCCGACACCACGCTGGCCTGCGAGGAGGTCTTCGGGCCGGTCCTCAGCGTGCAGAAGGTGGACGGCGAGGCCGCGGCCTTCGCCGCCGTCAACGACTCCAAGTACGGCCTCCAGGCGGGGGTGTTCACCCACGACCTGCAGACCGCCTTCCGGGCCCACCGCGCCCTGGAGGTGGGCGGTGTGATCATCGGTGACGTGCCCTCCTACCGTGCCGACCAGATGCCGTACGGCGGCGCCAAGCAGTCCGGCGTGGGCCGCGAGGGGGTGCGGTTCGCGATGGAGGACTACACCTACGAGCGGGTGATGGTCCTGACCGGCCTCGACCTCTAGTACGGCCGGTACGGCGACCGGGAGCCGCTCTCCCGCGGATCCCCGGAGGGGCCCGGCACCGAGGACGTCGGTGCCGGGCCCCTCCTTCGTGCCGGCCGCGTCCGGACCCTCAACCGGAGAAGCCGACCCGCGCGAGCCGCAGCGGGCCGCGCAGCGCGAGGCGCACGTCGTGCACGCCGTCCACGGCGGCGGTGACGGGCGCGGTGAGCGTGACGTAGGCGTACGGACCCGGGGTGGGCGCCCCCGGTGACAGCGCGGCGAGCACCGGGCCGCCGTCGAGGGACAGCTCGACCGTGCCCTCGCCGGCCACCTCCACGGTCACCTCCGCCGCGCCGCCGCCGAAGTCGCAGCGGCGGAAGACCAGTTCCCCCTCCTTGCCGTCCACGGGGGTCACCGCGTCACCGGACGTCCTGCTCCGGTCGACGATCTCCGTGCCGCTCTGCTCGTCGAAGCCGGCGGCGTCCAGACCGCGGTCGAGGACGGGGCGCGGGACGGCGGGCTCGCCGTCGAGCTCGACGGTGGCGCGGAGCCGGACGTCCTCGCTGGAGGCGCCGGCCAGCAGCTCGTACGGGCCCGGCTCGACGCGCCACCGGTCCACGGCGACGTCCCAGAACGCGAAGGCGGACAAGGGGACGTCGAAGGAGAGCTCAGCCGTCTCCCCGGGCGCCAGGCGCACCCGCCGGTGCGCCACCAGCTCACGCCGCGGACGCGGGACCGACGCCTGGACGGCGCGCGTGTAGAGCTGGGCCACCTCGTCGGCGGTGACGGACCCGGTGTTGGTGACCGTGAAGGAGACGCGCACCGCCGCCGCGCCGACGCGGGCCGTCAGCCCCCCGTAGGAGAAGGACGCGTAGGACAGGCCGTGCCCGAAGGGGAACAGCGGCGTGCCCTCGAAGTAGAGGTAGGTCTGGCGGCCGCCGATCACGTCGTAGTCGAGGAGGTCCGGCAGGTCGGCGTCGTCGGCGTACCAGGTCTGGGGCAGCCGGCCGGCGGGGGAGACGTCGCCGGCGAGCACCCGGGCCAGGGCGGTGCCCGCGGCCTGTCCGCCGTGCGCGGTCCACAGCACCGCCGGCAGGTCCGCCGGGTCGACCGCGTACGGATAGGAGGAGACCAGCGCCAGCACCGTGTCCGGGTTCGCGGCGCGGGCGGCGCGCAGCAGCCCCTCCTGCTGGGCGGGCAGCCGCAGCGTGGTGCGGTCCTCGGTCTCGCGCCCGTTGATGTGCGGGTCGTTGCCCGCGACCACGACGACCACGTCGGCCCGGGCCGCGGCCCGGGCGACCGCGTCCGCGCCGCGCTCGGTGACGACCAGCTCGAAGACCTCGGGGTCCTCCTCGGCAACCTTCACGCCGTCGGCGGCGACCTGCACGTGACGTCCTGTCCCCAGGTGCCGGAGGAGGTGGCCGTTCCCGTGCGGTTCCAGACGGAACGTCTCCCGGACGACCCAGCCGCCCGGCTGGTCGGCGGAGGCGCGGAGGTACCCGTCCCCGGCGACGGAGAGGTAGCGGCCGTCGGGGGCGCGCAGCGTGAGCACGCCCGCGCCCCAGTCGACCAGGGCGAGTTCGGTGCCGGCCGGGCTGGTGGCGAGCGGGGGGAGGTCGGTGCGGCCGGCGAGCAGCGCGGGGTCGAGGGCGCCCTCGGCGCCGCGCGCCTCCTCGACGGTCTCGGGGGCGGGCGGGACGTGCAGGAACGCACCGGAGGCCGTCCGCAGCAGGACGCGGTCCACGCCCTCGGCGAACTCCACGCGCTCCGCGCCGAAGCGCTCGTGGAGCCCTTCCAGCGGAGTGGAGCGGTGGAGGAGGGCGCCGCTGTACCAGTCGAGCTTGCACTCGTCGGCGAGCAGGCCGACGACCGCGATCCGGGCGCCGGGGGAGAGCGGCAGCAGACCGTCGTTCTTGAGCAGCACGACCGCCTGTTCGGCGGCCTCCCGCGCGAGGGCCCGGTGCTCCGGGGAGTCGAAGGCCCGGTCCCCGGCGTACGGGTCCGCGCCCGGGTCGAACTCGCCGAGCCGGAAGCGCACCGAGAGCTGGCGGCGGACGGCCGTGTCGACGTCGTCCTCCGTCAGCAGGCCTTGTGCCAGGGCCCCCTCGACGCGCGCGGCGATCTTCGAGCCGTCCGTGCCGTGGTCGGTGAAGCTGTCCACCCCGGCGCGCAGGGCCGCCGCGACGGCCTCCTCGTGCGTGTCGAAGTAGTGCTCGGAGTCGACCAGGTTGGACGGCGCGCCCGCGTCCGAGCAGACCAGCAGGTCCTGGTCGGTCCAGGTGCGCAACTGCTCGCCCAGGTACGGCGAGACGTGGTTGGGGCGGCCGTTGACCAGGTTGTACGCCGGCATCACCCCGGCCACCGCGCCCGCCTCGACGGCCTCGCGGAAGGCGCGCAGGTCGTACTCGTGCAGCACGCGCGGCCGGACCGAGCTGGAGGAGGTGTCGCGGGCGGTCTCGTTGTTGTGCGCGAGCCAGTGCTTCAGGACGGGGGCCGTGCGCCAGTACACCGGATGGCCGCCGCGCAGGCCGCGGGTGTAGGCGGTGGCGATCGCGGAGGTGAGCTTCGGATCCTCCGCGTACCCCTCCTCGTTGCGGCCCCACAGGGGGTGGCGCAGCAGGTTGACCGTCGGGGCCCAGACGTTGAGGCCGACGCGCTCGTCCCGGGCGCGCATCGCGCGGGCCTCCTCCGACACCGCCTCGCCCACCCGGCGCACCAGTTCCGGGTTCCAGGTCGCGCCCAGCCCGACGGCCTGCGGGAACACCGTCGCCGGGCCCATCCAGGCGACCCCGTGCAGGGCCTCCTGGCCGGTGCGGAAGGCGGCGACGCCCAGGCGCTCGACGGCGGGGGCGAACTGGTGCAGGAATCCGGTCTTCTCGTCGAGCGTGAGCCGCGACAGGAGGTCGTCGATGCGCTTCGCGACCGGCAGGCGCGGATCGCGGAAAGGCGGCGTGGGCGGCGGGGGTGCGGTCACGTGGGGTTCTCCTCGGGAGGGAGCGACGAGGCGCTTTCGAAGCGCTTCGATGCTCATTCCGAGCGAGGGCGGATGTCAAGGGACCGGGGTGCGGGGGATCCGGTGACTCCAGGACCGTCCATGCGGCGCACGGCGAGGTCGCGCTCGTGCGGCTCCCGAGGAATCTTGGGAACGACCCTTGTGCGCCTTGAGGTGTTCACTTAACCTCGCAGCAACATCGAAGCGCTTCGACTGAGAGGCTCGCCCCCTCGGCGCACCCTCCGCCGAACAGCCGCTTCGGCTCAGCCAGTTCCGCTGAAGACACCGCAGTCGACGGCCACCGCCGGGTGTCCCGGTGCGCCACGAAGGGTTGACGCAATGACGCCGAACGCCGCCCCCCGCTCCTCCGGGCCCAGCCGCAGAAGCTTCCTCGCCTCCACGGCGGTCGCCGCAGCGGCGGTGGCCTCGGGGACGCCGCTGCTCGCCGCCTGCGGGGGCGGGCAGGAGGAGCGCAAGGAGGGCGCCACCTCCGGCAAGGAGGCCGAGAAGCTCCTCCCGGCCTTCGTGGCGTCGAGCGTCGTCACCCCGGACATCCCGGCGAAGAACGGCTCGGCGGCCGGCTTCACCCGGGCCGTCCCGACCGCGGAGCTGAAGACCTCCGTGCCCGAGAAGCTGGGCAGCGGCGGCAGGCTGAAGATCATGTCCCCGTTCTGGGGCACCCCGCCCAAGGGCGACAACCCGTACTACACGGCGATGAACGAGGCCGTCGGCGTCGAGGTCGTCTGGCAGAACCAGGACGGCGTCACCTACGACCAGAAGCTCGGCGCGGTCCTCGCCTCCAGCGAGATCCCCGACGCCGTGGTCGTGCCCGGCTGGAACCTGATGGGCCGCATCCCCAGCGCCGTCAACGCCAAGTTCGCCGACCTCGGCCCCTACCTGTCCGGCGACAAGGTCAAGAAGTACCCCAACCTCGCCGCCGTCCCCACCGAGGCCTGGCAGCGCGGCATCTTCGGCGGGCAGCTCCGCGCGATCCCGATGCCCGCCCCGTACGTCACGGACATCGCGCCCCTGTACCGCAAGGACCTGTTCGACGAGAAGGGCTACGGCGTCCCGAAGAGCCCCGAGGAGTTCCTGTCCTGGGCGAAGGAGGCCACCGACGCCAAGGGCAAGCGCTGGGCCTGCGACGACATGAAGTGGACGGCGTTCAACATCTTCGGCGTCCTGTCCGGCAGCGACAAGGCGCTGTGGTGGAACCTCGAGGGCGACAAGCTGGTCAACCGCATCGAGACCGAGCAGTACCTCGAGGCGCTGGAGTGGACGCGCAAGCTCTACGCCGCCGGGGTGGTGCACCCGGACGCCGTCCAGGGCAAGAGCGGCGGCGACGCGGGCAACCGCTTCACCGCCGGTGAGGTGCTGGTCTACAACCAGAACATCTCCGACTGGTGGGGCAAGACCGCCGAACAGCGGACCCGGAACGCGGACTTCGAGATGGCCGCGTTCGACCTCTTCGGCCCCGACGGCGGCGACCCCACGCTGTGGGCGGTCCAGCCGGCCAACATCTTCACCTTCGTCTCCAAGAAGGCGTCGAAGCAGCAGATCGAGGACTTCCTCGCCCTGTGCAACTTCTGCGCCGCGCCCTACGGCACCAAGGAGTTCATGCTCACCGCCTACGGCGTCGAGGGCACCGACTACGAGACCGAGGACGGCCTGCCGGTCAAGACGCAGCAGGGCGTCAACGAGGTCAACGGCGCCTACGACTACACCGGCAACCCCGCCCCGTACATCGCCTACCCGGACCTGCCCGACGTCACCCGGAGCATGGTGGAGTGGCAGCAGCGCATGGGCGCCTTCACCAGGAAGTCCTCCTTCTTCGGGCTCACCGTCACCGAGCCCACCCGCTGGTCCACCCTCGCCGACGGCTTCGAGCAGCTCGAGGACGACGTGGTGCGCGGCCGCAAGAAGGTCGGCGACGTGCAGCAGGCCGTGTCCGACTGGAGAAGCAAGGGCGGTGACCGCCTGCGCGACTGGTACCGCAAGCTGCTCGACGACAACGGCTCGGCGAAGTGACCCGGGGCTGACGCGAGGAGAGGGCCGTGTCCCACAGCACGGTGCCCCGGAACACGACCGGGGCGCAGACCGCCGAGCAGGCTCCGGAGGGGTCCGGCGATGCCGCCGGGCCCCCGGGCCGGGGCGGGAAGAAGACGGGCGGGAAGACCGGTAAGAGAAGGAAGAGGGGGAGCACGCCGGGCGGGCTGGGCCTGAAGCTCAGGTTCCGGCGCGACCGCACCCTCATCCTCATGACGGTGCCGGCCCTGCTGCTGGTCCTGGTGTTCAACTACGTGCCGATCCTCGGCAACGTGGTCGCCTTCCAGGACTACGACCCGTACCTCAGCGAGAACGGCTTCGTCGCCATCTTCGAGAGCCCCTGGATCGGCTTCGCGCAGTTCGAGCGGATCTTCGCGGACTCGGCCTTCTGGCACGCGGTGGAGAACACCTTCGTCCTGTTCTTCCTCCAGCTGGTGCTCTACTTCCCCATCCCCGTCCTGCTGGCGCTGCTCATCAACAGCGTGGTCAGGCCCCGGGTGCGGGCGGTCGCCCAGGCGATCATGTACCTGCCGCACTTCTTCTCCTGGGTCCTCGTCGTCACCGTCTTCATGCAGATCTTCGGCGGCGCGGGCATCATCGCGCAGACCCTCCGCCGGCACGGTTACGAGGGCTTCGACCTGATGACCGACCCGGAGGTCTTCAAGTACCTGGTGACGTTCGAGACCGTCTGGAAGGACGCCGGCTGGGGCATCATCGTCTTCCTCGCCGCGCTCTCCTCCGTCTCCCACGACCTGTACGAGGCCGCCGCCATGGACGGCGCCGGACGCTGGCGGCGCATGTGGCACATCACGCTGCCCGCCCTGCGCCCGGTGATCGCCCTGCTGCTGGTGCTGCGCGTCGGCGACGCCCTCACCGTCGGCTTCGAGCAACTGCTGCTGCAACGGCAAGCGGTGGGTGTGGAGGCCTCCGAGGTCCTCGACACCTACGTGTGGTGGAACGGCATCCGCAACCAGGACTTCAGCTACGCCGCCGCAGCGGGCCTGATCAAGGGCGTGGTCGGGCTGGCCCTGGTCCTCACCGCCAACAAGGTGGCCCACCTCATGGGCGAGCAGGGGGTGTACAAGAAGTGACCGCCGTCCTCGGCACACCGGCCGGCGGGCAGCCGGCGAAGAAGGCGAAGAAGCCGAGCCCCTGGGCCGCGCCACCCCGCCCCGTCTGGGAGGAGGAGCCGTCCAGGGCCGGGCAGGCGGGCAAGGGACTCGCGCTGGGACTGGCCTGCCTGGCGATCCTCTTCCCGCTGTGGATCGTCGTCGTCACCAGCCTCCAGACCAAGCAGACCATCGACGAGGCCGGCGGCCTGGTGGTGATCCCCAGGAGCATCACCTTCGTCGCCTACCAGGAACTCCTCACCGGCGGCCAGGTGCAGCGCGCCACCCTGGTCAGCATCGGCGTCACCGTCGTCGGGACCCTGTTCAGCATGGCCGTCTCCGTGCTGTGCGCCTACGGCCTCTCGCGCGGCGGCTCGCTCGGCCACCGCTGGATCCTGATGACCCTGCTCGCCACGATGTTCTTCGGCGCCGGTCTGATCCCCACCTACCTGCTGGTCCAGGCCCTCGGCCTCACGGACACCTACCTGGCGCTGATCCTGCCCAGCGCGGTGAGCGTCTTCAACATCCTGGTGCTGCGCTCGTTCTTCATGAACATCTCGCAGGAGCTCATCGACAGCGCCCGCATCGACGGGGCCGGCGACTGGAGGATCCTGTTCCGGATCGTGCTGCCGCTGTCCCGGGCGGTCGTCGCGGTGATCGCGCTGTTCTACGCGGTGGGTTACTGGAGTGCCTGGTTCAACGCGTCGATCTACCTGACCGACCAGGACATGATGCCGCTGCAGAACGTGATGATCCAGCTGGTGCAGAAGCAGGAACGGCCGGTGGGGCTGTCCGCCCAGATCAACACGGGGCAGCTGTCGCCGCTGGCGATCCAGATGGCCGTGATGGTCCTGGCGCTGCTGCCGGTCGCGGTGCTGTCGCCGTTCGTCCAGAAGCACTTCAAGAAGGGGATGCTCACCGGGGCGGTCAAGGGCTGAGGCCGCGCAGGGGTCCGCGCGTCCGCCGGCCGCGACTCCGCCGCGGCCGGCCGCGCCCCGACGACGGATCCCCCACCGGCACAGCCCCGCCCCCCGAGGTCCCCCCCACTCACCCCGTAGACGAGGTCCTGTCATGCATGCGTCCCCCCTGAGCCGACGTGCCGTTCTCGCCGGGGCCGCGGCCACCGCCGCCGTCGTCGGCGCCTCCCTCCCCGGCGGGCGCGCCGAGGCCGCCGGGCCCGCGGCCGCCCCCGCCTACCGCTGGCGCAACGTCGTCATCGGCGGCACCGGGTTCATCACCGGCGTGCTGTTCCACCCCTCCGTGCGCGGGCTCGCCTACGCCCGCACCGACATCGGCGGCGCCTACCGCTGGGACGACCGGACCGACCGCTGGATCCCGCTGCTCGACCACATCGGCTGGGACGACTGGAACCTGCTCGGTGTCGAGGCGATGGCGGTCGACCCCGCCCACCCCGACCGGCTCTACCTCGCCCTCGGCACCTACGCCCAGCCCTGGGCCGGAAACGGCGCGGTGCTGCGCTCCGAGGACCGCGGCGCCACCTGGCGGCGGACCGACCTCACCGTGAAGCTCGGCGCCAACGAGGACGGCCGGGGCACCGGCGAGCGGCTGCTCGTGGACCCGCGCGACAGCGACGTCCTGTGGCTGGGCACCCGGCACGACGGCCTGCTCAGGTCGTCCGACCGGGGCGCCACCTGGACGCCGGTGAGCGGCTTCCCGGCCGCCCCGTCCGCCACCGGCCAGGGCGTCACCCTCCTCGTCGCCGCCGGACGCGCCCTCTACGCCGGCTGGGGCGACGGCGGCTCCGCCCACCTGTTCCGCACCCTCGACGGCACCACCTGGGAGGCGGTGCCCGGGCAGCCGTCCGGCGCCGCCGCCCGCGTGCCGGTCCGGGCCGCGTACGACCGGCACGCCCGCGAGCTGTACGTGACGTACGCCGACGCACCCGGCCCCAACGGGCAGTCCGACGGCAGCGTGCACAAGCTGCGCACCGGCAGCGGCGAGTGGACCGAGGTCACGCCGGTCGCACCGGGCGGCACCACCGGCGACGGGGCCGCCGACACCTTCGGCTACGGCGGGGTCGCCGTCGACGCCCGCCGCCCCGGCACCGTCGTCGTCTCCACCAACAACCGCTGGGCGGCGGTCGACACGCTCTACCGGTCCACCGACGGCGGCCGCACCTGGAGGTCCCTGAAGGACTCCGCGGTCCTGGACGTCTCCGAGACGCCGTACCTGAAGTGGGGCGAGGAGGAACCCAAGTTCGGCTGGTGGATCCAGGCCCTCGCCCTCGACCCGTACGACGCGAGGCACCTCGTTCACGGCACCGGCGCCACCCTCTACGGCACGCGCGACCTCAGGCACTGGGCCCCGCGGGTCCGCGGCCTGGAGGAGACGTCCGTGCGCCAGCTGATCTCGCCCCCCACCGGGAAGGCGCACCTGATCAGCGGCCTCGGGGACATCGGCGTGATGTACCACGACAGGCTCACCGCCTCCCCCTCGCGCGGCATGGCGACGAACCCCGTGTCCGGAACGGCGACCGGCCTCGCGCAGGCCGCCGCCCGGCCCTCCTACGTCGTGCGCACCGGCTGGGGCGACCACGGCAACGGGGCGTACTCCGAGGACGGCGGACGGACCTGGGTCCCCTTCGCGGCCCAGCCCGCGATCGCGAAGGACGCGCCGGGACCGATCGCCGCCAACGCCGACGGCAGCGTGCTGCTGTGGTCCTTCGTGCACGGGGACGGCACGAAGCACGCGGCCCACCGCTCGGCGGACGACGGCGCCACCTGGTCCGAGGTCCCCACCTTCCCCGAGGGCGCCGTCCCGGTCGCCGACCCCGTCGACCCGGCGCGCTTCTACGCCTACGACACCGACACGGGCACGCTCCTCGCCAGCACCGACGGCGGGCGCACCTTCACCGCGCGGGCGGACGGACTGCCCGCGGGCGACAGCCAGTTCAAGCTGGCCGCGGCGCCCGGCCGGTCCGGTGACCTGTGGCTGAGCGCCAAGGAGAACGGGCTGCACCGCTCCACCGACGGCGGCGTGACCTTCACGAAGGTGGAGAGCTGCCGCTCCTCCCACACCCTCGGCTTCGGCAAGGCCGCCCCCGGCGCCGGCTACCCCGCGGTCTACCAGGTCGGCTCCACGGGGACGATCACCGCCGTGTACCGCTCCGACGACGGGGCGAGGACCTGGGTGCGCGTCAACGACGACGACCACCAGTGGGGCTGGACCGGCGAGGCGATCACCGGTGACCCCCGCGTGTACGGCCGGGTCTACCTCGCCACCAACGGGCGCGGCATCCAGTACGGGGAGCCCGTCTGATGCCGGGGCGCGAAGGACCCACGCTCGCCGACGTCACCCGCGGCCGCATCCTCTACGGCGGCGACTACAACCCGGAGCAGTGGCCCGAGGAGGTCTGGCACGAGGACGTCCGCCTGATGAAGGAGGCCGGCGTCAACTCCGTCACCCTCGGCGTCTTCTCCTGGTCGAAGCTCGAACCCCGCCCGGGAGAAAGGGACTTCGGCTGGCTGGACCGGCTGATGGACCTGATGCACCACGCCGGCGTCGGCGTCGTGCTCGCCACCCCGACCGCCTCGCCGCCGCCCTGGATGGGGCACCTCCACCCGGACACCCTGCCCCGCGACGAGGACGGCCGGACCGAGTGGTGGGGCGGCCGCCAGCACTTCTCGCACTCCAGCGCCACCTACCGCCGCTTCGCCGCGGCCATCACCGAGGACCTGGCCGCCCGCTACGCCGGCCATCCGGCCCTCACCCTGTGGCACGTCAACAACGAGTACTGCACCTACGACTGGGGCGACGAGGCCGCCGCCCGCTTCCGTGCCTGGCTGCGCCACCGCTACGGCACCCTCGAGGCCCTCAACACCGCCTGGGGCACCGCCTTCTGGAGCCAGGGCTACGGCGACTGGGCCGAGGTGCTGCCGCCCCGCCGCGCGCACTACCTGAAGAACCCCTCCCAGGTGCTGGACTTCAAGCGCTTCACCTCCGACATGCTCCTGGAGTGCTGCACCGCCGAGCGCGACATCGTCCGCCGGCACACCCCGCACATCCCGGTCACCACCAACTTCATGCCGCTGTGGGCCGGCCAGGACGCCTGGCGCTGGGCCGAGGAGGAGGACGTCGTCTCCGTCGACCTCTATCCCGACCCCCGCGACCCCCACGGCGCCGAGAGCGGCGCGCTCGTGCAGGACATGACCCGCTCCCAGGCGCGCGGCCCCTGGATGCTGATGGAGCAGGCGGCCGGGCCGGTCAACTGGCGCGGCGTGAACCACCCCAAGCCGCGCGGCCTCAACCGCCTGTGGTCCCTGCAGGCCGTGGCCCGCGGCGCGGACGCCGTCTGCTACTTCCAGTGGCGCCAGTCCCGGCAGGGCGCGGAGAAGTTCCACTCCGGGATGGTCGGCCACGCGGGGGCGGAGGGACGCACGTACCGGGAGGTCAGGCAGCTCGGCGCGGACCTGGCGCGGATCGCCCCGCACGTCACCGGCGCCCGGATCACCGCCGACGTCGCCGTGCTGCACGACTGGCACTCCTGGTGGGCCGGCGACCAGGAGGCGCGGCCGTCGCGCGAGGTCGACCACCCGCGGGTCCTGGGGGCCTGGCACCGGGCACTGTGGCAGGCGCACCTCACCACCGACTTCGCCCACCCCGCCCACGACCTGTCCGCCTACCGGCTGGTCGTCGTGCCCCAGCTCTACCTCCTCACCGACGCGGCCGTCGACAACCTCCTGGCGTACGTGCGCGGCGGCGGCACCCTCGTCTGCGGCTTCCTGACCGGCGTGGCCGACCAGGACGACCGGATCCGGCCCGGCGGCATGGACGCCCGGCTGCGCGCCCTCTTCGGCATCCGCACCCTGCACGAGTGGTGGCCGCTGGACCCCGGGGAGACCGTCGCGTGCGAGGGCTTCCGGGGCACCCTGTGGTCGGAGGAGCTGGAGGCCGACGGCACCGCCGACGAGACCGTCCCCTACCGGGGCGGGGAGCTCGACGGCCTGCCCGCCGTCCTGCGCAAGGGCCGCGCCTGGTACGTCTCGACGCTCCCGGAACCGGACGCGCTGCGCGCGCTGCTGACCCGTGTCGCGGACCGGGCCGGCGTCCGGCCGGTGCTCGACGGCCTCCCGGACCGGGTCGAGGCGGTGCGCCGCGGTGAGGTGCTGTTCCTGCTCCACCACGGCCGCGAACCGGTCACCGTCGACGTCCCCGGCACCCACCACGACCTGCTGACCGGGACGACCGTCACCGACCGGGTCACCCTCGGCCGCCACGGCGTGGCGGTGCTGCGGTCATGAGCGCCGCACCCGTCCACGGAACCTGGGAGCCGCGCCCGGCCGCCCGCTGGGAGGACGGCTTCCTGACCGGCAACGGCCACCACGGCGCCCTGGTGTCCGGCGATCCGCACGACGACCGGGTCGTCGTCACGCACCACACCCTCGTCCGCCCGGACGGGGCGAGCGGCGCGCACCGCCTGCCGCCCCGCCTGGCCGCCGGGCTCCCCGGCCTCCAGGACCGCCTGCTCGCCGGCGACCGGACCGCCGCCGAGGACTTCACCGACGGCCGCCCCCTGACGTGGGTGCGGTCCTTCCACCCGGCCTTCCGGACACGCCTGCGCCGCCCGGACGCCCACCGGGACGACGACCCGCCCGGCTACCGCCGCGCGGTCGACTTCGCCACCGGCGTCGCGGAGGCGAGGCGCCCCGGCTGGACCAGCCGCGTCTTCGTCTCCCGCGCCGACGACGTGATCGTCCAGCACGTCACCGGCCCGGGACTCGTCCTCGACGTCTGCCTGGACCACCGGCTCCCCGGCGCCCCCACCGCACTGGGCGTCGGCCACGGCGCCGTCCTCACCCCCGAGGGCGCCCTGCTGAGCCTGCGCGCCCGTTACCCGGGCAGCGACCTGGCGTACACCGGCGTCACCCTGGTCGCCGTCACCGGCGGCACGACCACGCTCACCCCTCCGGGGGTCCGGGTCGAGGGCGCGCGGTCCGTGCTGCTGCTCACCCGGGTGCGGCGCCACACCAGGGAGGCGGACGTGACCGCCGAGGGCCGCGCCCTGCGGGACCTGCTCGACGAGGGGCGGGAGGCGTACGACGGCCTCCTGGCCCGCCACCTGCCCCACCACCGCACCGCGTACGAACGCGTCACCCTCGACCTGGCCGCCGACCCGGCCGAACGCGCCCTGCCGGGCTCCGCGCTGCTGGCCCGGCCGCACAGCGCCGCCCTGCTCGAACGGCTCTTCGCGGCCGGCCGCTACCACCTGCTGTCGGCCGGCGGACTGCTCCCGCCCCGCCTCACCGGACTGTGGACCGGCGACTGGGACACCGCCTGGTCCGGCGCCTTCACCAACGACGCCAACCTCAACCTCCAGACCGCCTCCGCCGCGGCCGCCGCCCTCCCCGAGGTCACCGAGGCGCTGGCGTCGCTCGTCCACCGCCAGCTGCCCGACTGGCGGGACAACGCCCGCGCGGTCTTCGGCACCCGGGGCGCGGTCGCGCCCGCGCACACCGACGGCGAGTCCGGGCACGCGTACCACTTCAGCCGCGAGTACCCCCTCCACCTGTGGACCGCCGGTGCCGACTGGCTGCTCAAGCCCCTCGTCGACCACGACGAGACCTACGGCGTGCGCGACCCGCGCACCGCCGCCGCGCTCGCCGAGGTCGCCCTGTTCTACGAGGACTTCCTCACCCGCACCGACTCCGGCGGTCGGCTGGTCGTGGTCCCCTCCTACTCGCCCGAGAACCGGCCCGCGAACGCGAGCTGGGGCACGCTCAACGCGGCCATGGACCTCTCCGCGGCCCGGCACGCCCTGCTGACCGCCGCCGCGTACCACCCGGAGCACGCCGACCGGTGGCGGGCGCTCGCCGACCGGCTGCCGCCGCACCGGACCAACGCCGACGGCGCGCTCGCCGAATGGGCCTGGCCGGGCCTGGAGGACTCCTACGACCACCGCCACCTCAGCCACCTCTACGGCGTCTGGCCCCTGGAGGAGATCACCCCCTACGACACCCCGGCCCTGGCGGCGGCCGCCCACCGCGCCCTGGAACTGCGCGGCGCCGAGAACGACTCCGCGCACGGCCACCTGCACCACGCCCTGGTCGCGGCGCGGCTGCGGGACGCCGGGCGGGTCGCCCACGCGCTGGCCCGGGTGCTGGAGGGCGACTTCTTCCACGCCTCCCTGATGAGCGCGCACTACCCGCACCGCCACGTCTACAACGCCGACGCCGCCCACACCCTGCCCGCCGTGCTGATCGAGGCGCTGGTGCAGTCCACCCCCGACCGGCTGGTCCTGCTGCCCGCCCCGCTCCCGGCGTACCCGAGCGGCGCGCTGCGCGGGGTGCGCACCCGCTTCGGCGCCCTGCTCGACCTCACCTGGTCCCCGGACGGTGCCACCGCCGTGCTGCGGCCGGACCGCACCTGCCGCGTCGACCTGCGGACCCCCGCCGGCGCCGAGCCCCTCGACCTCGTCGCCGGCGAGGACCGCGTCCTCACCCTGAGGCCGCGGTGACCCCCGTGATTCCCCCCACCCATGGAAGGAACACCATGGCAACAAGCACCCTGAGCAGGATCACCAAGGTCCTGCTGGCCCCCGCCCTCGCGCTCGGGGCGACGGTCGGCCTCGCCTCCGCGCCCGCGCACGCCGCCGTCTGGAGCTCCTGCGACCAGTGGGGCAACACCGGCCTGAACGGCTACACGCTCTACAACAACATCTGGGGCCCGGGCGCCGGCAGCCAGTGCGTCTGGGCCAACTCCGGCACCGACTGGGGCGTGTGGGCCGACCACCCGAACACCGGCGGCATCAAGTCCTACCCGAACGCCAAGAAGGTGATCAACAAGCCGATCGCCTCGCTCGGTTCGCTCACCAGCAGCTACCACGTCACCGTCCCGTCCGCGGGCGCGTACAACACCTCGTACGACATCTGGGACACGGACTACGACTACGAGATCATGCTCTGGGTGAACCACCACGGCGCCGTCGGCCCGCTCGGCTCCTCCCAGGGCACGGTGAGCCTCGGCGGCCACACCTGGAACGTCTACAAGGGCAGCAACGGACACAACGAGGTCTTCTCGTTCCTGCGCACCTCCGACTCCACGTCCGGAACGGTGAACATCCTCCCGATCCTGAAGTGGATCAAGGACACCAAGGGCTGGATGGGCAACGAGACCATCGGCGACGTCCAGTTCGGGTACGAGATCACCTCGTCGCCGGGCGGGCTGGACTTCCGCACCAACCGCCTGACGGTGTCGGGCGGCTGAGGGCTTCCCGCGAGGCCGGTGGAGACCGGTGAGGGGGTGCCCCGGTCCCGGGGCACCCCTTCCGCGTCAGGCTCACGCCTCCCGGACCGGCAGGCTCGCCCCGTCCCGCAGGAACAGCGGGATGCGGTCCAGCGGCGCCTCGACCGTCACGGCGGCACCGCCCTCGTACGTCTGCCCCGTCCACGCGTCCGTCCAGCGCGCGCCCGCCGGGAGGTACGCCGTCCGGGCCGTGGCGCCCGCCGTCAGCACCGGGGCGACCAGCAGGTCGCGGCCGAACAGGTACGCGTCGTCCACCGACCAGGCCGCCCGGTCGTCGGGGAACTCCAGGAACAGCGGCCGCATCACCGGCAGCCCCTCCTCGTGCGCCTCCCGCATGACCTCAAGGACGTACGGCTTCAGCCGCTCGCGCAGCCGCAGGTACTTCACGAGGACCGGGTACGCCTCCTCGCCGTACGACCACACCTCGTTCGGGCCACCGGTCATGTCCGGGCCCAGCGGCATGCCCGGGTCGCGGAAACCGTGCAGCCGCATCAGCGGGGACAGCGCGCCGAACTGGAACCAGCGGACCATCACCTCGCGGTAGGCGGGGTCGTCCGGGTCGCCGCCGTGGAAGCCGCCGATGTCGGTGTTCCACCACGGGATGCCCGACAGCGCGGTGTTGAGGCCGGCCGCGACCTGGCGGCGCAGGGTGGCGAAGTCGGTGCCGATGTCACCGGACCACAGGGCGGCCCCGTAGCGCTGACTGCCCGCCCACGCCGAGCGGTTGAGGGTGATCACCTCGTCCTCACCGCAGGCCCTGAGGCCCTCGTGGAAGGCGCGGGAGTTCTCGGCCGGGTACAGGTTGCCGACCTCCAGGCCCGGACCCGCCCAGTAGCGCAGGTTCTCCGGGAAGCCCGGCTTCAGCTCCGGCTCGCAGGCGTCCAGCCAGAAGGCCGTGATCCCGTACGGGTCGAGGTAGTTCTCCTTGATCCTCGACCACACGAACTCCCGGGCCTCGGGGTTGGTGGCGTCGTAGAAGGCGACCTGGACCGTGGAGGCGACCCCCTTGTCCGGCCAGTCGGCGTGCGCCATCGGACCGTACTGGGTGCCGATGAAGTAGCCGCGCTGCTCCATCACCGGGTGGTTCTCGCTCAGCGGGGAGACCGACGGCCACACCGAGACCACCAGCTTGACGCCGAGCTCCTCCAGCTCGCGCACCATCGCCGCCGGGTCGGGCCACTCCCTCGGGTCGAACTTCCACTCGCCGAGGTGCGTCCAGTGGAAGAAGTCGCAGACGATCGCGTCCAGCGGCAGCCCCCGGCGCTTGTACTCCCGCGCCACGGCGAGGAGTTCGTCCTGGGTGCGGTAACGCAGCTTGCACTGCCAGAACCCGGCCGCCCACTGCGGCAGCATCGGCGACCGCCCGGTCACCGCGCTGTAGCGGCGCTGGGCGTCCGCCGGGGTGCCCGCGGTGATCCAGTAGTCGATCTGCCGGGCCGAGTCCGCCACCCAGCGGGTGCCGCCCAGGGCCAGCTCCACGCGGCCGACCGCCGGGTTGTTCCACAGCAGGGTGTAGCCGCGGCTGGAGGTGAGCACCGGGATGGAGACCTCGGCGTTGCGCTGCACGAGGTCGACGACCAGGCCCTTCTGGTCCAGCCGGCCGTGCTGGTGCTGGCCCAGGCCGTACAGCCGCTCGTCGTCGTAGGCGGCGAACCGCTGCTCCAGCCGGTGGTGGCCGCCTCCGACCGCCGTGTACAGGCGCGGGCCGGGCCACCAGAAGTGGGCGCGCTCCTCGGCGAGCAGTTCGCTCCCGTCGGCGGTGCGCAGGAAGCGGACCATGCCCTCGGCGTCGACCTCGGCGGTCAGCGCGCCGACGGTCAGCCGGCCCCGGCCGTCCTCGATCTTCACGGTGGACTCGGTGGCGGGCGCCTCGTCCAGGAGGGCACCGGGCAGGCCCGGGAGCACCGGGCCACCGAGCCGGGCCCGCACCCGGACCGCGTCCGGCCCCCACGGTTCGATCCGTACGGTCTCCTGGCGGCCGCTCCACTCCAGCGCACCGTCCCGCTCGCGGAACGTGCCGACGGTGGGGGAGGACTGGGCGAGGCTGACCTTGGGCTGTGTTCCGGCGGACTGGGTCACGAGGCGTGCTCCTGGAGGAGTGCAGACAGGGAGGTGCCCCGGTGGGGGCGGACGTTCGCTGAAGCCGAAGAAGGAGGGGACGGGAGGAGGCGGGGGAGGGACAGGGACAGGGGAGGAGGGGAGGGGCGGGTCTACGGGGCGGCGGGGGCCGGCCCGGAACTCGCCCGGACCGTCAGCTCGGGCGCGAGCAGCACGACCTCGTCGCCGCCCCGCCCGCCGAGCTTGGCGACCAGCTGTTCCACGGCGCGCCGGCCCATCTCCTGCGCGGGGATGGCGACGGAGGTGAGCCGCACCGACGCCTGGACGGCGACCTGCTCGGGGCAGATCGCGACCACCGAGACGTCCTCGGGCACGGCCCGCCCCTGCTGTCGCAGCAGGGCCAGCAGCGGTTCCACCACCGACTCGTTCTGCACGACGAACCCGGTGGTGCCCGGGCGTTCGTCCAGGATCCGGGAGAGCGTCACGGCCATCGCGTCGTACCCGCCCCCGCACGGCCGGTGCAGCAGCCGCAGCCCCAGCTCCCGTCCCCGGGAGCGGAGCCCGTCGAGGGTGCGCTCGGCGAAGCCGGTGTGCCGCTCGTACACCGCGGGGGCCTCGCCGATGACGGCGACGTCCCGGTGCCCCAGGGCCGCCAGGTGCTCCACGCACAGCGCGCCGGTGGCCCGGAAGTCGAGGTCGACGCAGGTCAGGCCGGCGGTGTCGGCGGGCAGTCCGATCAGCACCGCCGGCTGGTCCGTCTCCCGCAGCAGCGGCAGCCGCCCGTCGTCGAGCTCGACGTCCATCAGGATCATCCCGTCGGCCAGGCCGCTGCCCGAGACGCGGCGCACCGCGTCGGGGCCCTCCTCGCCGGTGAGCAGCAGCACGTCGTAGCCGTGCGTGCGGGCCGTGGTGGCCACCGCGATGGCGATCTCCATCATCACCGGCACGTACATGTCGGTGCGCAGCGGGACCATCAGCGCGATGATGTTCGACCTGCTGCTGGCCAGGGCGCGGGCCCCGGCGTTCGGGTGGTACCCGAGCTCGCGGATGCTCCGCTCGACCCGCTGCCGGGTGGTCGCGGAGATGGACCGCTTGCCGCTGAGGACATAGCTCACCGTGCTCGCCGAGACTCCGGCGTGCTGGGCGACCTCGGCGAGGGTGACCATCCAGCTCTCCCAGTGGTGTGAAGCGCTTCGACAGTGCGCGGAACGTACAAGGGCGGGTGAGGGTGGTTCGACAGTATCCCTAGCGGAGGTGGGTGTCCATAGGCTGTCGAAGCGCTTCGACAGCTTTCTCCGGGAGCCGTCGAAACGGGCCGCGTGAGGTCCTCCAGATTCCCACGGGCGGCGCCCGGCCGGCCCCCGGCCCCGGTGTCGGCCGAACGGCCGCACGAAGGGTGGCGGGGTGAGGGTGGATCGGGTACATACGAACGAGTAGCACCAGTCGGTAACGTAACCGCCGGGATCGCGCGAAAGGACCACCTCCCGGAGGTTCCCGCCCATCCACCCCGATCCGCGGCGAGGTGAGCCTCATGTCCGCAGCACCCGAGTCACCCCCGTCCCCGCCCCGCCCCACCGTCACCGAACGTGAGGCCCGCCAGGTCGCGGAGGACGCCCGGGAACAGCACTGGCGCAAGCCCAGCTTCGCCAAGGAACTGTTCCTCGGCCGCTTCCGGCTCGACCTGATCCACCCCCACCCCCTCCCGGCCGGCGAGGACGCCCAGCGCGGCGAGGAGTTCCTCGCCAAGCTCCGCGACTTCTGCGAGACGGAGATCGACGGCGCGCTGATCGAACGCGAGGCGCGCATCCCCGACGCGGTGGTCGCCGGGCTCAAGGAGCTCGGCGCCTTCGGCATGAAGATCGACACCAAGTACGGCGGCCTGGGCCTCACCCAGGTCTACTACAACAAGGCCCTCGCCCTGGTCGGCTCCGCCAGCCCCGCGATCGGCGCCCTGCTCTCCGCCCACCAGTCGATCGGCGTCCCGCAGCCGCTGAAGATCTTCGGCACGCAGGAGCAGAAGGAGACGTTCCTGCCGCGCTGCGCCCGCACCGACATCTCGGCCTTCCTGCTCACCGAGCCGGACGTCGGCTCCGACCCGGCCCGGCTGGCCACCACCGCCGTCCCCGAGGGCGACGAGTACGTCCTGGACGGCGTGAAGCTGTGGACGACCAACGGCGTGGTCGCCGACCTCCTCGTGGTCATGGCGCGCGTACCGGAGTCCGAGGGCCACCGGGGCGGCATCACCGCGTTCGTCGTGGAGGCGGCCTCGGAGGGCGTCACCGTCGAGAACCGCAACGCCTTCATGGGCCTGCGCGGCCTGGAGAACGGCGTCACCCGCTTCCACCGGGTCCGCGTCCCCGCCTCGCACCGCATCGGCGAGGAGGGCCAGGGCCTGAAGATCGCCCTCACCACGCTCAACACCGGCCGGCTGTCCCTGCCCGCCATGTGCGTGGGCGCCGGCAAGTGGTGCCTGAAGATCGCCCGCGAGTGGTCGGCGGTCCGGGAGCAGTGGGGCAAGCCGGTGGCGCTGCACGAGGCGGTCGGCTCCAAGATCTCCTTCATCGCGGCGACCACCTTCGCCCTGGAGGCCGTCGTCGACCTGTCCTCGCAGATGGCGGACGAGGACCGCAACGACATCCGCATCGAGGCCGCCCTCGCCAAGCTGTACGGCTCCGAGATGGCCTGGCTGATGGCCGACGAACTGGTCCAGATCCGCGGCGGACGCGGCTTCGAGACCGCCGACTCCCTCCGGGCGCGCGGCGAGCGGGCGGTCCCCGCCGAGCAGATGCTGCGCGACCTGCGCATCAACCGCATCTTCGAGGGGTCCACCGAGATCATGCACCTGCTGATCGCCCGGGAGGCCGTCGACGCCCACCTGTCGGTCGCCGGCGATCTGATCGACCCCGAGAAGTCGCTCTCCGACAAGGCCAGGGCGGGCGCGAACGCGGGCGCCTTCTACGCGAAGTGGCTGCCGAAGCTGGTCGCGGGCCCCGGACAGCTCCCCGGCGCCTACGGCGCCTTCAAGCACGGCGTCGACCTGTCGCCGCACCTGCGCTACGTCGAACGCGCCGCCCGCAAGCTGGCCCGTTCCACCTTCTACGCCATGTCCCGCTGGCAGGGGAGGATGGAGACCAAGCAGGGCTTCCTGGGCCGGATCGTCGACATCGGCGCCGAACTGTTCGCGATGAGCGCCGCCTGCGTCCGCGCCGAGCTCCTGCGCGACCGCGGCGAGCACGGCCGCGAGGCCTACCAGCTCGCCGACGCCTTCTGCCGCCAGGCCCGCATCCGGGTCGAGGAACTCTTCGGCCGGCTGTGGACCAACACCGACGACCTCGACCGCACGGTCGTCAAGGGAGTGCTCTCCGGCACCTACGCGTGGCTGGAGCACGGCGTCGTCGACCCCTCGGGCGACGGCCCGTGGATCGCGGACGCCACACCGGGCCCGAGCACCCGGGACAACGCGCACCGGCCGATCCGCTGAACCGGGGGTCCGCTGAACCGGGAAGGGGACGGCCGTCCGGCCCCTCCTCCCCGCCGCGGGGCGCGGGCGCGGCCCGCCCCGCCCGCGCCCCGGCGCCCTCCCGTCCGGCGGACACGACGCGGACGCGGGAGCGCAGTGCCGGGGCGGGGCCCCGGCAGCGGCCGCAACCCGACACAATGGTGGCCATGACCGACGCTCCAGCCCCCCTCGCCGACCCGCGCCTGGTGTACGACCCCGTCGCGGGAGACGGCCCGAAGGACGTGGTGATCCTCGGCTCCACCGGGTCGATCGGCACCCAGGCCGTCGACCTCGTGCTGCGCAACCCCGGCCGCTTCCGGGTCACCGGCCTGTCCGCCCACGGCGGCCGGGTCGCCCTCCTCGCCGAACAGGCCCGCCGGCTGCGGGTGCGTACGGTCGCCGTCGCCCGCGAGGACGTGGTGCCGGCCCTGCGCGAGGCGCTGTCCGCGCAGTACGGGGCGGGGGAGCCGCTGCCCGAGATCCTGGCCGGGAAGGACGCGGCCACCCAGCTCGCCGCCTCCGCCTGCCACACCGTCCTCAACGGCATCACCGGCTCCATCGGACTCGCGCCGACCCTCGCCGCCCTGGAGGCGGGCCGCACCCTGGCGCTCGCCAACAAGGAGTCGCTCATCGTCGGCGGCCCGCTGGTCAAGGCGCTGGCCAAGCCCGGGCAGATCATCCCGGTCGACTCCGAGCACGCCGCGCTGTTCCAGGCACTGGCCGCCGGCACCCGCGCCGACGTGCGCAGGCTCGTCGTCACCGCCTCCGGCGGCCCCTTCCGCGGCCGCACCAGGGAGCAGCTGGCGCACGTCACCGTCGAGGACGCCCTCGCCCACCCCACCTGGGCCATGGGACCGGTGATCACGATCAACTCCGCCACCCTCGTCAACAAGGGGCTGGAGGTCATCGAGGCGCACCTGCTGTACGACATTCCCTTCGACCGCATTGAGGTCGTCGTGCACCCGCAGTCGTATGTCCACTCGATGGTTGAGTTCACGGACGGATCGACACTGGCCCAGGCGACGCCCCCCGACATGCGCGGGCCCATCGCCATCGGCCTCGGCTGGCCCGAAAGGGTCCCCGACGCCGCCCCGGTCTTCGACTGGAGCAAGGCGTCCACCTGGGAGTTCTTCCCCCTGGACAACGAGGCGTTCCCCTCGGTGGACCTCGCCCGGCACGTGGGCGAGCTCGCGGGCACCGCCCCGGCGGTGTTCAATGCCGCCAACGAGGAGTGCGTGGAGGCGTTCCGCGCCGGCGCGCTGCCGTATCTCGGGATCATGGAGACGGTCACGCGGGTGGTCGAGGAGCACGGCACCCCGCGGACGGGAACCTCACTGACCGTGGCGGACGTCCTCGAAGCGGAGAACTGGGCCCGCGCGCGGGCCCGGGAACTGACAGCCCGGACGGCGAGCGCGGAGGCGCGTGCATGACGACCCTGATGTTCATCCTCGGCATAGTCGTCTTCGCGGTCGGCCTGCTGGTCTCCATCGCCTGGCACGAGCTCGGGCACCTGTCCACGGCCAAGATGTTCGGCATCCGGGTGCCCCAGTACATGGTCGGCTTCGGGCCGACCCTGTGGTCGCGGCAGAAGGGCGAGACCGAGTACGGCGTCAAGGCGATCCCGTTCGGCGGCTACATCCGCATGATCGGCATGTTCCCGCCCGGCCCGGACGGCCGGCTGGAGGCCCGTTCCACCTCACCGTGGCGCGGCATGATCGAGGACGCCCGCTCCGCCGCGTTCGAGGAGCTCCGGCCGGGCGACGAGAAGCGCCTGTTCTACACGCGCAAGCCGTGGAAACGGGTCGTCGTCATGTTCGCGGGCCCGTTCATGAACCTGGTCCTCGCCGTGGCGCTGTTCCTCACCGTGCTCATGGGCTTCGGCATCCAGCAGCAGACCACCACCGTCAGCTCGGTCTCGCCGTGCGTCATCGCGCAGAGCGAGAACCGCGACGAGTGCAAGGAGTCCGACCCCCGGTCCCCGGCCGCCGCGGCCGGCATGAAGGCGGGGGACCGGATCGTCGCCTTCGACGGGACCCGGACCGAGGACTGGGGCACCCTCTCCGACCTCATCCGGGACAGCGCCGGCAAGGAGGTGCCGATCGTCGTCGACCGCGACGGCCGGGAGGTGACCCTCCAGGCGGAGATCGCCACCAACCTGGTCGCCAAGAAGGACGGCAACGGCGCCTACGTCCAGGACGAGTACGTCAAGGCCGGCTTCCTCGGCTTCAGCGCGGCCACCGGCGTCGTCAGACAGGACTTCGGCGACTCCGTGGTCTGGATGACCGACCGGGTCGGCGACGCGGTCGACTCCCTCGCCGCGCTGCCGTCCAAGGTCCCCGCCCTGTGGGACGCGGCCTTCGGCGACGGCCCGCGCGAACCCGACTCCCCGATGGGCGTCGTCGGCGCGGCCCGGGTCGGCGGCGAGATCGCCACCCTCGACATCCCGGCCTCGCAGCAGCTGGCCATGTTCGTGATGCTGCTCGCGGGCTTCAACCTGTCCCTGTTCCTGTTCAACATGCTCCCGTTGCTGCCGCTCGACGGCGGGCACATCGCGGGCGCGCTGTGGGAGTCGCTGCGCCGCAACACCGCCAAGCTGCTGCGCCGCCCCGACCCGGGACCGTTCGACGTGGCGAAACTGATGCCGGTGGCCTACGTGGTGGCCGGGATCTTCGTCTGCTTCACCCTCCTCGTCCTCGTCGCGGACGTGGTGAACCCGGTGCGGATCTCCTAGGGCGTGGGGCGAAAGCCCCGTCCGCCCGGCGACGCCCGGCACGCACGCTCGCCGCGTCGTCGGGGGGGGGGGGGGGGGGGTGGGGGGGGGGGGGGGGGACGGCGCCAGGGCCCCAACCACCCACCACACCCACACTCCGCCCCGGCAGGAGGGAAACACAACAGTGG
>NZ_JBVITR010000056.1:43675-44477 GCF_055574875.1 Streptomyces sp. NPDC034670
CCGACGACACCAGGCACAAACGCTCCCCGCGTCGTCGGGTCGCCCCGGTACCTCCGGGTGCCGGGGCGACCCTCCGCCTCGCGATCGCACGCTCCCCCGGACCCTCGGCTTCGCTCGAGCAGGGGGACCCCCCCATGGCGTCGCCGGACCTGCCCTTCGGACGGACGACGTTCCTTTCGGAACACGCCCCGGCCCCGCTCCCGACACCTCCCGTTCACGACGGCCCGGAACCCTTTCGTTCCGGGCCGTCGTCCTTTGGGCGGGTTTACGGACGGGATGTGCCCGGGCGCGGGCCCGTGCCGTAATCTCGGAGCCCGGAGCCCGCTGCTCACGGGGAGCCGGAGCTTGATCCACGACTTGGGGTTGCACAGCAGATGACTGCGATTTCTCTCGGCATGCCGTCCGTTCCGACCAAGCTCGCCGAGCGGCGGAGGAGCCGGCGGATCCAGGTCGGGTCGGTGGCGGTGGGCGGGGACGCGCCGGTGTCGGTGCAGTCGATGACGACCACGCGCACGTCCGACATCGGCGCGACGCTGCAGCAGATCGCCGAGCTGACCGCGTCGGGCTGTCAGATCGTGCGGGTGGCCTGCCCGACCCAGGACGACGCGGACGCGCTGGCGGTGATCGCGCGCAAGTCGCAGATCCCGGTGATCGCCGACATCCACTTCCAGCCCAAGTACGTGTTCGCCGCGATCGAGGCGGGGTGCGCGGCGGTGCGGGTCAATCCGGGCAACATCAAGCGGTTCGACGACCAGGTCCGGGAGATCGCCCGGGCGGCGGGGGAGCGGGGCACCCCGATCCG